>CAJLNC010000081.1 GCA_905207905.1 uncultured Lachnospiraceae bacterium | reverse complement strand
TGGATACACCGGGACATCAGGATTTCTCGGAGGATACCTACCGTACACTGATGGCTGCAGACTCTGCGGTGATGGTCATTGATGCCTCCAAGGGTGTGGAGGCCCAGACGAGAAAATTATTTAAAGTCTGTGTGATGCGCCATATTCCGATTTTTACATTTATCAACAAAATGGACCGGGAAGCCAAGGATACATTCGATCTTCTTGACGAGATCGAAAAAGAGCTGGGGATTGCAACCTGCCCGGTGAACTGGCCGATCGGCTCCGGCAAAGAATTCAAAGGAGTGTTCGACCGTCAGAAACAGGAGGTCGAGCTGTTCTCGGATACGAAAAAAGGAACTTCTGTGGGAGAAGTCAAAAAGGTAGATATCAACAACCCGGAGATCGACTGGCTGATCGGCACAGAAGCAAAAGTGACACTGGAAGAAGAGATTGAGCTTTTAGACGGGGCGGCTGCGGAGTTTGATCAGGAGCTGGTGAGCAAAGGAGAACTTTCTCCGGTATTTTTCGGTTCTGCACTGACCAACTTTGGAGTGGAGACATTTTTGCAGCATTTCCTTGCCATGACATCGTCTCCTCTTCCGAGAATGTCAGATCAGGGACCGATCGACCCGATGAAGGAAAAAGATTTTTCAGCATTTGTATTTAAAATCCAGGCCAATATGAATAAAGCACACCGTGACAGGATCGCGTTTATGCGGATCTGTTCCGGTGAGTTTGAAGCCGGGATGAATGTGTATCATATCCAGGGGGGCAGAGAAGTACGCCTTTCCCAGCCGCAGCAGATGATGGCAAGCGAGAGAAAAATGATTGACAAAGCCTATGGCGGAGATATCATCGGAGTATTTGATCCGGGTATCTTTTCGATTGGTGACACGCTGACAACTTCAAAGGAGCGGTTTGTATATGAAGGAATCCCGACCTTTGCGCCGGAGCATTTTGCCAGAGTGCGTCAGGTGGATACGATGAAGAGAAAACAGTTCGTTAAGGGAATCAACCAGATTGCGCAGGAGGGTGCGATCCAGATCTTCCAGGAATATAATACAGGTATGGAGGAGATTATAGTAGGAGTAGTCGGTGTCCTTCAGTTTGATGTGCTCAAATACCGCCTGGAAAATGAATACAAGGTGGAGATTCGTCTGGAAAATCTGCCGTATGAGTATATCCGCTGGATCGAAAATGAAGAGATCGATATGAACCGTCTGGTCGGAACTTCGGACATGAAGAAGATCAAGGATCTCAAGGACAGGCCTTTGCTTTTGTTTATCAACAGCTGGTCTGTGGGCATGGTTCTGGATCGAAATCCGGGGTTGGTGCTGTCCGAATTTGGCCGGTAAATGATAAAAACGGGAACCGTTCAGCCATATAGATTAATTGGCTGTTTCAAAGCCCTTTTCGTTTCATGGGAAATTCTTTCCTATGAGACAAAATGCTCCGCAGGATACTAGCGCAGCTTCTGAATATTTACTTGCAAAACTTGCATAGATGAGCTATTATATAGAATAGAAATGGTTGAAGCACCGGATACAGGAGGAACAGACATGGCGAATACAGCAAATAACGAAGCAGCTCATACCAGTACGATAGAGACTGAGGGAAGCTACGGTGAAGTGAAGATCGCAGATGAAGTGGTGGCGATTATTGCAGGACTGGCAGCTTCTGAGGTGAAGGGCGTAGCGTCCATGGCCGGTAATGTGACAAGGGATCTGATCGAAAAGCTAGGTGTGAAGAGCCTGGGAAAAGGGGTCAAGATTCAGGTTTCAGACGGTCAGGTGAAGGTTGCCATGAATATTAATATGAATTATGGTTTTAATGTGCCGGAGACCTGCGGTGAGATCCAGGAAAAGGTGAAGACGGCCATTGAGACGATGACTGGTTTGGAAGTATCAGAAGTAAATATTAAGATTTCCAATGTAGTAATGGAATGATCCTTGGCAAGAGAAGACGGACAAGGGCTGCCGCAAACACCCTGAGCTTTAATAGGTATCAGGGGGATGTGACAGCCCATTTTAGAATGCAGACAAACCGGGGCACTGACCCAGACGGAAGAAAGGAGGGAATGTTATGAGTAGAAGGGAGAACAGAGAGCATATTTTTAAAATGTTGTTCGGCATTGAGTTTTATGATGAAGATGAGATGCCAGAGCAGATGGATCTGTATTTTGAGCAGGTGCTGGATGACGAACTTCAGAATCATCCTGCCTTTGTGTCCGAAGAGAGCAGGAATTACATAAGGCAGAAGGCAGCTTTGATTGCCAAAAAGGTACCGGAGATTGATGAGAGTATCAATCAGATCGCTACCGGATGGAAAACCGGACGCATGGGTAAGGCGGAACTGACGATCCTGCGCCTGGCGGTTTATGAGATGAAGTATGATGATGAGATCCCCGTAGGGGTAGCTATCAATGAGGCTGTGGAGCTGGCAAAAAAATTCGGCAGCGATGATTCGCCTGCTTTCGTAAATGGAATTCTGGCAAAATTAGTGTAGAGGATGAACGTAAGACATGAGCAGCGTATATTCTGTGGGACAGATCAATGCATACATTAAAATGATGTTTACCCAGGATTTTCTGCTGAACCGGGTTTATGTGAAGGGAGAGGTGTCCAACTGCAAGTATCATACTTCAGGACACATTTATTTTTCCCTGAAAGATGAGACAGGCACTCTTTCCTGCATCCTTTTTGCAGGATCCAGGAGAGGTCTGGCCTTTCGCCTGGAGAATGGGCAGAGAGTGGTGGTTTTTGGAAGCGTCAGCGTTTACGAGCGGGACGGAACCTATCAGCTGTACGCAAAAGAGATCCGTCTGGATGGGCTGGGCGTGCTTTACGAACGATTCCAAGCATTAAAACAGGAGCTGGAGGATATGGGGATGTTTGCCCCGGAATATAAAAAACCCATTCCGATCTACAGCCGAACCCTGGGGGTGGTGACTGCCCCCACGGGAGCGGCTGTCCGTGATATTATTCACGTGGCAAAGCGGAGAGATCCGGGGATCCGCATCATTCTTTATCCGGCCAGGGTTCAGGGTGAGGGAGCAGCAGACAGCATCGTGAAGGGGATTCAGATGCTGGATCGTTTGGGCGTGGATGTGATGATCGTAGGCCGAGGCGGAGGCTCTTTGGAGGATCTTTGGGCTTTTAATGAGGAGAAAGTGGCCAGAGCGGTGTTTGAGTGCAGCACCCCTGTGATTTCAGCAGTGGGGCATGAGACGGATACTACGATCTGCGACTATGCGGCAGATCTTCGCGCTCCTACCCCCTCAGCCGGGGCGGAGATGGCAGTGGCGGATATGCAGCAGGCTGCCAGGCGGTTAGAGCAGTATCAAGCCAGGATGGCCAGTCTTTTGGAAGGCAAGCTGGCAGAAGGAAAAAGCCGTTTGGAGCAGATCTGGCTGCGTCTTAGGCTTCACAGCCCGGAACAGGCCTTTCGGGAAAATGTGCAGCGGCTGGCTGAGGCAGAACAGCGGCTGCATTTTTTGATGGCGGGGAAACTGGAAGGGGAAAAAGGACGTCTGAGACTCTATACAGAACGCCTGAACGGTTTATCGCCGCTGCGGAAACTGGAGCAGGGATTTGCCTTTGTGTCAGATGAGGCGGGCAAACGGGTAAACAGCGCATCCGCTGTGGTTCCCGGTCAGGTACTGCGGCTGTATTTTGCAGATGGCTTCATCGAAGCCACAGTGAATAAGATGGAAGGAAAAAAGGGAGGCCAAGATCATGGAGGAGACAAAGACCAGTCTGGAACAGGTATTTGACAGGCTGGATGAATTGCTTTTGAAACTGGAAGATAAAAATACCTCCCTGGAGGAATCCTTTGAAATTTACCAGGAGGGGATGAAGCTGGCAAAGGAGTGTGGCCAGAGGATTTCCAGGGTAGAGGAAAAGGTAATGATTATGAACGAAGAAGGTGGGCTGGATGAGTTTTGAGGAAACTTTGACAAGAGAAGTTGCCAGGGTAAAAACAGTGCTGAAGAAGTATCTGCCCCTGGAGGAGGGACATCAGAAAACTCTTCTGGAGGCCATGAATTACAGTATGCTGGCAGGGGGCAAGCGGATACGTCCTCTTCTGATGCTGCTTACTTATGAAATGTTTGGCGGAAAAAGCTCTGTGGTGGAGCCTTTTATGGCAGGGATGGAGATGATCCATACCCATTCTCTGATCCATGACGATCTTCCCGCCATGGACAACGATGAATATCGAAGAGGCAGAAAAACTACTCATGTGGTTTACGGGGAGGCGATGGGAATCCTGGCTGGAGATGGGCTGTTAAATTATGCCTATGAGTGTATGAGCCGGGCTTTTGATATGGAGCCGGAGAACCCAAAGGTGGGACAGGCGCTGGCAGTTATGGCAAAAAAGACCGGAATTTTTGGTATGATCGGCGGTCAGTCTGTGGATGTGGAGATGGAAGGAAAAATTCTGTCCCAGGAGCTTTTGGATTTTATCTATCGGCTGAAGACCGGTGCTCTTCTGGAGGCCTCCATGATGACAGGAGCGGTGCTGGCAGGAGCGGACAGGGAACAGGTGGCTCAGGTGGAGAAGATTGCCGGAAATATCGGCCTGGCGTTTCAGATTCAGGATGACATCCTGGATGTGACTTCCACAGTGCAGATGCTGGGGAAACCGATACGCAGTGATGAAAAGAATCACAAGACCACCTACGTGACCCTGAGGGGGCTTGAGCAGGCAAAAAAAGAGGTTGAGCGGGTTTCGAAAAATGCGTTGGAAGGGCTTTTGGAACTGTCTGAGGGTATATCGGAACTTGAGCGGTACGAATTTCTGCGGGAGCTGGTTATTCACCTGATGCACAGGGAAAACTAAGGATAAAGGAAGGGCTTTCGCAGTCCGGGGGTTATCACTATGATACTTGAAAAGATTAATCATATGAACGATATCAAAACCATTGATAAGGAGGAGCTTCCACTGCTGGCAGAAGAGATCCGTCATTTTCTGATTGAAAAAATCAGCGTTACAGGCGGGCATCTTGCCTCCAATCTGGGTGTGGTGGAGCTGACTATGGCCATGCATCTGGCGTTTTCGCTGCCGGAGGATAAGTTTATCTGGGATGTAGGGCATCAGTCCTATACGCACAAGATTCTTACCGGAAGGCGGGATGGTTTTGATGAACTGCGTAAATACGGCGGCATGAGCGGTTTCCCCAAGAGAAAGGAGAGCGTCTGTGACGCCTTCGATACAGGGCACAGCTCCACGTCTATTTCAGCTGGCTTAGGCTATGCCAGAGCCAGAGATCTTTTGGGCGGCCATTACTGCGTGGTTTCGGTGATCGGGGACGGTTCCCTCACCGGTGGCATGGCGTACGAGGCATTGAACAATGCAGCCCATTTAAAAACCAATTTTATCATTATTTTAAATGACAATGAGATGTCCATCTCAGAGAATGTGGGAGGACTGTCCACGTATCTGAGCAATCTGCGCACAGCGGAGGCCTACACCGGCTTAAAAGCAGGGGTGGAAAATACTCTGAACAAGATACCGGTATATGGAAACCGGATGGTGGAGCGGATTCGCAATACGAAAAACGGCATTAAGCAGCTGGTGATTCCAGGGATGTTTTTCGAAGATCTGGGGGTAAAATATCTGGGGCCTGTGGACGGCCATAATATCAGCCAGATGGTGAAGTGTTTCCAGGAAGCTAAGAAAGTCAAAGGGGCTGTGGTGATCCATGTAAAGACCAAGAAGGGGAAAGGCTATGCTCCTGCGGAGCGCCATCCGGCCCGGTTCCACGGCGCAGAGCCCTTTGACATTGAGACGGGACTGCCGAAAAAGAAAAAAAGAAAAGCAAACTATACGGATATTTTTTCTACCGTGATGTGCAAGCTGGGCAGCCGGATTCCGGAGCTGGTGGCGGTGACTGCCGCCATGCCGGATGGTACGGGACTGAAGCGTTTTCGGAATATGTATCCGGAGCGGTTCTTTGATGTTGGAATTGCGGAGGAGCACGCCGTGACCTTTGCAGCAGGAATGGCAGTGGGAGGACTTCGGCCGGTGGTGGCGGTGTATTCCTCTTTTCTGCAGAGGGCTTACGATCAGGTGATTCACGATGTGTGCATTCAGAATCTTCCGGTGGTGTTTGCCATTGACCGGGCCGGGCTGGTGGGCAGTGACGGGGAGACTCATCAGGGCATTTTCGATCTGTCTTTTTTAAGCGCAGTGCCGAACCTCACGCTGATGGCTCCCAAGAATAAATGGGAGCTGTCGGATATGCTGAAATTTGCGCTGAAGCAGCAGGGGCCTGTGGCGATTCGCTATCCAAGAGGGGAAGCCTATGACGGGTTGGCAGATTTTCGCGCCCCCATCCGGTATGGACGATGGGAAGTGCTCTATGATGAATGCGGCATTGCGCTGCTGGCAGTGGGAAGTATGGTGAAAGAGGCAGTAAAGGTGAGAGAGCGACTGCGGGATTTAGGCTACAGCTGTACTCTGATCAATGCCAGATTTGTCAAGCCCCTGGATGAGGAACTGCTTTTGCAGACGGCCAGGGAGCATCAGCTTTTGGTAACCATGGAAGAAAATGTGCGCACCGGAGGCTTTGGAGATCATGTACTGGAATTTTTAAGCGATGTAAAGTGCCAGGTGCGGGTGCTGAATGTGGCATTGCCGGATGACTATGTGGAGCATGGCAATGTGGATGTGTTAAAGCAGGAAACCTGTATTGACGGAGACTCCATTTTTAAGCGGATCGTGGCAGAGTATGCGGGAATGGGGCAGGAGAGTGAATAGATGAAAGAACGTTTGGATGTGCTTTTGGTAAGCAGGGGGCTGGCTGCTTCCAGGGAGAAGGCCAAGGCGGTGATCATGGCCGGTCAGGTTTATGTGAAGGGCCAGAAGGAGGACAAGGCAGGCTCCATGTTTGATTCAGAAGCAGAGATTGAGGTGCGGGGAAATACTTTAAAGTATGTGAGTCGGGGGGGCCTGAAGCTGGAAAAGGCCATGGAATGTTTTGGAGTGGAGATAGAGGGAAAGGTGTGTATGGATGTGGGTTCTTCCACAGGAGGTTTTACAGACTGTATGCTGCAAAACAAAGCGGTGAAGGTCTATTCTGTGGATGTAGGCCATGGACAGCTGGATTGGAAGCTGCGCAATGATCCAAGAGTGGTGTGTATGGAAAAGACAAACATCCGCTATGTGACACCGGAGGATATAGAAGAGGCTCCTGAGTTTGCATCTATTGATGTGTCTTTTATCTCACTTACCAAGGTTCTGGGCCCGGTGCGGGAACTTCTTACCCCGGAAGGGGAGATTGTGAGCCTGATTAAGCCGCAGTTTGAGGCAGGCCGGGAAAAGGTGGGGAAGAAGGGGGTTGTGAGAGATCCTGCTGTCCACCAGGAAGTGATCAAAAAGGTGGTGGCCTTTGCACACAGTCTGGGGTTTGAGACAAAAGCATTGGAATATTCCCCTATCAAAGGGCCGGAGGGAAATATTGAGTATCTTCTGTGGATGAAAAAGCAGGAGGAGAGCAGCTGCCAGGTTCCCTTCTCTATAGAAGAGGTAGTGAAGGAAGCCCATGGGACGCTGGATCGGTGAGCGGACGGCGGAACGGAAAGATAAAAGGCGGAAAAACCGGTCAGATGGACTAGGGATAGGCCAAATGCGAGAGGGCAAATGATCGAAGCCGCAAACTGCTGCGGCGGGCTGGGGCTTTGCGAGAGGCCAAATGATCGAAGTGAGGAAAAGCTGAAATGACAGCTTGGGGAAAGCGACTGAGGACAGACAAGGTTAAAAGGGCAGAACAGGAAAGAAGATGGAACGATTTTATGTGATTACCAACCAGGCCAAGGATCCGGGGCTGGTACAGACAAAATTAATCAAAAATTACCTGGAAGAGCAGGGAAAGGTGTGCTATGTCCAGGATGGCGGAAACTCTGGGGGAAAGAGCTGCTATAAGTATACGGATGCCTCCAGAATTCCCAGGGATGTTCAGTGTGTCCTGGTATTAGGCGGGGACGGTACGCTGCTGCAGGCGTCCAGGGACCTGGTAGATCGGGAACTTCCCCTGTTGGGATTTAATATGGGGACCCTTGGGTATCTGGCGGAGATTGACCGTCAAAATATCCAGGTAGCTTTAGATCGTCTGATGAAAGATGAATTTACCATTGAGCAGCGAATGATGATAAGCGGCGCAGCTTTTTACAACAATAAAAAGTTGATGGAGGATCTGGCGTTGAACGACGTGGTGATCGGCAGAAGAGGAAGGCTGCGGGTGGTGGACTTTAATATTTATGTGGACGATGTGTTCCTTTGCTCATACCGGGCAGACGGCATTATTATTTCCACCCCCACAGGTTCCACGGGATACAGTTTGTCCGCCGGCGGCCCGATTGTATCGCCGGATGCATCTTTGATGCTTTTGACAGCGCTTGCGCCTCATACGTTAAATTCCCGATCTGTTGTACTTCCCGATAATGTAACGGTTACGGTGGAGCTGGGAGGAGACGGAAGCAAGGACGAAGAGGGAGCGGAAGCTACTTTTGACGGGGATACTTCTGTGAAGCTTAGTCTGGGCAATCGGATACAGATTTGCAGATCCAAGAAAATTACAAGGCTGATCAAGATCAATAACACTAGTTTTGTGGAAATACTAAGAAAGAAAATGAATTAGAGGTAAGATATGAAGGTTGGAAGACAGGCAAAAATTATAGATTTAATCAGTCGTTATGAGATCGAGACTCAGGAAGAGCTGGCCGAATATCTGAACAGAGAGGGCTTTCAGGTGACACAGGCTACCATTTCCCGGGATATCCGGGAGCTGAAGCTCACCAAGATCGCCACAAATGGGGGGCGTCAAAAATATTCGGTGATGCATTCGGGAGGAAACGGTTTAAATGAGCGGTATCTCAGAGTCCTGCGGGAGGGGTTTATTTCTATGGATATGGCGCAGAATATTCTGGTGGTAAAGACCGTTTCCGGTATGGCCATGGCGGTGGCGGCAGCTCTGGATGCCATGCACTGGCCGGAGGTGGCTGGCTGTATTGCCGGAGATGATACGATCATGTGCGCGATACGAAGTTCGGAGGAGACGCTTCATGTGATGAATAAAATCCGACGAATCGTGGATGGAGAGTAAGATTAAGCAGGAAACTTCTGAGGTGAGGCGCCGTTCAGAGATGAGACAGGATCGGTCTGAGGTGAGGCGCCATTCAGAGATGTGACAGGATCGGTCTGAGGCGAGGCTGTAAGGCCAAGATGAGAAGAAAGACAGACTTGGGGAGAGAGTCAGGTACAAATTATGCTGATAAGTTTACATGTAAAAAATATGGCGTTGATTCAGGAAATGGAAGTGGAATTTGGCCCTGGATTTAATATCCTTACCGGAGAGACCGGGGCGGGAAAGTCCATTGTTATCGGTTCTGTCAATGTGGCTCTCGGCACCGGAAATTTTAAGGATTATGTGCCGGAAGGCTCGGAATATGCTCTGGTGGAGCTGGTATTTGAGGCACGGCAGCCGGGGATACTGGAGAAGATGGCACAGCTAGAGATACCGGTGGAGGACGGCCAGATCATTATTTCCAGAAAATATCAGAAGGGGCGCAGCATCAGCCGTATTAATGGAGAGAGTGTGAATATTTCAGTGATTCGTGAGCTGGCTTCCGGCCTGATCGATATTCACGGACAGCATGAGCATCAGACGCTGCTGTATCCGAAATATCATCTGGCTTTGCTGGATGAGTTTGCCAGGGAAGGACTGGGAAACAGGAAAACAGAGTGTAAAAAGGCCTGGGAGGAATACCGGAAAATCAGCCAGGCATTGGAGAGCGCGCTGGAAGATGGGGCAGACCGGATCAAGCAGATGGATTTTCTTCAGTATGAAATACAGGAGATTGAGGAAGCCGGACTGCGGGCAGGGGAAGATGAAGCGTTGGAGCGCCAGTATACCAAGCTGGCCCATGGACAGAAGATTCTGGAGGCGCTTTCTGAAATCAGAGAGCTGACGGAGGGAGATGAACTGGGCAGGGCAGTGAAAAGCCTTGGCAGTGTAAGCCAGTATGATGAAGGGCTGGAGGGGCTGTATCAGCAGCTTACGCAGATGGAAGACCTGATGAATGACTTCGGACGGGAATTGTCCGGTTATCTGGAGGATTTCTCCTACGATGAACAGGAATTTTATGAGATTGCCAAGCGGCTGGATTTGATCAATCATTTAAAGTCAAAATATGGAAAAACCATTGCAGATATTTTGGAATATCAGAAAGAAAAACAGGAAAAACTAACGCAGCTGAGTGATTACGAAGAATATCTTGCATCGCTAGAAGAAAAAAAGAAGACTGCGGAAAAGGTGCTTCTGAAAATTGCTTCAGAGATTTCCGGAATCCGGAAAAGCTATGCAGGAGAGCTGGCACAACAGATCAGGACTTCTCTGACAGAATTGAATTTTCTGGATGTAAAGTTTGATATTGCTTTTAAAGAGCTGGAGCATCCAGGCGCCAATGGACAAGATGAGATCTGTTTTATGATCTCCACCAATCCAGGGATGCCACTGCGGCCTTTGCAGGATGTGGTTTCCGGCGGTGAGCTTTCTAGGATCATGCTGGCCATCAAGTCTGTGATGGCGGGACAGGATCACATCGGAACTTTGATTTTTGATGAGATTGACACCGGGATCAGCGGCCGGACCGCTCAGAAAGTATCAGAAAAAATGGCAGTGATTGCCAGAAATCATCAGGTGATCTGCATTACGCATCTGGCGCAGATTGCAGCCATGGCGGACACGCACATGGCGATTGAAAAAAAAGCGGTGAAGGGAAGCACAGTTACCTCTGTTCGTCGGTTAGATCCAGAGGAGAGCGTAGAGGAGCTGGCAAGAATCCTGGGCGGTGCCGAGATTACAGACACCGTATATGAAAATGCCAGAGAGATGAAGGAATTGGCAGAAAGAACAAAAAAATACTAGAGTGGATCCGAAAGATCATCACATACTAAACCATAGAGCGGGGAAACCTGTTTCTATGGTTTTCTTTTTTATTTCATAGGATTAGCATCCGTGTATATTGACACTCTAATCTTCATAGGAAATTGCTTCCTATGAAATAAAAAATGCTCCGCAGGATCGCACTGTGGCGGATGGGAAAGATATCGCAAGGCGACCCGCCACAGGCGGAGGG
>CAJLNC010000080.1 GCA_905207905.1 uncultured Lachnospiraceae bacterium | reverse complement strand
TGGACATACGCTGATTGAGGATAACGCAAAAAATTCAGCAAATCTCATGGCTTGAGGCGTATTGCCCCCTGTACACTGATGCTAGTTTCCAAAATAAAAATCAGAATAAAAAATCGTTTTTTTGAAATACTAAAAAGTACTTGCAAAATACCATGCTGGGGTATATAATACAGAAAACAAAATACACCCAGGGGGTATATGGAGATTGTTTTTGCAGAGTGGAGGGAAGAGATGGATAAAAAGATAAAGTTAGAGGACAGAGAACGGTTGGACTTGGAAGAGGGAAGACTCCAGGAGAGATGGGAGCCTCAAAGGGCTCAGGAGGGGCTGGAGATTTGTGACTGTCAGAGCGCTGAACCCAGTGAAGCTGTCAGAACCGCTTCGGAGAACGGAGAATATGAGACGGAAATTTCCTGCCAGTGCAGTCATCGGACCAAGGAGCGGTCTCCCAAGGAATATAAGGATCTGTTAAACCGTTTAAATCGAATCGAAGGGCAGGTTCGGGGAATCAGAGGGATGCTGGAGCGGGATGCCTACTGTGCAGATATTCTGGTGCAGGTGTCAGCGGTAAATGCGGCGCTGAACAGCTTTAATAAGGTGCTGCTGTCCAACCATATCCATACCTGTGTGGCCGAGGACATCCGAAAAGGGAACGATGCAGCCATTGATGAGCTGACAGATCTATTAAAGAAGTTAATGAAATAAAAGGAAGGAATGCAGTGAGGAGTAGTTTTTAAGGAGAGAAGAGCCCGGCGGGAAAGCGGGGGAGCCGGAAGAAGAGAACGAAGGCAGAAGAAAACGAAGGTAGCAGGAAAAGGAGGAGATGTGTATGGAGCAATATACAGTAACTGGAATGAGCTGCGCTGCATGCAGCGCCCGGGTGGAGAAGGCAGTGAGTCAGATTCCCGGAGTGACTTCCTGTTCCGTAAGCTTGCTCACCAATTCCATGGGAGTGGAGGGAACCGCCTCTGCTCAGGAGATTATCACAGCAGTGGAAAATGCGGGTTATGGAGCAGAGAAGAAGAGCAGCGGAACGCAGAAGACAGCGGCAAAGGTGGGAGAGGAAGAGCTTTTGAAGGATACAGAGACCCCGAAGCTGAAGAGGAGACTGTTTGCTTCCATTGGTTTTCTGGCAGTGCTCATGTATTTTTCCATGGGAAATATGATGTGGGGCTGGCCAGTGCCGGAGTTTTTTGCAGAAAATCATGTGGCCATGGGGCTTTTGCAGCTTTTGCTGACGGTGATCATTATGGTGATCAACCAGAAATTTTTTATTAGCGGTTTTAAGGGCTTGATCCATGGGGCGCCTAATATGGATACTCTGGTGGCGTTAGGATCCGGAGCTTCCTTTGTTTACAGTGTTTATGCTCTGTTTGCTATGACGCAGGCCCAACTGCAGGGAGATATGGCGGGAGTTATGTCCTATATGCATGAGTTCTATTTTGAGTCGGCGGCCATGATTTTGACCTTGATCACAGTCGGAAAAATGTTGGAGGCCCGTTCGAAAGGAAGGACGACAGATGCCCTGAAGAGTTTGATGAAATTAGCACCCAAGACAGCGGTGATCATAAAAGATGGCCAGGAGGTGACTGTGCCTATTGAACAGGTGGGGAAGGGAGACCTCTTTGTAGTGCGTCCTGGAGAACATATTCCTGTGGATGGGATTGTTCTGGACGGAAGCAGCGCGGTGAATGAAGCCGCTTTGACAGGGGAGAGCATTCCTGTGGATAAGGCGGAGGGAGATAAGGTATCCGCAGCTACGGTAAATCAGTCCGGCTTTATCCGGTGCCAGGCTACCAGGGTGGGGGAGGATACCACACTCTCTCAGATTATTCAGATGGTCAGCGACGCAGCTGCCACAAAGGCGCCGATTGCCAAGGTGGCAGATAAGGTATCCGGTGTTTTTGTGCCTGCAGTGATCGGGATCGCAGCGGTAACGTTTTTAATCTGGATGGCAGCAGGACAGACCTTTGGCTTTTCTCTGGCCCGGGCCATCTCTGTTTTGGTGATTAGCTGCCCCTGCGCTTTGGGGCTGGCAACGCCGGTGGCTATTATGGTAGGAAACGGAATGGGAGCCAAACATGGGATCATGTTTAAGACTGCAGTGTCCCTGGAGGAAGCGGGAAAGATGCAGATCGTAGTTTTGGATAAAACAGGAACCATTACCAGCGGAGAACCGAAAGTGACGGATTTGTTTCCGGCAGAGGGAATCTCGAAAGATGAACTGCTGAAGCTGGCAGGGAGTTTGGAGCAGAAAAGTGAACATCCTCTGGCCCGGGCAGTGATGCAGGAGGCATCGGATCAGGGGATGGACCTGGAGGAGGTGACAGAGTTTCAGGCTCTTCCGGGAAATGGTCTTTCCGGTATGCTTCGGGGAGAGCTTCTTCAGGGAGGAAATCTGAAGTTTATCAGCGAGGCCTGCAGGGTGCCGGAAAAAACGAAAGCCCAGGCAGAGGCGCTGGCGGAGGAAGGAAAAACGCCGCTGTTTTTTGCACGGGGAGGAAAACTGGCTGGCATTATCGCTGTGGCAGATGTAATTAAGGAGGACAGCCCAAAGGCGGTACGGGAACTGCAGAATATGGGGATTCGGGTGGTTATGCTTACCGGAGACAATGAGCGGACTGCGAAAGCCATTGGACGCCAGGCTGGAGTGGATGAAGTGATTGCAGGAGTATTGCCGGAGGGCAAGGAGAACGTGATTCGCGGGCTGAAAGAAAAAGGCAAGGTGGCTATGGTGGGAGATGGCATCAATGATGCGCCTGCCCTCACCAGAGCGGATATTGGTATTGCCATTGGTGCGGGTACGGATATTGCCATTGATGCTGCGGATGTGGTGTTGATGAAGAGCAGGCTGAGTGATGTGCCGGCAGCCATCCGACTGAGCCGCGCTACTCTTACCAATATTCATGAGAATCTGTTTTGGGCATTTATTTATAATGTGATTGGCATTCCGCTGGCAGCAGGGCTTTGGATTCCCCTGTTTGGCTGGCAGCTGAATCCTATGTTCGGGGCAGCAGCCATGAGCTTATCCAGCTTCTGCGTGGTGACGAATGCGCTGCGGCTAAATTTCTTTAAAATGTATGATAGTCGCAGGGATAGAGAGAGCAGGCATCAGGTAACGTTTCATACTGCCTCTGCAGAAAGCAACCCGGAAGGAAAAACTTTGGCAGAAAGCAATGGAAAAGAAAAATGTTCCGGAAGCGGCAGCGGGCAGTTAAGAAATAAATCAAAGGAAAAGGAGAATGAAAGCATGAAGAAAACAATGGAAATCAAAGGAATGATGTGCGGACACTGCGAGGCAGCAGTTAAGAAGGCGTTGGAGGCCCTTCCCCAGGTAGATGAGGCAGTGGTGAGCCATGAGTCCGGTACGGCTGTAATTACATTAAATGCAGAGGTGTCTGATGAGGTGTTAAAGAGTACTGTGGAAGACAAGGATTATGAAGTGACAGCTATCCGATAAAGTGCAGAACAATCCATAAAAGCAAAACACAGCATCTGTGTACAAAGGGCAGATCCTTGTATTCAGATGCTGTTTTCTCTTCTACGCCCGTTCCAGAGTAAACACAAATTCGGATCCTACGCCCTCTGTGCTGATCACATTGATATTCTGTTTGTGAGCAGTCAGGATTTCCCGAACAATGGAAAGCCCAAGCCCGGTGCCGTGTTTGTCTTTGTTTCGGGAGGCATCGGATTTGTAGAAACGGTTGAAAATCTTCGGGATCTGATTGGCCGGGATCCCCTCGCCGTGGTCTTTGATGGATACAAACACATATTTTCGTTTCCGGGAAGCGGAGACGGTGATAGAAGAATGGGAAGGACTGAATTTAATGGCATTGTCCAGCAGGTTATAGACTACCTGCTGGATTTTTATTTTATCGGCCCGAACTTCCAGGGGGCTTTGAGAAAGGGAAAAGAGGATCTTAATATCCTTTTTCCGACATTGTATTTCCAGGGAGGCAGCAATGGAATGGAGCATATCATTGATGTCAAAAACGGACAGATCCAGCATCATGCCATTGCCTTGAAGATTGTTGGTGTTTAGGATATTCTGAGTCAGCCTGGTGAGCCGTTCTGCCTCTGTGAGAATAATCTGCAGATATTTGTCCTGGGATTCTTTGGGGATCGTGCCATCTAAGATGGCTTCCGCGTAGCCGCGGATGGAGGTAAGAGGGGAACGGAAGTCATGGGAGATATTAGAGACAAAATTTCTCTGATAATCTTCGGTATGCCGGATTTCTTCTGCCAGAAAATTGATATTTGTCTGAAGGGAGGAAAATTCACTGTCATCCGAAGGAGGAGACTGGAGATTCAGATTTCCGGTGAGATAATTGTGAGAGAGGGCAATGAGCTTCCGGAGAGGTTGGTAAAACAGAAAATACACAGCAAAGGGAAGCAGTAGTGAGACTGCATAAAAAAGAGCCAGCATCCAGGAACAAAGGCTCATGAGATATTTTTGGCTGGCCTCTAAATGTGCCACTTCATAGTGAACAATCACATAGTCGGTTGTGTGAGGCATGACAGAAACCGGCATGAGGATACTGCGAATCTGATGATTAAACATACCAAAAAAATCCCCGGTGAGCTGGCAGGGACGTTCTTCCAGAATACCGGAAAAATTAGGGATTTTTAAGGAGTGCTCCATAGGATAGGGAAGATCGCTGGACATTAACACCTGACCATCCTTGTGAACCAGCCAGATGATACATTCCTGGGTTTTGGCGATAGCGGTGAGCGAACTGCGCAGGGACAGATCCGCAGTCTCATTTTGAAAATCGCAGTTGTAAACTTCGGGATAGTCAGCCAATTCCGTTGCCACCTGCTGCAGTTGGGCAGTCTTGCTCTTTAGCAGATGGTCATAGATTTTGGTGGGCATAAGCACAGAAAAAAGTACCAAAGTGATCATAACAAAAAGAAGATAAAAAATAGAGAAACGAATCAATAATTTGTGTCTCATACGCAGGAACTCCTAAGCAAAAGAAGGAACCGTAAAATATCAGAGTCAGCGGCACGTAAGAATCTCAGGTATTACCCTCAAAAGAGCCGGAAGACTGCAGAGGCACAAAGGCCGGCAGTCTGCAGGCTTTTTCGATTTTAATGCCAAATAGAACCGGGAGAATGGAAAGCGGTCTCTTGGACTTCAGTGTCTGGGTGGTGTTTCAAATTTGTAGCCAATTCCCCAGACAGTGGTGATGGACCAGTATTGATTATCCTTGATTTTTTCCCGGATTCGTTTGATATGCACATCTACCGTTCGGGTATCGCCCATGTACTCATATCCCCAGATATGATCCAGAAGCTGTTCTCTGGTAAATACCTGATTTGGAGAGGAAGCCAGGAAGTATAGAAGTTCCAGCTCCTTGGGCGGCATGTCCACAGGTTCTCCCCGGTAAATTACAGAATAATTTCGCAGATTAATGGTCAGATCCGGAAATTCTATATATTTTTCCTGGGTTTTATTTTCTTCCGGTGCAGGAACGGAAAAACGGCGCAGGACAGCCCTCACCCTGGCCACCAATTCTTTGGTATCAAAAGGTTTTACAATGTAATCATCAGCGCCCAATTCTAATCCAAGAACCTTGTCAAAAACTTCTGCCTTGGCTGAGAGGATGATGATGGGCACCTTGGATCTTTGGCGGATCTCCCGGCAAACCTGATAACCGTCCACACCGGGAAGCATCAGATCCAGAAGGATCAGATTGGGCTGCCAGGTTTCCTGCTCTCTCAGTGCGCTCACTCCATCGGTCACGATTTTCGTGTCAAAAAATTCTTTAGTCAGGTAGAGCGAGATGAGCTTTGCGATATTCTCATCATCATCTACAATTAGTATTCGCTGCCGATTTGTCATAATTTTCTCCTCGTATTGTCTTTCTGCAGCAGAAGTGTTCTGCGCTTGTTGTCAATGTACAGGTAAGTCAGAGGCGCATTCGCCTGCCATCTGCACAGATGCAAAAAGAAAGCGGTTACTTTGCAGTAAGCATCCGGCAGGGAAACGTGTGCGCTATAGTCAGTTTGTAAAACTGCAAAAGCACGAAACATGTACTTTTTTATTCGAAAGGTTATTTACTGGTTCCGGCAAAACGCCGAACTGTTCCAGAAACGCTATTTTTTGAACGTAACAATGGTGACGCCGGCATCTCCTTCCCCAAATTCTCCCAGGCGGTAGCTGTCCACATGTTTTTGCCGCCGCAGGTAATTGTGTACTGCTTTCCGAAGCGCCCCGGTACCTTTGCCGTGAACTACGCGGACAGAAGGCAGGTGAGCCAGATAGGCATCATCCAGATATTTATCCAGTTCATTTAAGGCTTCATCCACAGTCTTTCCAAGAAGGTTGATCTCTGTGCTGACAGAAGCAGATTTGGACATTTTTAGTTTGCCGGTTCCAGTACGTTTCAAAACTGGGGAGAGGGGCTCTTCATCCGGAAGTTTTTCCAGATCTTTTACGTTTACCTGAGAACGGAGAATCCCCATCTGCACAAACAGATTGCCCTTGGCATCCGGCAGGGTGCTGACGGTGCCTTTTAGATTCAGACTTAAGACCTTTACGCTGTCCCCAATGCGAAGTTCTTTTGCCTTGACTTCTTTTTTGGGCTTTTTTGTGTTTTTCAGAGCCATATCTTTTTCCAGGCCGGACATTTTTTCACGAAGACGGCTGCGCTCCTGCTCCATCTCCTTGGAAGAGTCGATGGAGGAGCCGAATTTGTGATATCTGCGGATGGTTTCGTCCGCATATTCTTTGGCTTCCCGAAGAAGAGCGTGAGCTTCCTCTCTGGCCTGAGCCAGGATTTTTTCCCTGCTGGTATCCAGTTTGTCTTCCTTGCGGGCCAGATTATTTTTCAGACGCTCGATCTCCTGCTTATAGCGGGAAATCTCCTGACGTTCCTGCTCCACCATGGCCCGGCGGTTTTCCAGATCAGCGATTACATCTTCAAAGTTTTCTGCTTCCTGGCTGATATGGCCTTTTGCTTCCTCAATGATCTCGTCCGGAAGTCCCAGTTTGGAAGAGATGGCAAAGGCATTGCTCTTTCCGGGAACCCCGATGAGAAGCCGGTAGGTGGGACGCAGAGTTTCCACGTTAAATTCGCAGCAGCCGTTTTCCACTCCGGGAGTGGAGAGGGCAAAGATCTTCAGCTCGCTGTAGTGGGTGGTGGCAATGGTACGAATCCCCCGTCTGTGAAGATTGGAGAGGATGGCAATGGCCAAAGCCGCTCCCTCTGTGGGGTCGGTACCTGCCCCAAGTTCGTCAAAAAGGACTAAAGAGCGGCTGTCTGCCTGTTTCCAGAAGGAAACAATATTAGTCATGTGAGAGGAAAAGGTACTTAAGCTCTGTTCAATGCTCTGTTCATCTCCGATATCTGCAAATACTTCCGTAAACACAGACAACTCCGAGTGATCAAAGGCGGGAATGTGAAGTCCTGCCTGTCCCATAAGGGTAAAAAGGCCCACGGTCTTTAAGGAAACCGTTTTGCCTCCCGTGTTGGGGCCTGAGATCACCAGAAGGTCAAAGGTATCCCCCAGGCTGATGTCCACTGGCACCACCTTTTTGGGATCCAAAAGAGGATGGCGCCCTTTTTTAATGGAAATACGTCCTTCCTCATTAAAATCCGGACGGGAACCGTCATAGCTCTTGGCCAGCATAGCTCTGGCAAAGATGAAATCCAGTTCCGTCAGGAGTAAGATGTCATTGTGCAGAGACTCGCTGTTTTCCGCTACCAGGCCGCTTAGATGAGCCAGGATCACTTCAATCTCTTTTTCTTCCTGAAGCTCCAGTTCCCGCAGATCATTGTTTAATTTTACTACTGCCATAGGTTCCACAAAGAGGGTGGAACCGGTGGAGGACTGGTCATGAATCATGCCTGGCACCTGGCTGCGGTGCTCCGCCTTTACCGGGATACAGTAGCGGCCGTTCCGCTGGGTGATCACAGCATCCTGCAGATAGGTGCGGGTACTGCCGTTTACCATGGAATTTAGCTGAGAACGGATTCGGTCATTGGTGATCCCCATGGAACGCCGGATCTGCCGCAAGGTGGGACTGGCATCATCTGCGATCTCATCCTCGGATAAGATGCAGCGGCGGATCTCTCCGGCCAGGGGCGTTAAGGGCTGCAGCTCCCGGAACATCTCATCCAGAGAATCCTCCTCAGCCTCTTCCGTATCCCGGCGGGAATAGGATTTCACCCGGTTGCAGGCCTCTAAAAGTTTGCAGACGCTTAAAAGTTCCAATATATTTAAGGTGCTGCCGATTTCCAGACGCTTTAAAGAACCTCGCAGATCCTGGACGCCAGAAAAGGACACGCTGCCTTTCTGATAGATTCTGGTGAGGGCGTCTGCAGTTTCCCCCTGCATCCGGTTGATCTCATCCAGATCGCAGGAGGGCAGCAGGTTTTTGCAAAGATTTTTTCCAGGCTGGGAACCAGCCATCTGTGTTAGTTTTTCGATTATTTTCGGGTATTCTAAGACCCGCAGCGCTTTTTCATTCATATCTGTTCTAATACTGTCCTGTTTCACTTTGTTATTTACTACAAATCCATTTTACTCTATAATACAATAAAAAGAAACACATTTTTTTAAAAAGGAGATTGTTGGAAAAATGAAATTTATCGAGACATTCCATGAAGGAGACCGGATAGGCGATGTCTATCTGTGCAAATACAGACAGTCCGCAGTGGCAAAAAATGGTAAAGTATATGAAAATGTGGTGCTGCAGGATAAAACAGGAACCATTGACGCTAAGATCTGGGATCCCAATTCTTCCGGGATTGATGAGTTCGCAGCTTTAGACTATGTGGATATTGTAGGAGAGGTCACCAGCTTTCAGGGAACTTTGCAGCTGAACATTAAGCGGGTGCGGAAAGTGGCAGAGGGAGAGTATGACCCGGCAGATTATCTTCCGGTGAGCGATCGGAATTTAGATGAGATGTATGGGGAGCTGATGGCTCTTTTAAATCAGGTGGAAAACCCCTTCCTTCAGCAGCTGATCAAAAAATATTTTGGGGACGAACCCTTTGCCAATGCCTTTAAGAAACATTCTGCGGCCAAGACGGTGCATCACAGCTTTGTGGGAGGATTGCTGGAACATACCCTGAATGTAGTGACTCTGTGTGCCTATTATGTGGAGCATTATCCTTACCTGAACCGGGATCTGCTCTTTACTGCGGCAGCTTTCCACGATGTGGGAAAATTAAAGGAGATTTCCAATTTCCCGGAAAATGATTATACGGATGATGGCCAGCTTCTGGGGCATATTGTAATGGGCAGTGAGCTGGTGGGCTACGGCTGCCGCAGTATCAAGGGTTTTCCAAAGAAATTGGCCAGCGAGCTGCAGCACTGCATTCTGGCCCATCACGGGGAGCTGGAGTACGGTTCTCCCAAAAAGCCGGCGCTGCCGGAGGCCCTTGCTCTGAATCTGGCGGACAACACAGACGCCAAGATGGAGACAATGAAGGAGCTTTTAAAGGGCGCCAAGGAACAGAACGGAAACCCTTGGCTGGGCTACAACCGGCTGTTTGAGTCCAACATCCGAAAGAGCAGTGAGTTTTAGGGATGAGGCGTATTTTTTTGGAAATTTCCGGCAGACCTGATGGTTTTGGATGCTTTGTCGGAGAAGTGGAATGAAGATGGAAGCGTGAGTTTTCGGAGAATTTCCGGCAGACCTGGCGGTTTTGGACGCTTTGCAGGAGATGTGAGGAAGCGTTATTGTTTGAGAGAGCCTTTGTGTTTGTTTCAGAGGCGGAGGATGTTATGAAAAAAGAAGATTTGGTACAGTTGGAGATAGAAGATATCAGCAGTGAGGGACTGGGAATCGGCCATGCGGAGGGCATGGCCGTATTTGTGAAGGATACGGTGATCGGTGATGTGATCCAGGCAAAGATCATCAAGAGAAAGAAAACATACGCCTTTGGGCGGCTGATGGAGATTTTAAAGCCCAGCCCGCAGCGGGTGGAGCCGGTATGTCCAGTGTCCCGCCAGTGCGGGGGCTGTCAGCTTCAGGCCATGAGCTATCCGGCTCAGCTTGCTTTTAAGGAGCAGAAGGTGCTGGGGAATCTACAGCGCATCGGGGGCTTTGACAGGGAGCTGCTTTTGCAGTGTATGGAGCCTATCATTGGAATGGAAGAGCCGTTTCATTACAGGAATAAGGCTCAGTTTCCCATAGGGAGAGATCGGGAGGGACGGCTGATCGCAGGATTCTATGCAGGCCGCACTCACGCAATCATTGACAATCATGACTGCGCTTTGGGATCCAAGGTGAACTGTCAGGTGCTGGAGACGGTGCTGCAGTATATGGAAGAAAATCAGGTGGATCCCTATGAGGAGGCAACTGGAAAAGGCCGGATGCGCCATGTGATGATCCGGGTGGGGTTTCGCACTGGAGAGATCATGGTGTGCCTGGTAGTCAACGGAAAGGGGCTGCCCAAGGAAGAGAAGCTTATTGCAGCGCTTTCCCGGATTTCCGGTATGACCAGCATTGTCTTAAATACGAATCAGGAGCGCACTAATGTGATTCTGGGCCGGGAAAACCGGCTTCTGTGGGGAAGGGAGTATATTGAGGACTTTATCGGGACAGTGAAATATCAGATTTCTCCCCTTTCTTTTTATCAGGTGAATCCGGTGCAGACGGAGCATCTGTACCGTACAGCCTTAGAGTATGCCGGACTGACTGGAAATGAGACGGTGTGGGATCTGTACTGCGGGATCGGCACTATTTCCCTGTTTTTGGCTCAAAAGGCGGGAACGGTCCGTGGGGTTGAGATTGTGCCGGAGGCCATAGAGGATGCCAGAAGGAATGCGGCCTTAAACGGCCTGACCAACACGGAATTTTATGTTGGCAAGGCAGAGGAGGTTTTGCCTGAAAAATACGAAAAAGAGGGGATCCGGGCAGATGTGATCGTGATCGATCCCCCCAGGAAGGGATGCCAGCAGCCAGTGCTGGACACCATGGTGCAGATGGCGCCCAAGCGGATTGTATACGTAAGCTGCGATTCTGCTACTCTGGCAAGAGATTTAAAATACTTGTGCCAGAAGGGCTATGAGTTAAAACGGATCCGGGCAGTGGATAATTTCTGTCAGTCTGTGCATGTTGAGACGGTTGTTCTTTTGTCCCAACAAAAACCAGATGACACGATAGAGATCGATTTAGACTTAGATGAGTTGGATGCAACCAGTGCAGAGACGAAAGCGACCTATCAGGAAATCAAAGATTATGTGCTGAAAGAATTTGGCTTGAAGGTTTCAA
>CAJLNC010000079.1 GCA_905207905.1 uncultured Lachnospiraceae bacterium | reverse complement strand
TGTCTCATCTTTCAGGGAAAAATAAATATGTCCGCTTGGGTGATATTTACAGTTGGAAACCTCACCCTTTACATATACCTTTTTCAGGACAAAATCCTGAAGGAACATATTTTTTACATAGCGGTTGACCTGACCTACGGAATAAACTCTTTTCATTTTCAGTTCTTGCTTTCTTCAGATGACGGCTGTTCCTTTTTTTTCTGATTTTTGCTGGATCTGATAATGATCTTTGCCTGGTGGGAAGGACGATGTGTTCTGCGCACAGGACCGCCCTCTTTCTTTCCGCTTGCGATCTTTCCAAGGATTCCGTTTACAAAGGAACCGGAATCTTCTCCGCCGAAAAGCTTGGCAAGCTCTACTGCCTCGTTGATGGCAACTCCTACCGGAATCTCCTCATCAAATTTCATCTCATAAAAAGCAAGACGGAGAGCAGTCAGGTCAACCCTGTTCATTCTGCTTGTTTTCCATCCCTGGCTGTATTCATTTAATTCCTGATCGATTTCTTCAATATGCGCAAGAATATCATCGTATTTCTTCTTCATGACAGCCTGCTCTTCTTCTGTCAGCTCCTCCAGACTGTCAAAGTAAAGAGAAAGCTGCTCCGGCATTTCTCCCTCTTCATTAAACTGTGTCATAAACAGCAGTTTAAAAATATGTTCTCTCTGTTCGTGTCTTCGCATAATTCCTCCTCATATAGAAAAAAGGAAAGGGTTACTTTCCTTTTTCGTTCTCCATATCTACACCAGCAATGCGGATATTTACATCTGCAACCTCAAGGCCTGTCATATTCTCAATAGATGTCTTTACCTTGTCCTGAACCTTCCGGCTGACGTCCAGAATATTTTTTCCGAAATCAATATTCAGTGTCAGATCCACTGTGACAACGCCCTCCAGAACAGTAACCTTTACGCCCTTGGACAGGTTCTTCATTCCAAGCTTGCTTACCAGTTCATTTGTGATGTTTCCGCCCATGGATGCAACGCCCTCAACTTCTGTAGCCGCAAGTGCCGCAATGATCGTCACCACTTCATCTGCGATCTTTACTTCACCGATACCTCCTACATCCTGTATTTTATAGGTTGTTCTTTTTTCTGCCATAATAACTCCTCCTAAGGATTCAGAATCAGATACTCCGGTTAAGGAACAGACTTTTTCATGTTTCCTCTGTCCCTGTTAATAAGCTTAGTATATCAAATTTTTACAGAAAATAAAAGCATTTATTATTTATTTCATTTTGTATCGGTTCTTCTGATAAAGTTTTTATTTACTGAACTCTGTCAGTACAAGATCCGGATTCCGGTCCTGAGTCATGCCCACGCTCCATGCATTTACAAACAGAAGCAGAGGATTTCCTTTCAGGTCTGTTACCTTTTTCATATCTGAGGTTCCTGTGATCTTTGCCACATCCACTTCATCCTTATTGGCGATCCACCGGATATGCTCATAAGGAAGATTTTCCAGACGGATCTCTACATTATATTCATTTTCCAGGCGGTATTTCAGAACATCAAACTGCAGGACACCCACAACGCCCACAATGATCTCTTCCATTCCTGTATTAAACTCCTGGAAGATCTGAATCGCTCCTTCCTGGGCGATCTGATTGATGCCTTTTACAAACTGTTTCCGCTTCATGGTATCTATCTGGCGTACTCTGGCAAAATGCTCCGGTGCAAAGGTGGGAATCCCCTCGTAGGCAAATTTCTTTCCTGGCATACAGATGGTATCTCCAATAGAAAAAATACCCGGATCGAACACACCAATAATATCCCCTGCGTAGGCTTCTCCTACCACATGACGCTCCTGAGCCATCATCTGCTGAGGCTGGGAAAGACGAAGTTTTCTGCCCCCCTGAACATGATAAACCTCCCGATCCGCCTCAAATTTACCGGAACAGATCCGCATAAAGGCAATCCGGTCTCTGTGCGCTTTATTCATATTAGCCTGGATCTTAAACACAAAGGCGGAAAAATCCTCTTTCATAGGATCGATCTCCCCGCAGTCCGCCACTCTTGGCAAAGGAGTGCTGGTCATCTGCAGGAAATGCTTCAGAAAAATCTCAACGCCAAAATTAGTAAGAGCGGAGCCGAAAAATACAGGCGAAAGTTTTCCCTGGCTTACCAGCTCCTGGTCAAATTCAGCGGAAGCTCCATCCAAAAGCTCCACCTCCTCCAGAAGCTGCGCCATGGGTTCTTCTCCCACAAAAGCTCTTAATTCCGGGGAATCCAGATCGTACTCTGTGGCTACCCCCTCCTTCGTTCCCTTTTCTGTATCTGTAAAGGTGGTAACGGTATGGGAACTGCGATTATACACTCCCTTAAATCCTTTTCCGGAACCAATGGGCCAGTTGATGGGGCAGGTAGCGATTCCCAGCTCTTTCTCGATCTCATCTAACAGCTCAAAGGTGTCGTTGGCATCCCGGTCCAGCTTGTTGATAAAAGTAAAGATGGGGATGTGACGCATCACGCACACCTTAAACAGCTTTCTGGTCTGGGCCTCCACACCTTTGGAGGCATCGATCACCATCACTGCAGAATCCGCTGCCATCAGGGTACGGTAAGTATCCTCCGAGAAATCCTGATGTCCCGGGGTATCCAAAATATTGATACAGTATCCCCCGTAATTAAACTGCAGCACAGAGGAGGTAACAGAGATACCTCTCTCTTTCTCAATCTCCATCCAGTCGGACACTGCATGGCGGGCAGTGGCCTTTCCCTTTACGGAGCCGGCCAGATTGATGGCCCCTCCGTAAAGCAGAAATTTTTCTGTCAGCGTAGTCTTACCAGCATCCGGGTGAGAGATAATGGCAAAGGTACGTCGTTTTTTTATTTCATTCGTAATTTCACTCACGTAAGTTTTCCTCCAGTTTTTTACTCATTTGCCATTTTAGCAAGGTTGAGAAGCCCTGTCAACACCCAGGAGAGACCAGGGTTATTCTGTCTGGGCAGATCTTGGGGTAATGATAATGTTCTCCCCTGCAATATCTGTCTTTCGCTTTACAATATCTTCTATCTGAGCCCTCTGCGCTTCGTCCAGCTCTGCCAGATTCACCACCACATCAGCGGTTCCGTCGGTGATACTCACCACAGAATTTAAGTACCCCTTGGCCTCCAGGAGAAGTTCTGCAGCTGCCTCCCGCTCTGCCAGATCCGTCATAGAAGCCATGCTGGCCGCCGCATTTTCCTTCTGCTCCTGGGCAATATTTTCGTTGTTGATCACTTCCAGTAAAGTTTCTTTATTTTTTGCCCGGATCTGCTCCCGGTTTAATTTTGCCTGGGCAATCAGATTATCGTCCGCGGAAACGCTGGCAAGAACCGCTTCTCCCGGAACGCTTCCGTTCTCCCCAACCCCTTCCTGAAGCACATCCTGGGCGGAAACCTCCTCACTGCCATCCCCATCCAGGCTCACCACATCCGTCAGCGCGTTCTCCTCCAGGCTGCTGTCCTCTTCGGCCGTCAAAAGAACGGTCTGATTTCCTGACGCAATCTGGTTTGCCTCCTCCTCCAGCAGATTGCCGGAATAATTCAGATACCCTGCCACTGCAATCATAACTGCCAGCACCGTAATAATTACCTGATTCTTTTTGAAAATACGCTTCACGCTTCTCCTCCTCAATTCAATTTCATTACTTTTATTTTATGCGCTTCCACTCCGAATAATACCATGGCCGCTTCCGTGATATCCTCTGCCACAGTAAGATTCTCTCCTCCCTGAGCCGCCACCAAAACACCCTGAATCACAGGCGCAGTCTCCTCAATGACAAAAGGTATCTCATTTCCCTGGCCATCTCTTTCGTACACTGTGGTCTCCTCTGTCTGCTTCCTGCTCTGGGCGTTTTCTCCTGCACTGTTTTCTTCCGACTGGGAAAGGTCCTTTTCCACAGTTTTCCTTCCATAGGACTTTGCCGTTACCATCACCTGAACCCGTCCCACCCCGGGCACCTGCTCCAGAACAGCCTGCAGCCGACGTTCCAGCTGTTCGGTCTCACTCTCCTGCCAGGGCGAAGGAATTTCCTGTGCCGTCTCCGTTTCTTCCTCCGTCCCCCTCTTCTCCTGACCGGATGGAAGAGCAATCACCAGAAGCAGCACCCCAGTCAGTACCCCGATCAGCAGCTGATCCTTTCTGATCCTCTTCCATCGGTCTGCCAGTTTCCATTTGTCCATCTTTCATCCCTGCTTTCTGACTATTATTATGACTTTCCTGCCAGGGAATATGATAGCGGTCATAGATTTCCCTGATTTTTTCCTCCAGCTCCTTCTGATACTTTTCCTCATCCCAGTTGCCGAAGGTGTCTGTCAGCCCCATCTGCCCAGACTGAAATTCCTGATACAGCCCTCGGATGTTTTCCATCTCCAGATTTCGCAGAAACTCTCCTTTTCCCATCAGACTGCCCACCGGCTCCAATACCACCAGGATAAAAAGAAGTCCCAGGAAAAAACGCACATATTTTTTTAGTCCCGTATCCGGTATCACATGAAGCAGCAGGGTCATCATACACAGAAAGCAGATGACCTGTCCCAGCCACTGGCGAATCTGCCCCATCGCAAAATTCCTCCTTATCCTCCCCGCACCATGACAGTGATCATGGCCAGCGAGAGGATAAACAGCATTCCTGCATGAAGCACCAGCTTCATCAGAAGCTCTCCTCCCTGAGCCACACTGTCAATGCATTCCGACACCCGCTTATCTGTAACCGGCTGGGCTACCGCCCCGAGAGCCCGGTACAGCAGCACTCCGCAGCCTAATTTCACCACAGGAACAGCACAGAGAAACACCAGTGCGGCCAGCCCGGCGATTCCTACTGCATTCTTCAGCACCACCGCCGAGGCAAGCACTGTCTGGGCTGCGGTCTCATACGCCCCTCCGATGCCCGGGATTGCAGACACAGCCTTGTTCACCACAGAAGTTTTTACCTGGTCTGCCGCCGGTGCAATCATCATCTGAATGGCCTGCATGCCAAAGAGCAGCGCCATAACCGTTTTCAGACTCCATAAAATCCCTGTTCGGATCAGGGACGCCAGCTTGGAAAGATAATCCTCCTTCATCAGCTGATTTACAAACAACAGAATCACATAAATCTGGACTGCCGGAAGCAGCAGATAATGGAGTATTCCCTGTATCCCTGTCATAGCCAACAGACTGATCTGATAAAACCCCATGGCAGTAAGGCTTCCGGTTGTCAGATACAGCGTCAGAATACAAGCCGGAAGCAGCGCTCTCATAAACTGCAGTACTGCCAGGACTGCCTCTCCGGCTGTCTGGCTCATGCTGGCAAACACCTTCATCAGCAGCGTCACCATCAAAAGATACATCGTATAATAACTGATGTCAGCAATCTGCCCCTTATCAAACACTGCAACAAAATTGGCAAACACCGCTGAGGCCACAATGATCACCAGAAGATATACTGCTATCTTCCGATAGTTTCCTATCTCTTGAAAAAATACCTGAGACACCATCTTCCCAATACTCTCCAGACTCCAGGGAATCTTTCCCTGCACCAGCTCCTGCACCGCCTCTTTCAGAGAGAAATTTCCCTGTCCAAGAAGATCATCCAGACTGCTTTGAGCTTCTTGCAGATCCAGATCCCCCAGCAGAGAGGCTGAAAGCTCCCTCTGCATCTCTTCCTGAAGTTTCTCCGTCTCTGAACGTTCGGAAGCCTGAGAACTGTTTCCGGCCTCTGCTTCTAAATTCTCTGTCCCCCGGACACTGTTCCTATGTTCTGCTTCTGAATCTTCTGATTTCTGAGGGTTGTCCGCAAGCCATAACCCTCCCGCCTGGTCATCCTGTCCGCTTTCCCTTCCTTCTGCCGGCGCAGCCATGCCCAAAATCAGTACAGCCAGTCCCAAAAAGATCCCCCATTTTCCCTTCTTTCCGATGAGAAGCCCCCCTGTCTGAATTCCTGTCCCGTAAAACACCCACAAAATAAGCGGATACGCCTGGCTCCTATTCTTTTTCTATGTTTCCTTTTCCAAACTCCTGCCGCCTCATCCAGCATCCCCTAATTTAAAAAAGAATAGATGGTCTCCACCAGAGCTAAAATAATAGGGGAACTGATGGCCAGAATGGAAATTTTTCCAAAGATCTCAATCTGTCCGGCAATAGCCTGATAACCTGCATCTTTGCACATATTGGCAGAAAAATCCGCCAGATAGGTGATGCCGGTGATTTTCAAAAGAATTTGAAGCCAGGCTGCTTTCAAAGAAAGAAACTGCTCCATGGAAGCGATCATATCCACCACATAGTCCAGTTTCGCCAGACCAAAGAAGGCGATCAGCAAACAGGTGCCCAGACTGACAAAGGCTGCCATCGGCGATTTCATTTCCTTTAAAAGCAGGCCGCATAAAACGCCGCACAGCGCCAGACATCCGATTTTCAGCATGGTCATAATTTTCCCTTCCCTCCTACAGTGCAAACAGTCTTTTCACCGTCTCAAACAACTGCTGAATATAGGGCAGAATCCAAAACAGCACCAGGATCAACCCGGCCAGGCTGGTCAAAAAAGCCTGATCCTCTCTTCCGCTGTGCTTTAAGACCTGGCCCAAAACTGATACCAGTATGCCAACGGCAGCGATTTTAAATATCAGATTTACGCTCATGCCTTCCCCCTTCCCAAAAGGCTACAGGAATAAAACAACCAGAAAGATCCCCCCCACGATTCCCAGCCGCTGATAAAGCTGTGCCTTATTTTTGTATTCCTCCTTTGCCTCCCTGGCAAGATCCTCCAGCCGAAACTGATACACCTGCAAAAGCTCGCCGTCCCTCCGTCCTGCCAGCCCCTCAAACTGCTTTCCCAACTGATAAAGCAGCTCCAGATCCGCTTTTTTTAAAGGCAGCTCTCCCAGATACTCCCTCACCGCTTTCCTCCACACAGGGCAGACGCCAGTGTCAGAAAGCACTGCGAGACGCTTCCCCACTGCCTGGAAAAAGGAAGACAGCGGTTCCCTGGAAGCTCCTCCGGTGCGTCTCATGGCCTCCGCCAGAGGCGTTTTTAAATAAACGATCTCCTGCCGCAGCAGAAGCAAACATCGATGCAATTCCATCAAAAAATCCATCCGGATCTTCAGGTCTCTCTGCAATACAAAACCGTAAACGGAAGCGCAGAGCGCTGCCAGCACAGCCCCTGCCAGCCTAAAATTCTCCATACTTTCCCTCCGCCAGGGAGGCCGCCGGAGAAAATATCTCAAAGCTTCCCTGCTCCCCCTCCTACCTGTGTACTTTCATTCCGGGAAGAAACCCGTTCTGTCCCTGGCCATACAGCCTGGTTCCTCTTCCGTCAAAGATTTCCCCAATATGTCCTGCCTTTTTCCGGCCATCCAGCACCACATACCGTTCAAAACAGTGATACTGCATCAGCCTCTGAAGCAGCGGCTTTTTCCGGATATCCTCCACAGAACTGCCGTGGACGGTAGCCAGCAGCTTGCAGCCGCAGTGAAACACTGCCTCTATGGCCTGACTGTCCCGATAATCCCCAATCTCATCCACAGCGATCACATCCGGAGCCATGGACCGAAGCAGCATCATCATTCCCTCAGATTTCGGACAGCAATCCAGCACATCCGTTCGGATTCCCAGATCATTCTGAGGAATCCCAAGGTAAGAACCCCCGATCTCAGAGCGCTCATCCACCACTCCCACATTCTGACCCCGCAATTTTCCTGTTCCATTGGAAATTTTTCTTATAATATCCCGAAGCAGTGTGGTCTTGCCGCATCTTGGCGGAGAGATGATCAGTGTATGACAAAACTGATCTCCCCTCACCAGATAAGGCAGTACCGGATCTGCACACCCGATCTGCTCATGGGAAATCCGCACATTGAGGAAAGAAATACTCTGGACACTGCAGATTTTCCCCTCCTCCATCACAATTTTTCCTGCAATCCCCACCCGATGACCTCCAGGAATGGTAAGGTATCCCTGCTTTAGTTCCTCCTCAAAAGCGTACAGGGAATAGCGGGACACACAGGAGAGCGTCTCCTCCAGATCCTCTTTGGAAACACAAAAATAGCCGGTCTCCCCCTCTTTCGGAAAAAAAAGCTCTTCCTTATAATATCTGCACATCAGCGGCTGCTCCGCCCGCAGACGTACTTCCTGAAGACCGGCAAAATCCAGATTTGCCCTCTCCAAGATCTTTCGGATCCGTGCCGGAAAAATCCTCAGTATTTCTTCTCCTTTCTCCATGACATCCCCTCCTCTTTCTCTTATATATATGGGTTGTCCGGAAAAAATATGCCTTTCCAAGGTGATTTGTTCTCTTTTACAAACCCAGCATCCAGGTATACGGATGCTGATCCTGCCAAGCATTTTTGTTTCATAGGAAGGAATTTCCTATGAAACAAAACGGAGCTGTCCCAGCATCTATCCTGTCATACCCTTTCTGGTACTTTCCTCCCGAAAACCAATCGGTTTTCTAAAGAAAACATACCGAAAATCCACAGGATCCGTATTTCTAAACCTTTTAAGGTTCATCCTTCTGTATCTTCATATAGCCTTTATAATACTGTAAAATCAAGGATTTTTCAATAGTTCAGATTTTATCGCTTTTCACATCTTACTGTTGTATATCCCTGTGGGTGGCAAAATGGTGACATTGCCACCCACTAATTCTATTTTACGAAAGAATTAATTCCTTTCTTCTTAAGATCTTTTACAACCTTCTCAGCATTATCCCTAGATCTACCAGCCCAGGCCTGAATCTTATACATTCCATCCTCGTTGCGGATAAATGCATCCGGATAACCAGCATTCCGGACACGCTTCTGCACTTTAATAGCCTTTGTATTGTCTTTATAGGCTCCTGCTTGCACTCTGAATACGGTATCCTGATTTACATTGCCCTGCGTCTTACCGGCCCCAGGAAGCCGGAATACACGCTGCCAGCTGTAATTGTAGTATGCAGATACAGCAATCTCACGGCCGGTGCCATCACCCGGGCAGCCATCATCGTCATTGCGTGCCCCCACAAGTCGACCATCTCCAACGGCCAGTTCAGTGTGACCATGCTTGCCGGTCTTGTCCAGCATCCACAGGATATCTCCCTTTTTCAGGCCCTTGCCATTTTTAAAATTGATATCCGCTGTCACATCTTCATAGCCCGCTTTGATGAGATAGTCAGGCATCTTCTGGATGGTACATTTACCAACATTGATCCCAGACATATTGCAGGACTGCATTACCAATCCAATGCAGTTGTATTCGGGCCCCCAACCTTTACCGGAATTATTATATCCGTGGGAATTATCGTTTGCAATTCCTACGGCAGTATTAATAATCCGGTCATTCAACGCAGCTACGCCGTTGTACAGTTCCTTTCCTGCGGCATCGTATACGTTATACTGCCATGCTCCGTCAACACGTTTCTTGGCGTTGCCTAAATCCGTATAGGCATCCAGCTGGCTATTCTTATCGGCCCAGGACTTCCGGACAAAATACTTCATCTCCACCGGTGCAGGGGAAGAACCTTCTCCGGCCATATCGTATTTGTTCAGGTCAAACCGCTGGATGATATTGCAGATCTTATCAGCATACTTCGTATCGGTGGCATATCCGCCGGCCTTGATTAACTTGATCTGTTCCTGGTAGTTTTTGCAGTCCTGAATGCCACCATAACGCAGCTTGCTGCCATTCTGGGCACCCAGAAGATAGGCACACCGATCTTCAATGGACGCTTCTACATTGGGATATTTTCGGAAATCTGCATAGATATAATAGGTGTTTCCGGCTGCATCCTGCTCCGGAGTTTTAATCCGTACAGTGCTGGATCCATCCCAAACACTGCCAGGCCAAGTGTTTCCGGACAGGATTGCCTTCATGCCACAGACATTATTCGCAATGCGAGCCAGTTCGGTTCCATACCCATAGCCGGACTCCAAGATGGTCTGTGCAGCACATACGGACGGGAACAGACTATACTTTTCAGCAATCGGCCGGCTGATCTCCAACAGCTTCGCTGCTGCCTCTGGTTCTGACAGGTTCGCAAACTCCACCGTCTGGGTGCCGGATGCACTCTCAGGCTTCGTATTCGCCCCGTTTAGCCGATTTTTAAACTCATCCCATGTCCAGCTGGTCTTATACTTATTATTGTGTACATAGGGCGCTGGACAGGTCTTGTTGACAATATCGTAATGTCTTAGGACATGATCTGCCGGAATACCATTTTCTTTCATCAGTTTTTGAACCAGCCACACACAGGCCTCCTGGGTTTCTTTGGTGAAATACCATCTCTTGTCCTCTGCGCTGGCAGAATTACCATCACACTTGCAGCACATTTCAATACTAATCGTGTTCGCATTCCGGGCTTCTGGATGTTTCTGGGTGTACATCCCCCCAGTTCCTACAGCCCAGACAACGGCATCCAGGCTGCATCGCTGGTAGATAGTCCCATCCCAGTAGATATAAAAATGTGCCCCGTATCCACCTGGCTCCAGATCATGGTTCTGTCCGACTACGCCCAGATAATGCACGGCAATATATTTCTTCTGGTTCCCCCATGCAGGGACCCGGGTTTTGCTGATTGCATTTTTGATTGTATAGCTCATATTATGCTCCTTCCTGCTGCATCTCCGCAGCGCAAAAGAGGACGGTTACCCGCCCCCTACTCCTGATCTGTGCTGGTATCAATTTTATTTTTTAAAACTGCGATATACTTCGTAAGCCATTCCGGCACCGGGGCTCCCATACGGCCGGCGTTTTCAATAATAGATAATAGTTCGTTTAAGAGATACCACACCGCCACCAAGAGTCCAAAAAACACCTGAGTATTGATGGCGATTCCCGCCGCCGAAGCTACATGCATAATGATATAATCAATCATCATAGCCACCGCGATAATACATAGATATCCTACCTTTTTAATAATTCCAGCGGCGCCTTTTTTGCTGCTCCACCCATATCCGGTATCTCCCGGATGCTCAAGGGCCTCTTTTTTGCTGGCCAGCATCCCGGTTATGTAATCCACTACCATAGCAGACAAAAGCAGACACATGACCGGAAAGAGAATTCCCAGCTTTGCACTCAGCCAGGCGATTACCCCGGACGCCGCCGCCTGTAATAATGTATAAAATTTATTCGCACTCATTTTTCATTCTTCCTTTCCCCGGCTCTCGGCCGGCACAGATATTTGCAAAATAAAAAGACCTCTTAAGGTCTGGCTCTGATCTCTTTCATACTCTTTTTCTCCTTTTTCATAATAAAAACATACCAATATCGGATTTTCCGGTATTCGTATGCTGCTACTATTTCTTTTTTCACTAAACACGAATATTGGGAAGATCCATTTTGCCA
>CAJLNC010000078.1 GCA_905207905.1 uncultured Lachnospiraceae bacterium | reverse complement strand
GGTCTGCATGGTAAACTGCTCCGGCACAATGATCATATACCGTTTTTCCGGATGCTCTTTGGCCTCCCGGATCATGGAGCTGTAAAGCCAATGGGATTTTCCGCTGCCGGAACTTCCCCAAATCAGTTGAAGTGACATAATATTCTCCGCTTCTCTTTCTTTTCTCCAGCCTGCAGCCGCTCCTTTTTTCCTCCTGCTTTTGGAAATGCCCTGGGCTTATGGCTGGCAGCCTATCAAGCCTGCAGAGCAGCATTTGCCAAGTATTTGCACAAGTGCGTCTGCCCGACTCATTGCCCACATGAATAAAAAGAGGGAGCTGCCTCAAAACAGAGCTTCTCCTGTCTGTTTTACGGCAGCCTCTTTCTGATGCAAAATTATTCAGTAAACTCATCGATCATTCATTGTCCTGATCGCCCTCTGCTCAGTACAGCTGATAACCATTGGGATTCATAGCATATTCATATCGTTTCAGCAACTCAATGTTTGCTTTCTCGTAGTCATTGAATACCGAGGTCGAAAACTGGCTGCTGGGGATAGTTCCGTGATACCAGTATTTGCTTCCAAAATAATCCCTCAGCTCCTGGGCTTGGAAAATGTATCCCCTGCGGGCATAGATCTCATTTCGGGCATAATTTAACTGCTGCAAAGATAATCCGGCAACCTCCGCCTCATTTAAATACCGCAGATTACTGTCCCAGATCACATAGTCTGTGGCCGCCGGCGTGTACGCATAATAGCTGGTATAGCTGCCAATACCGGAATAGGTATAACCCGGCTGATCCACCAGATAGCCTCCGCTCTGCCTTGCATATTCCTCATCCAGCAGCGTCTGGATATTCGCTTTCTCATATTCATTCAGATAGCTCTCCGAAAACTGTTCCGGTGACAGATACCCCCAATACCAGTTTTTCTGATAAAAATAGTCGGAAAGTTCCACTGACTGGAACAGCCGTCCCTTTCTGGCATAAATCTCATTTCTTGCGTAGCAAAGCTCCTGAATACTCATCTGGGCAAGCTCTGATACCGAGAGATATCTCCGGTCGCTGTCATAGATCACATAGCTGTCCGGATCCACATAGAGAGGATCATTGTAGGAATAGCTGTAATAGGAATCATTCATGTACTGGTACACAGAACTGTAATCATAGTGTCCGCTGTCCAGCGCATAGGTGCCAAGCTCTGCCTCTCTGGAATCCAAAAGACCTACATTGGCTGTCTCATAGGCATTCAGCATATCCGGAGTAAACTGCTCCGGCGCATAGATGCCGCTGTACCAATACTGCTGATCAAAATACTGCTGCAGCTCATTGGACACAAACCGCCTGCCGTTTCTGGCATAAATCTCATTCTTCGCATAGCATACCACCTGAAGCGGCATATCTGCAATCTCCTCTCTGGAAAGATAGGCCCAGGAGCTGTGAGGAAGGATGTAGCCGTAGGCTTCTTCTCCCCGGGCCCAATCTCCTCCCAACAGCAGAAGTAATATGACCGCAGCTGCAAACACCAGGCTCATGCCCCATCCCTTGGCCGCAAAGGCCAGGGTTCTGATTCCGCCAATGCTTCCGGACAGGATTCCACTCTTCTCATCCCTTCCGGTGCATAGCCGCTCCCTTATCCGGCCTGAGCCTCCTGACTGTATCTTCTTCATCTGAGTCCCCCCTTCCCTCGGGCTTTGCTTCTAATCCCCAGGGCTCTCTTGGCTATATGTTTCCCCCGTTTCAAAATCGTCCTAAGTATCCATAATATTCATAGCATCCATGGTCAGAAAACGATTGCCATTTGTACACGGATGATAAAGTCATCATATCATCATATTGCAGAAAATTCCACAGCTTTTCAGAGAAAAAATTCTGAAAGGTTTCTTAAGCCCCCAGCTGAGCCAGACGCTCTTTTACCTGCTCCATCATCTGCTGGTACTTGGCAAGCTTGGCCTTTTCTTCCTCAATCTTGGCAGCCGGAGCTTTGCTGACAAACTTCTCATTGCTCAGCATTCCATTGGAGCGGGCCAGTTCCTTCTCCAGCTTCTTCTCCTCGCCCTTTAACCGCTCAATCTCTTTTTCAATATCCACCAGCTCTGCAAAGGGCATATAGATGGAGGCTCCATGGATCAGGGCGGACACCGCGTCCTCACCAATTCCCTCCTTATCTGCCTGCACCTTTACCTGGCTGGCGTAACCTAAGGTGGCAAAGAACACTTCTCCATTTTCAAAAATCTCCCGCACCTTTGGATCCTCAGATACCACAAAAACTTTTGCCTTCTTGCTGGGAGGCACGTTCATGCCGCTGCGCACATTCCGGATGGCCCGCACCGCCTCCTTGATGGTCTCCACGGCCTTTTCATCCTCTGCAAAATCCCACGCTTCTGTAAATTCCGGCCAGGAGGAGATCATAATGGACTCTTCCTCAGACTGCAGCGTGCAGAAGATCTCCTCTGTGATAAAGGGCATGAAGGGATGAAGCAGTTTCAGGGCATTGGCAAGCACCGTCTTTAATGTCCAGAGAGCCGCCCCCTTAGTGGTATCGGTCTCACTGTACAGTCTGGGTTTCACCATCTCAATATACCAGTCACAGAATTCATCCCAGATAAAGTCATAGACCTTCTGCACAGCGATACCCAGCTCATATTTCTCCATATTTTCCGTCACTTCTTTTGCCAGACGGTTTACCTTTGCCAGGATCCAGCGGTCCGCTTCGGTAAGCTCCTCTGGCATCGTTGCCGGAATCTGGGCCTTCTCCAGGTTCATCATAATGAATCTGGATGCGTTCCACACCTTGTTGGCAAAATTTCTGGAAGCCTCCACCCTCTCATAGTAAAAACGCATATCATTTCCAGGCGCATTCCCTGTGATCAGGGTAAGACGCAATGCATCGGCTCCATACTGGTCAATAATCTCCAGCGGATCAATGCCGTTTCCTAAGGATTTACTCATCTTTCTTCCCTGGGAATCCCGCACCAGTCCGTGGATCAGCACATGGTGGAAGGGGGATTTTCCCGTCTGCTCCAGAGAGGAAAATACCATGCGGATCACCCAGAAGAAAATAATATCATATCCGGTCACCAGCACATCGGTGGGGAAGAAATAATCCATCTCCGGTGTTTTCTCCGGCCAGCCCAGAGTAGAGAAGGGCCACAGGGCAGAGGAAAACCAGGTATCCAGAGAATCCTCATCCTGCTGGAAATGGGTGCCGCCGCACTTGGGGCATTTCTTGGGAGCACCGCCCTTTTGCACTACCATCTCCCCGCAGTCCTCACAGTAGTAAGCAGGGATCCGATGGCCCCACCAGAGCTGTCTGGATACGCACCAGTCCTTAATATTTTCCAGCCAGTGTACATAGATCTTGTCAAAACGCTCAGGCACAAAATTCAGATCCTCTGTCTTTAACACATCAAGCGCCGCCTGGGCCATCTCCTTCATGCGCACAAACCACTGAGGCTTGATCATGGGCTCCACCGTGGTATGGCAGCGGTCATGGGTTCCCACTGCATGGGTGTGGGGCACTACCTTTACTAACAGCCCCAGCTCCTCCAGATCCGCCACAATGGCCTTCCTGGCCTCATACCGCTCCATACCTGCATATTTGCCGCACAGCTCGTTCATGGTGGCATCGTCGTTCATGATATTGATCTCCGGCAGATCATGGCGCTTGCCCACTTCAAAGTCATTGGGGTCATGAGCCGGAGTGATCTTTACGCAGCCGGTCCCAAACTCCTTATCCACATACTCATCTGCGATCACCGGGATCTCCCTTCCGGTCAGAGGCAGCACCAGCATCTTGCCGATAAGATCCTGATAACGCTCATCCTCCGGGTTCACTGCCACTGCCGTATCTCCCAGCAGCGTCTCCGGACGGGTGGTGGCAATCTCTACAAAACGGCCCTCTTCTCCCACGATGGGATAATTGATGTGCCAGAAAAAGCCGTTCTGATCCTCATGCTCCACCTCCGCGTCAGAAAGTGAGGTCTGGCACTTGGGACACCAGTTGATGATCCGGCTTCCCTTGTACAGCCAGCCTTTCTCATACAGCCGCACAAACACTTCCTCCACTGCCTTGGAACAGCCCTCATCCATGGTAAACCGCTCCCGGTCCCAGTCAGCGGAAGCCCCCAGCTTATACAACTGATGGATGATCCGGCTGCCGTACTCCTCTTTCCATTTCCAGGCGTGTTTTAAAAACTCCTCCCGGCCGATCTCATGCTTGTCAATGCCCTGCTCCTTCAGCATGTTGGTCACTTTCACCTCGGTGGCAATCGCCGCATGGTCGGTTCCCGGCTGCCAGAGGGCCTCATACCCCTGCATTCTCTTATACCGGATCAAAATATCCTGCATGGTATTATCCAGGGCATGACCCATGTGAAGCTGTCCCGTTACATTTGGCGGGGGCATCACAATGGTAAAGGGCTTTTTATCCCGGTTCACCTCTGCATGAAAATATTTTTTATCCAGCCATTTCTGATAGATCCGATCCTCCATTCCCTTTGGATCGTAGGTCTTTGCCAATTCTTTGCTCATAGTCTCCTCCTGTAAAATAATTCCGCTCCGTCCCAGTGCCATCCTGCACGGGGCATTTTTGTGGGAGGCTGCAAAATACGGCCCCCGGTGGATTTTCGGCGTGTTTTTCGCAGAAAACGTGTTCGTTTTCGGAGAAAAATCACCCGAAAAGGTACCGCCGGAGGGCTTTTGCCCCCCCCCACAAAAAACGCCCTCTGCATAAGCAAAGGGCGAATCTGTCGCGGTACCACCTTATTTTCCATGTACGGCTGAGGCCCTCAACCCTCCATGGCTCTCTACCCATAACGCAGGTATGCGAAAAGACTTACTGTTCCCATGACAGCCATTTGTCCGTCATTTGGACAAGCATCCAAGAACCTGTTCAGTCTCCCGGTTCAAAAGCTACCTTCCCCGCCCGCTTCCCAAGACTGCCTCTCAGCCTGGAGCTGTCCTCTCTTTTGATGCGCTGCGGATACTCCTCTTTCTCATCACCTTTAAAATATGAAATAATCCAGTAATCTCTGGGATATCTCTATATTTTTTTATTCTAGCCAAAGAAAGAGGGTTTGTCAAGATAGGAAATTTCTTCCCGCTACATCAGACTGTCGTCCTGCAGCGCATCAGACAGGTCACAGGCCAGGATTTTTCGCCCTCCCAAATAGTAAGCCAACGCCACAAAAGCGAAAACACAGAGAATAAACAGCAGCATCGGAACTATGGGAGCCTTGGCCAAAAACTCGCCCGGATCCAGATAGCTGGCTTTGATCATAAAAGCGGCAGCTACCGCAGTCAAAGGCAGCGTGATCAGAGCCGGCTTTCCGGCGATCACCAAAGCCTCCACAAAAAACAGTTTTCGCATCCCTGCGGGAGTCATTCCCACTGACAGATATCTGGCGAACTCTCTCTTCCGCTGCCGAAGAAAGCCCAGGGTGTTGGAAAATACATTGGCGATCCCTATGACGGCCAACAGTCCGCAGAAGCCGCCGAACAGAAGGGTGGATCCCTTTCGGATGGCGTCGTCTGAGCGCTTTTCCTCAATCCGGTTCTCTATCACGATTTCCTCCCCGGAACCCAGGATGTCTCTCACGCCCTCCTCCAGCGCTTCCACCTTCCTAGCAAACGCCTCCTCCCATAAGGAGGGCTCCAGGCCCGTTTCCTGATTTTCTTCCCTGCTTCCTTCCGGTCTGTTTTCCCCATCCTTTTTCTGACTCTTCCCCTGATCCTTGCCGGAAACCTGGGGTTCTGCATCTATGGAAGCTTCCGCTCGTCCAGCCAGCACCCGGACATAGACGGCCTGGGCCTCCTCCCACAGCGCTTCTTTTTTCTGCTCCCACAGACTCAGGGGGATAAACTGCACCAGACTATAATTTTCATACTCTTCCCGCAGTCTGGGCGCCTGATCGGTAAAGGCAGCCACCGGAAGCTCCAGGGTCTTTCCGTCTTTTTCCGTCCTGCCTTCCAAAAGAAGGCGGCCTTCCTCCACAGCTTCTTCAGTCAGGAAAGGAATGTATGCTTTGTAGCGGAAATTGCTGTTTACGCTGTCCCAGATCCGGTTCAGCACCACTGCTCCCCCGGAAGGCTCCGCCTGAATCTGTTCGCAATATTCTGCAAAGCTTTCATCGTCCAAAATTACGAGAGGAGCCTGCACCAAGTAATCATCCCCCTCTCTTACAATGCTCTCTCCTGCTATGGCCTCCAAGCCCCCTGCTGCTGCTACCTGCCGGCTCACCTTCCCTGCGGGAACTCTGCACACAGCCCAGGCCTTCTGATAGATCACTGTGCTCTCCGCCTCCGGCAACACTTTCAGCTGCTCGAGCTTTTCCCGGTCAAACGTCTCCATGGTCTGGTTCTTCACCTCCGCCATCACATCCCAGGTATCCTGATACCGCTCAAAGTAGGTATGGCCGGTACTGATGCCTGACAAGGTAAAAAAGCACAGCATCATGGAAAAGGCCAGAAAAGACAGGGTAAGGGAAATGGTGGAGGTGCGCAGAGCCTTTTTCCTGGCCCGCAGTCCGTTGCCTGCCAGCTCTCCCTCCACTCCAAAAATCTTTGGCAAAAGCAGGGAATGATTTTTCCGCTTCAGACCGGCCTCGCCCCCGGTGCGGATCGCTTCCAGAGGCGTAAGCCGACTTAGCCGGCTTGCCGGGATCCAGGCTGATAAGAACACCGTCAGCCCGGAGGCGAAAAGCGTAAGGGCCAGTATCAGGGGATGATATTGAAAAACAGCTTCATGACGCCCTTCAATCTGCGCGCCCAAACCATTGATCCCCTGCAAAATGCCAAAGCTGAAAAGCACTCCCCCGGCAGAGCCTGCCAGGATAGGCACTGCGCAAAACAACCCAGCCTCCCGAAGCAGACCGATGCGGATCTGTCCCGGCGTCGCACCCACACTGGAAAAGATCCCCAGCTGATGGATTCGGTCATTCATAGAAATGGCAAAAGAATTATGGATGATCAGAATCAGCGACAGCGAGGCCAGAAACACCACCATCAGAAAAAAGGGAAGCAAAAGCGGCGGAGTTTCATCCTGGGGATTGCTTACCAGATACCGGGACAGTAAAAGCTCATGGACAAACACTTCCTCCGGCTTAAGCTCCAGTTTATCTGCAATCTGTTCCATGTCCTGATAGATAGAGCCTTTCCTGCGAAAATACAGGTCTGTGACTGCTTCTCCCATCTGCTCTGAGGCCTTAGCGTTTGACTTCACCTGCTCTACATTTGCAAATTTTTCGATCAGCCTTTTCTTCTCTTCCTCCAGCTCTCCTGTGATCCTTCCCTCCCAGTCTCCTTCCTCCAAAATGATCTGCTCGATCTCATAAACCCAGAAATTGTAGGACAAACAGCACAACATCGACAGAAACAACGAGGCGATAAAAGCAGCTGCCATAAGGGAAATGCCGGAAGTCCGGTTTTTCTTCCCGTATCCCAAGGAATCATCCTTCCACATCTTCTCACCTCCGCTTCTGGTCATCTACGATCCGGCCGTCTGCAATGGTGATCACACGATCCGCCTCCAGTGCCATCTTCTCATCATGGGTAACCATCAAAATGGTCTGTTTCAGATTCCGGTTAGACAATTTCAACAATTCCACAATTTCCCGGCTATTCTTCCGATCCAGATTTCCAGTGGGCTCGTCCGCCAGCAGAAGGGCCGGCCGGTAGATCAGCGCCCTGGCAATGGCCGCCCGCTGCTGCTGTCCTCCGGAAAGCTGGCTTGGCAGGGCGTCTAACTTCTCCTCCAGTCCAAGACTGGATACCACCTGCATGAAATATTCTTCCTCTGCCTTCTTCTTATCCAGCAAAAGCGGCATCAGAATATTTTTCCTCACTGTCAGCGTGGGGATCAGATTATAAAACTGATACACAATCCCCACCTTTCTCCGGCGGAAAATAGCTGCCTTCGTTTTATTCAGTCTGGAAATATCCCATCCCTCCACCAGCACCTTCCCTTCCGTTGGCTGATCCACACTGCCAAGCAGATGGAGAAGGGTGGATTTCCCGGAACCGGAGGCTCCCACGATGGCAATGAACTCTCCCTGATCCACGGACAGATCCACTCCGTCCAGGGCGTACACCTGGCCGGCACCGGAACCATACACCTTCTTAACGCCTTCACACCGCAAAATTTCCATCGTTCAGTTCCTTCCTCTCTCTATTTTTCCAGGGTCTCCCTGGCCTGAGGGCATTCCCTGTTTCCATACAGTATAGCAGAGGAAAGTGACAGCTCAGTGACGGTAGATGCGAATCTCAAAACAGGCTCCCCCCTCTGGCAAGTTCTTTGCAGTGAGAATTCCATTTTCCAGCTCCAGCACCTGTCTGGCCAGGGCCAGCCCAATGCCGTTTCCCTGGGCGCCAGCTCTCTTCCCCCTGTAAAAGCGGCGGAACAGGTAGGGCAGCTCCTCTTTCTCAAAGCCCTCCCCCTCATCCCAGATCACCATTTCTGTGTAAAGGGGATTCTTAACGTAATCACAGTGAATACAGCCGCCCTCCGGAGAATGTTCCATGCAATTTTTCATCAAATTCATCACAGCCTCCATGGTCCACTCCAAGTCTCCAGTAAATTCCACACCGCTCTTCTCCGGTATCTCTACCGTCACACTCCTCCGTGAAAGCAGCTCTTCCAGATTCTCAGACGCCAGTGCAAGCACCGTATATGCATCCACCTTGTTTTGTTCCAATATCAGATTACCGGAATCAATCTTTGAGAGGGTCAGCAACGCCTCCTCCAAATGCATCAGCCGCAGAAGCGGCCGTTTCACAGAATCCGTTTTTGAAACGGAAGCGGCCTTCTCCATCAATTCCAAAGAGAGCAGTGCGGCAGTGATGGGCGTTTTTAGCTGATGGGCGATATTAGCCAGATTTTCTCCAAACTGCCTTTGGGCTAAAACCGCCTCCTCTCTGGTCTGATAAAGTTCTGTCACTGTCTTATACATCTGATCCTGCAGTCTGGAAAACCAATCTTCCTTCTCCACTGGAAAAACTGGTGCCTCTCCCCGCTTCCCCTGTTCCAGATAATCGGTCAGCCCCTGGATACGCTTAAACAGCCTCTTCCTTTGCTTTGCTGCAAAAAGCAAAAACACACCTGCAGATACAAAAAAGAAGGCCAGGGCAGAAACGGCAAACTCTGCTCCCAGGCCTTTGGAAAAACTGGTGACCCGGTATCCGTACTGGGTCAAAAAATCATTCTTCATCACCTGCTGCTTAGAATATTCCTGATATTCTTTCAAAGCCAGAAGCACTGGCTCCAAAGCCTCCGGCTCTTCCTTTGCCACAAGCTGACAAAAGCAGGAAAACTGGTGAAAAGCCGCCTTTCTGTATTCCTGCATCCAAAAGAGGCAAATCACGCTGATTCCTGTAACCATCACCAGAAGAACCAGCCCCATCCCTCTTTGCTGTCCTGCTTTTTCTCTCATACTTCCTCCTCCATTCGATATCCAAAGCTGCGGATGGTCTTTAGGAAAGAAGCATCCGGCAATTTTCCCCGAAGCCGTTTTAATGTGACGGTAAGTGTATTGTCATTCACATAATTCCCTTCCCGGTCCCACACCTGCTCCAGCAGCTGTTTTCTGGTCACTGTCCTTCCTTTATTTTCCATCAGCACCAGAAGCACTCCGTACTCCGCCTGGCTAAGCCGAAGCTCCTCCTGTCCCCAGAATACTGCCATAGTTTCCCGATCCAGAGTCAACGCTCCGCAGTGAAGCTTCGTCTCTCCGGTTTTTCCGGCCCTCCGCAGCAACGCCTGGATTCTGGAATGCAGCACCTCCAGCTCAAAGGGCTTCGTCACATAGTCATCCGCTCCATTCTCAAAGCCTGCCACCACATCTTTCGTCTCCCCCCGCACGGTAAGGAAAATCACCGGCAAACCAGGAAAATTCTGACGGATCCACCGGCACAGCTCATCTCCCCGGCCATCCGGCAGATTCCAGTCTATCAGCATAACCTCCGGCTGCCTCACCCGCAGCGCCTGCCTGGTAATCCTGCTGTTTGAAAAAACCTGCACCCGAAATCCCCGCGCCTCCAGATACTCCTTCACAGACCGGGCAATCTCCGTATCATCCTCTGTATAATATACTTCTTTCAAATTGACTGCTCCTCTAACGCTGCCTGATTGGCCTTTCGGAACAACAGGAAACCAAGCAGAAACATCAGTGACAACGCTCCCACTCCCAGATTTACGCTTCCTGTAAGCTGGCTCACAGCAGATACCAGGAAGGTTCCGAAAAAGGAGGCTCCCTTTCCGCAGATATCGTAAATACCGAAATATTCTCCTGACTTCTCAGGGGGAATGATCTTGGCATAGTAGGATCTTGACATTGCCTGGATGGCGCCCTGAAAAAGTCCCACGCACACTGCAAGGATCCAGAACTGATACTGCTTCTCCAGGGAAATACCGTACAGGGCAATCAAAAAATATGCGGCAATGCACACAGAGATCAGTCTGGAAGCGGAACATTTCACAGACAGGCGCCCAAAGAGCAGGGCAGCCGGAAAAGCCACAATCTGGGTCACTAAAAGGGCCAGCAAAAGCCCGGTGGTATCCAGTCCCAGGGCTGTGCCGTAGGCAGTGGCCATATCAATAATGGTGTACACGCCGTCAATGTAGAAAAAGAAAGCCAGAAGAAACAGCCATACTTTTTTCCGCTCTCTCAGTTCCCGGAATAACGTTCTTAACTGATGTCCTCCGCTGTCCTTGGCAAAGGCCCCTTTTTTCCGGTAATTTTTCTGACGGTAGGCCTTTAACAGAGGCAGGGTAAGGGCCACCCACCATACCGCCACCAGGAGAAAGGCAATGCTCATGGCAAGCTTCATGGAAATCCCCAGCTTCTCATAGAACAGCACCAGAAGAAGGCTTCCAATAAAAGGAATGCAGCTTCCGATATACCCCCAGGCATATCCTCTGGCGGAAACCTCATCCATCCGCTCCTGGGTAGTAATATCCGGCAGCATGGAATCATAGAGCACCAGGCTTAAGGAATAAGCGGACTTGGCGATCACAAACAAAACCAGAAACCACACCCAGGACTGCATAAAGCCCAATGCCACACAGCCTATGGCTCCTGCCAGCAGGGCAGCCAGAAACAGCTTTTTCTTCCTGCCCTTCTCATCGGAAAAGGTGCCGATCAGCGGCCCTAAAAATGCTACGATAAAAGTGGCTGCCGACACTGCATACCCCCAGAAGGCCAGATAATCCACCTCAGAAATCCCGGCATTTCCTGCCAAATAATTAAAATAAATCGGCATAATGGTGGACACCAGCAAGGTAAAGGCCGAATTGCCCACATCATACATAACCCAGTT
>CAJLNC010000077.1 GCA_905207905.1 uncultured Lachnospiraceae bacterium | reverse complement strand
AAGATGTTATTTTTCGGAGAAAAATCACCCGAAAGGGTACCGCCGGAGGTATTTTACAACACCTCCTATGTTTACACTGCCTTTCCGACATGTTTTTTATATTCAAGGCTATTCTCTGAGAAACAACCTCTTCTACGCCTTCTTACCACTCTCCCTTAAACTCATCCACATTGTCTTTAGTGACCTCTACCTGCTTAATCTCTGTCACAGGAGCCACCTCTTCACCGTTTAAAAATTTCACGCTGGTCTCAATGGCAAGCCTGCCCTCTTCTACAGCAGACATATACGTAGTTCCATCAATCGTCCCATCCTTGATGGCCTGTAACCCATCTTTGCTTCCTCCAAGACCAATTACCTTTACACTGTCCTTTAAACCAGCCTCTGACAGAGCCTGGCCTGCACCCGTTGCAGAGTTATCGTCCTGGCAGATTACGATATCAAATTCTGTTCCCTTCTGAATCATATCCTCCACGATCTTTAAAGCCTGCTCCTTCTCCCAGTTAGAGGTCTGATTATAAATAATCTCAATATTAGATCCCTCTAACTCTGCTTCCAATCCCTTTTTCCGGTTAATCTGAGGAGTCGTTCCCGGTACACCTTCAATCAGAATTGCCTTTCCGCCTTCCTCTCCAAGAAGTTCCTTGGCAATCATACCCGTGACAGCGCCAGTGTTCACTTCATTCTGTCCTACGTAAGATACCAGCCCTTCATACTCTCCGGTCTCCTTGTCCCCAATAGCGTTACAAAAAGCCAATACTGGAATTTCGGATTCTCCAGCAGATTTTACAATCTTTTCCGCCGAAGCAGAATCCACACAACAAAGAGCCAATAAATCCACGCCCTTAATCATAAAGTCCTCTGCCTGGGAAAGCTGTTTGCTGGCATCCCACTGCGCATCTGCATACTCAATCTCAACCCCGTATTCTTCCGCTGCAGCATCCACGCCTTCCTTCGTTGCCACAAAATATCCAGTAGGACCAGGGAGAAGCACTGCAATCTTATAAGGCTCCTCTGCCTGTGCCAGACCTGCAAACATCGTTGTCGCAACCATCATTGCTGCCCCCAGTACCGCCATTTTTTTCCCATTCTTTTTCATATTCCTTCTCCTTTTCCATTTTTTATTTTCTTCAAGCAAGTTTTTTCTTGCTGTAAGAATCAAACCCCACCGCAACTAAGATAATCAGACCTTTTATAATATACTGGAAATACATATCCACTCCCAGCAAATTAAAGCTATTGTTAATTACACTCATCAAAAGCACACCGATTACAGTTTTTAGGACAGAACCTGAGCCCCCTGCCACGGAAGTCCCTCCAATTACAACAGAGGCAATGGCATCCATATCATACCCGTCTCCGGCTACCGGGCTGGCCGTCCCCATTCTACCCACCAGCACTACTCCTGCCAGGCCTGCCAGCACTGCATTAATGATAAATACTTTAATTTTGTATGCTTCCACATGAATGCCATTCAGCCTGGCTGCCTCCTGATTGCCTCCCACAGAATACACGTAGCGTCCAAAACGGGTTTTTGTAAGAACAATGTGAGAAATCACTACTGTCACTGCAAAAATCACCACCGGAACTGGGATTCCCCAAAGATACCCGTTTCCAATCACATCCAAAACCGGGATGTTTTCTGTAATAGGATAGCCTCCGGTGAGAAGCAGCATAGCGCCCTTTACCACGCTCACCATCGCCATAGTGGTAATCAAAGACGGAATATTCACAATTGCTACAAACACGCCATTAATGCCCCCGATGACTCCGCACAATAACAGCGCCGCTAAAATACTGATAAAAATATTCACACCAGAAGTAGCCAGCTTCATGATGATGGCTCCTGAAAAAGCTGCCACCGCGCCCACAGATATATCAAAATTTCCGGAAATAATGACAAAAGTCATACCGGATGCGATAATCCCCACAATCGACGACTGTCTCAGCAGATTTAGTATATTCTTGTGGCTTGCAAAGGATGGCGATGCAATGCTAATAGCAATACAAAGAACCAGAAAGCCAATCACCACCCCATATTCTCTCAGATTAATTTGTTTACGCTTCTGCATCATGAGTTTCCCCCTATACATCAAAAATTTTATTCATAATATCCTGAACTGTGATATCCGTATTCTCAAGCTGACCTACCACTTCTCCATCCCGTATCACCAATACCCGATCTGCTACCCGCAAAACTTCCTCTAAGTCAGAAGAAATGAAGATCACGCCAGTTCCTTTGCCTGAAAATTCTTCCACAGTACGAAAAATATCTTCCTTTGCCGCAATGTCAATTCCTTTTGTAGGCTCATCATAAATAAGTAACTCCATATTCCGATCCAGCCATTTTGAAACAACGATTTTTTGCTGATTTCCTCCGCTTAATTCTTTTACTTTCTGACTAAGACTGTTGACTTTAATGCCAAGCTTCTCAATCCCCTTCTGCGTAAATTTCAGTTCCCGTTTCCGGTCGAGAAATCCCCTTCTGCGAAATCGGTCAATCTGCACTGCTGTGGCATTTTTATAAACCTCCTGGCCCAGGATCAATCCCAAATGTTTTCTGTCTTCCGGAATTAGGCCGATCCCGTTGGCAATCGCCTGGGCCGGAGACTTTATTTCCACTTTCTTTCCTTTTACTCGAATCTCTCCTGCCGTTTTCCGGTCAATTCCAAAAATCATATTTACAATTTCTGTGCGCTTGGCACCTACTAGCCCTGCAAATCCCACTACTTCCCCAGGATATACCTGAAAGCTTACATCCTTTACCACCCCGTCCCTGGATAATCCTGAAACCTCGAGTACCGGAGTCTTCCCATAATCTGCTGAAAAGCAAGTCTTCCTCCCTGCGATCTCACTATTAATGTTTCCCGTCATCATCTGGGTGATCTTTTCCTTCGTCAATTCCCGGATGGGGTAAGTCCCTACCAAAACTCCATTTCTCATAACGCTGGCACTGTCGCAGATCTGAAAAACTTCTTCCAGAATATGAGAAATATAAATAATACTTTTCCCTCGCTCTTTCAACTGTCCAATGATACGGAACAGTCCTTTCTTCTCACCGGCTGTCAGAGAGGTAGTCGGCTCATCCATAATAATAATCTCCGCGTTGCAGGAAATCGCTTTCATAATTTCCACCATCTGCTGCTTGGCAATGCTTAATTTGGAAACCTCTGAATCTGGATCAATATCAAACTGAAAATCTTTGCAAATCTTCAGGTATTCTTCTCTCATAGCCTTTTTATGTAAAAATCCACCCATCCCCACTTCTTCCCGTCCAAGGAAAAGATTTTCCAAAACTGTCTGAGTTGGGATTAAACTCAATTCCTGGTAGATAACACTGATCCCATTATTTTTTGCTTCCCCTGTATTTTTAAAATGTACCGCTTTTCCCCGAAGCCGCATAGTTCCTGAGGACTGAGAATATACTCCTCCTATAATCTTAATCAATGTAGACTTTCCTGCGCCGTTGGCTCCAAGAAGTGCCTTTACTTCCCCTTTCTCCAGCTCAAAATCAATGCCTTCCAGAACCTGTACCGGCCCGAAGCTTTTATAGATTTGTTCCATTTCCAGAATATGTCCCATTTTTTCACCCACCCATTACTGAAATCACACCGTTTATATTCTCTTCCGGCATTGAGAGCAGATCCCAGGAGAGCACAAATCCGCTGATCTTCGTTTCTCCCAATTCTCTCAAATTTTCCTCTATCTCATCCGGCGTCACTACAGCTATTTCCGGAATCTGATTCACTTCAATTCCACAGTACACTTTTGTTCCAAGAGCAGTCAGACTCGAGAGCTCTCTTTTTACAAAATCAAGGTCAAAGCGATCCAGCTTTTCCTCTTGAATACCAACAATTTTACAGAACTGTCTGGAAGCCTCCTCTTCTCTCCCCCTGGCTGTCTCCTTCAAAAACTGCCGATACTCAAAGGGCAGCCCTGCCGGAGCGTTCGTCATCCGATACATCATAGGCTTTACAAAATCCGCCTGTTCTGCCAAAATCTTTGCCTGCTGTCCGGAAAAATAGCCTAGGAATGGTGCAAACAAATCCATTCCCACCTTCATACCCCGATCCTTAAAGTACTGGGTAATTGGTTTTAACGCTTCCTCTAAAATTCTTGCCTTACAGTCAAAAAAGGATTCCCACACCGGATTCTCAAACTGATATCTTCCCTCTCTATAAGACCTTGGAAGCAGCTGCTTTCCCTCTTCAACCTGTTTCATTTCCCCGATCAAACTTTCAGTATCCAACCCAAATTCTGCATATTTTTCTCTGCATTTCTCACAAAAGCAGGAGAACACTCCTGATAATCCGTTGGAAAAAGCTCCATAGCGGATTTTATCTAAAAAGACGCCGTCAAACCCTAATCCATCAAAATATTCTTCATAAATCTGAATAACATTCCTCTGGTTCTGTTCATCCGAAGGACAGTAGAATTCAAAATTTTCTCCTTCTTTTAAATGGAAACTTTCCACGCTTCGTTCCCTGTAATCCCTCATCAAATGAGCGTCTTTCAAAAGCCCGGTCTCAGAAAAAACAGGCAGCCACAGATACAATTCAATCTTCCAGGGTTTTAAATACGCTCTTACCTGTTCATATAATTTTCGTTCTGTACACCAGCCAATGATAATTGCTCTGATAGGAAGCCTGCCCAGCACCAGATCCAGTTTTTTCTTTATCTCCAGAAACCTTGCGCATTTTCCCTGATATCCTCCGGTAAAAATCTGAATCATCAGCCCCTGCTTTTTCCGTTTTTCCTCTGCCAGTCGGATTCCTCCGTAGGAAGGAGTATTTTTCTGCTGGCACACAGTAAGCTCTATCTCCGGAAGATGCTCCCTTAATTTCCGTTCTAAAATGTGCCGGTAATGCCCCTCTGCAATAGTTCCTCCAGAACATACGATGCTCAATGCCTTCCTTTGAAACTTCATCTTCCTGCACACACTGGCCGCCTGACTTGCCAGAACTTCAGCCCCCTCTAATAGGATCTCCTCTGCGTCCCTGCATCCTTGTCTGGCCAGCCGTATCACTTCTGCCGCAGATTGGGCAATCACAGAATATTCCTGTATCTGAGTAATTAGATAAGGAAATTCTTCAAAATCTTTTGCGCCATAAAAGGTACGGATGGCCTGGCACAAATCTGAGCAAGGTCTGCAGCCGTCACAGTAAAGCAGGGTATGTTTGATGGCTTCGTTCCCAATCCAGTATCCGGATCCGATATCACTAAAGCCATATCCCCATCCACCGACTCGTTTGCTTTCTCCCTTTTCGTCAATCCCAATCACCACAGAACCTGTTCCTGCAATAATCACAACCCCCGGAGCCTGAGCCTGGGCATAAAAAGCAAGCTCTCCGTCATTACACAAATAGGTTTTTCCCATTTCATATCCAGTCTCTTGGATTACCTCACTAATCAGCCTATGCTCCTCTCTGGAATCACAGCCTGACATTCCGAATACCGCATATTCTAACTGGTTGGGCTCAATTCCCAATACCTCCTTCAGCCACCGTTTCCCTTCCTGAAGAGTCTCCCGCAAACCTTCCAGTCCAACGGACTTATAATTGCTGCCTCCCGCCTTATAATAAAAGTTTTCTTTGGTTTCTGTATGATAGACACAGAATTCCGTCTTAGTTCCGCCACCATCCGCAGATAAAAGATATCCCATTTTTTCACCCTCTTTTTTCTAGAAAATAACTGGGGCTGTTCTCACGAATACACAGATTCACTGCTCCCTGAACTCCATAATTCTGTATTCTGCTGATTTTCGTAATCCAGGGCATATGTTCCACTCCCACATACTCTTCCATCTGCTTCTCAATGAAAGAAAGATCTTCCTGAGAAACAGTTTCACACTGTATTACAATCACCTCTGGATTCAGAATACATACCACACTCAGCAACCCATAAGCAACTATCTGCAGATATCTGTGCCGCAAGGCTTCCCCTTTCTTAGCATTTCCCCCTTTTTCCGCCGCTTTCAGCTGTTCTCTCAGCTTCATCAGCTGATTCTCCAGATTTTCCCTCCCATTTTCCGGCTCTGCCATTTCTTTCGGGATGGGAAGATTGCCAAACTCTCCAGCAAAATTCGTGGAACCTTTAAATAAATTTCCATTAAGAATAATTCCGGCTCCGATTCCCTGATCCAGATAAGCTAGAAGAAGATTCTCTGCCTCATTCTTGAAATCCCCATAATAAACTCCCAGAGTCAAAAGATTAATATCATTTTCCAGATAAACGTTAAGCCCCAGCATCTCTTCCAAAATACCAGCCACATCCACTCCTTCCCACTCTGGGATCTGAGGAATATTAGACACACAGCCATCCTGTACAACCCCGGGAACGCCGATTCCCACAGCCAATACCGGAACATTCTCACACTTATTTCGAAGAACCCTCACCGCATCTGTCGTATCCTCCATCACCGTCTCCAAACTTCCCTTTCTCACTGAAAACTCTTCTTCATGTACGATCGTTCCTATGGAATTAGCCACCGCCCCCGTAAAGTGACCATTTCTGTAATAAAGCCCCAGATAATAGCCTGCATTTTCATTGATCACAAAATACTGTGCCTTTCTTCCGACAGTATTTTGATTCATTTCACTAATTTTCACCTGATTTTCTTCCAAAAGCAAATCTACAATTTTATTCACCGTCACCAAACTCAGTTTAGCTATCTTGGCAATTTCTGGTTTTGAAACAGGCCCCTTTGTCTTTATAATGTCTTTGATTACATTCTTATTCAGTTCTTTTATCACGCTTGGTGTTCCAACTGTTTTCTGCATTTGTATCTCCCTTTTTAATTAATAAACTTTATTAATTATTATAATGGAATTATACATTTTATCCCTTTTCTTGTCAATATTTTTTCTTATCCATTCTGATTTATGTTAAAATTGCAATATTTTGCACACTGTTTTTGTGCACTTTTAATAATTATTTGTCCGTGGAAGTTCTCTGTGCAAGCCAGTGTCTATGCTCTCCCACTCTTTTTCTCTGCCCTCCAGTAGTCAAAAAACACTGAAACGGATTCCTGTATCTTTTGACACGCTCTCTCATATTTAGTAAAATACAGATAGCACTAACATAACTTATCTTTGTTTCTTGGGAGGAATAATAATGACACCGCTACAAACTTATTATGACAATTTAGCAGCCACTATGATAAAAAAAATGGAGAAGCGAGGCTTTGACGCTTACTACTGCCCTGACAGCAAAAGTGCTGTAGAAAAAGCGCTGGCCTTGATGCCAAAAGGCTCCAGTGTCTCCTGGGGCGGGAGTATGACCTTAGAAGAGACAGGACTGCAGGATGCATTGACCTGCACAGACTATCGTCTCATTGACCGAGACAAAGCCGCCAATCCGACAGAAAAGAAGGCCCTTCAGCGTCAGGCCTTTTATGCAGACTTTTATCTGATGAGCGCCAATGCCATCACCAAAGACGGCATCCTGGTCAATATTGACGGAAACGGCAACCGGGTGGCTGCCTTGGCCTGGGGGCCGGAACATGTCCTGATCCTGGCAGGAATGAATAAGGTGGAACCTAACCTTGAGGCCGCCATTGCCAGAGTCCGCCACACCGCAGCTCCCGCCAATGCCCTTCGCTTAAACCTGCATACCCCCTGTTCTCAGACCGGAGTATGCGCGGACTGTCTTGGCCCGGACTGCATCTGCTCTCAGACAGTCATCACCCGTTTTAATAGGAATAAAGGCAGAATCAAAGTGCTTCTCATCGGGGAAAATCTTGGATATTAAAATTGCGCCGAGGGCGCTGAAAATATAAGCGGACAGTTTTCCTCTGTCCGCCTAATTTTTCTGGTATCCGTCCACAATATGCGGATCCCTATGCAAAAGGAGATGTTGCAAAATATTAATTCCGGTGGATTTTCGGTGTGTTTTTCTCCGAAAAAATGTTATTTTTCGGAGAAAAATCACCCGAAAGGGTACCGCCGGAGGTGTTTTGCAACATCCCCTTCTTTTACATAATCCTGTCTTTTAATGGACCGGCCGCTGCTTTATCCTTCGGTTTAAGAATGAATCCACTCCAGATACTCCTGGATTTTCTGCTCATAGCCGTTTCCGGAGGGCTCATAAAATTTAGTATCTCCCAACTCCTCCGGCAAGTATCGCTGTCTGGAGAAGTGCTTCGGAAAATCATGCGCATATTCGTAGCCTATGCCTCTTCCCAGCTTTCCGGATCCGCCATAGTGGGCATCCTGAAGATGAGGCGGCACAGTGGCCTTCTGATTTTTTACTGATCCCGTAGCTGCAAAAATGGCATTGGTGACCGAATTACTTTTCGGCGCAGTAGCCACATACAGCGCCGCCTGGGCCAAAATCAGCTGAGACTCCGGCATCCCAACCCGCTCCACAGCCTGAGCCGCCGCCACCGCCACCTGCAAAGCCTGAGGGTCTGCGTTCCCAACATCCTCGGAAGCGCAGATCATAATTCTCCTGGCAATAAAGGTGACGCTCTCTCCGGCATAGAGCATCCTGGCCAAATAGTAAACCGCCGCATCCGGATCAGAACCCCGCATACTTTTGATAAAGGCAGATATGGTATCGTAATGGTTATCCCCTGCCTTATCATACCGTACTACCCGTTTCTGAATACACTCCGAAGCCACATCCAATGTCAAATGTATCTTTCCATCCTCACTGCGTTTCGTAGTCAGCACCCCAAGCTCCACTGCATTAAGAGCAGCTCTGGCATCTCCTCCGGAAATGTCTGCCAGGAAATCCAGGGCATCCTCCTGGATTTCTGCCCCATAAGCCCCCATCCCCCGTTCTTCATCATAGACAGCCCGGTGAATTAAGGTTTTGATATCCTCCTTTTCCAAAGGCTTCAGTTCAAAAATAATTGAGCGGGAAATCAACGCACTGTTCACCTCAAAATAAGGATTCTCCGTAGTAGCTCCGATCAAAATCAGAGTGCCGTCCTCCACAAAGGGCAAAAGGTAATCCTGCTGCCCCTTGTTGAAACGATGAATCTCATCCACAAAGAGAATCGTCCGTTTTCCATACATTCCCAGATTGTCCTTGGCAGCCTTCACCACTTCCTCCATGTCTTTTTTCCCTGCTACCGTGGCATTGATCTGGGTAAACACTGCACTGGTGGTATTGGCGATCACCTTAGCCAGCGTTGTCTTGCCTGTTCCGGGGGGGCCGTAAAAAATAATAGAGCTTAATTTATCTGCCTTGATAGCCCGGTACAGCAGCTTATCCTTCCCAATGATGTGCTGCTGTCCCACTACCTCCTCCAAAGTTCTGGGGCGGATCCTGGATGCCAGGGGAGCCTCATTTGCCATACTGTTATTTCTTGCGTATTCAAATAAATCCATAGCCATTCCTTCCCACAAGGGTTCCTTGTCTCTTCTCTCGTCCTGTCCTTCCTGTTCTTTATCTGGTATCTGCATGCAGAGCACAATATGTCCTTTGTGTACGGATGCTCTCTGTTTCGATTGTAAAGCTTCATTCTAAAATCAGCTCATCTACCGTTACAAATTCATATCCCTGTTTCTGCAAAAGATCCACGGTCTGCAAGGCTGCTTTCACCGATGAATCATAATAATCATGAAATAAAATGATTCCCTGATCTTTCGCTGCCCTTACCACCTTATCCACAACCACAGGCACATTTTTCGTGGTCCAGTCCAGCGGATCAATGTTCCACAGCACGGGGATCATAGACACATCATACTCCAGCCTTTTATTCCAGATGCCAAAAGGCGGCCTCACATACTCCGTTCCATGCCCAGCGATCTGTTCCACCAAACTACTGGTTTTTTCGATTTCCTCCACCGCCTGTTCATGGCTCAGCTCATCCAGCTTACTGTGATTGTAGGTATGATTTCCGATAAGATGCCCTTCCTCATCCATTCGCTTTATCACCGCTTCGTTTCCGGAAAGATTCCTTCCAAGCACAAAGAACGTGGCTTTTACTCCCCGTTCTTTTAATCCGTCCAATATTTGTTCTGTATAAAACGGATGAGGACCATCATCAAAGGTCAGGGCAATCCTGGGAGCTAAATTTCCGGAAACTTCTGTTCCTTCCTGCTGTTTCCCGTCCTCTGTTTCTGCCGCTTCAGACCTTGAAATCACCTCTTCCGAAACAGCCTTTCTCCAGCTTCTTTCCCATCTTCCCTGCGAACTTCCTTTTGTACTTCTCTGTACGCGTTCCTGCACCGTTTTCTCTGTGCTTTCCCCTTTTCTTTCTTCTGCGGTTCCCGTAAATTTCCCAGAAAATAAAAATACTGCTAAAACTACTGCTGCCGCTCCTGCAAAAACAGCCGCGCCCCAGAGCGTTTCCGTTTTTTTTCGGATCCATCTCTTGCCGGACATCTGCACACTCCCACTCTGAAGCTATTTACTATTATGTATGATGTCCGCCATTCTTTCATGCTTCATACCTGTCAGCCTGTATCTTCCTTCCTGGCCGTCTCTTCGCGTTCCACTCCTTTTGAAAACCCAGAAGCTACTGACCTTCCTTCGTTTCTGACTCCTGGCTTTCAAGCTCCTTCTCTGTATCCTTGGACGGTTCTTCTGGATTCTCGTCCTGAGCTTCCGGAAGTTTTGCCCTCTCTTCAGTTTCCGGCGCTGCTTCCGCCTCATTTTCCGGTGTTTCTGTCTCTTCTTTTGCGATACCCTTGTACTGATCCAGATATTTCCGTTTCCACATCAAGGTCAGCACATAGACCATGGCTCCATAGATGCCGCTGTTGCTGGAAATAGAAAAGGCAAAATAGCCAAGGCCTGCCAGCCCTGCCAAATTCAAAATACTGTAGATTTTGTATGCCTTGATCTGTTCCGGCGTCCTGTTTTCAAATGCCTTGGTCACCACCACAGTCACAACGTCTGTCAGCACCCAGTATACTCCCAGACAGAAAAACAGCACTACATAGTAATCCGTTCCAATTGTTTTCTTTACAAAAGCTGTGTACAGAATATAACCAAAAGCGCATAGAATCGGCACCAGGGAAATATAGAAAATCTGTTTTTCCAGCTTTCGCTTCTTTTGTTCGTCCATAAAATTCTCCTTTGCATGGTATAATATCATCCGATATTATACCATGCTTTTCCCGAAAAAACCAGTAATGCACCAAAACAGTTGTATCAAATCTACGCCTAAGCAGTCGCTTCGCCCAAACCTGCTGCCAGTGTTTCATTGGATCATGCGCTCAGATAAACTGATTTTTTTCTTCATCATATATATAGTCAATCATTTCTAATTTTTCTTTCAGAACCTGCTCATCCAAATTCTGACTTTTGCACAATTCCAAAAGCGTGGGGTACTGATCCCGCAGCTGGGTATTGATATAACTTAACAGCATCACCGGATCCTGTGGTATCATGTGGCATTCCTCCTTTGATCGTCAAAATTTCTTTTTTA
>CAJLNC010000076.1 GCA_905207905.1 uncultured Lachnospiraceae bacterium | reverse complement strand
ACTTTACGCGGATGGTTGTACCAGTGTCACAGAACCGGCTTTATCCAGGAATCACACAGAACGGATGCTGACCCATTTTGGCGCAAAAGTACGCATTCAGGGAAAACAGGCGGCTGTGGAGCCGGAACCTTCCATGGAAGCCAGGGAGATTCTGGTGCCTGGAGATATCTCTTCCGCTGCCTACTTTATTGCCGCTGCTCTTCTAATACCCGGATCTGAGCTTCTGATCAAAAATGTAGGCACAAATCCGACCAGAGATGGGATGCTCAGGGTCTGTGAAGCCATGGGGGCAGATATTACCTATTTAAATGCAAACTGCGGCAGCGGGGAACCAACAGCGGATCTTCTGGTAAAATACAGCCCTTTGAAGGCCACTGTAATCCAGGGAGAACTGATTCCTTCGCTCATTGATGAGATTCCCATTCTGTCTGTGATGGCTGCCTGCGCAGAGGGAACTACCATAATCCGGGATGCAAAAGAGCTGAGGGTAAAAGAATCTGACCGGATCCAGACCATCACAGAGAATCTCTCCAAAATGGGTGCAAAAGTTTTCCCTACAGAGGACGGAATGATCATTGAGGGCGGCGCGTCTCTTCATGGCGCTTGGATCCACAGTCATTTGGACCACCGCATTGCCATGAGCTTTTCCGTGGCAGGTCTTGTAGCCGAGGGTACCACCAGGATTTTGGATGCGGACTGCGTTTCCATTTCCTATCCCCAATTTTATCAAAATCTTGTCTCACTTCAAAATTGATAGGGATGCTGCAAAATACCAAGTCCCGTTACACAAAAGATTCATTCAAAATAGCAGGTTATGATCAATACATCTTTACACGATCCACCAGATGCTCCAATTTTTCTTTGGAAAAATAATGCCTCAGATTCTCGGCACAATAGTCAGAGATAATTTCCAGGGTGACAGGGATATGAAAATCTCCTGCCACATGAGGCATAATATAGACATTGGGAGCATCCCAAAGACGATGATCAGCCGGAAGCGGTTCCGGCTCTGTCACATCCAGGGCTGCTCCTGCGATCTCTCCGGTTTTCAACGCGTGATAAAGTGCATCTGGGTCAATGGCACTTCCCCTTCCCATATTTACCACATAGGCAGAAGGTTTCATCAGTGCAAACTCTTCTTTTCCCAGAAGATGGATAGTATTTGGCGTCTCAGGAAGAATGTTGGCCACCACATCTGCCCGTTTTAAGGAGTCTGGAAGATCATCCAGGGTATGCAGCTCATCGACACCCTCCGGCAAGTCTCCTACCCGGCTTTTAATGCCAATGATATAGCTCCCCATGGCCTTCATCCTTCTGGCATAGGCCAGCCCAATATTTCCCAATCCTAAAATTACCACCGTTGCCCCCCATGGAGACATAGCATCCCCCTCATCCCTCCAAAGATGCTGCTTCTGATTATCATAATAGCGGTACAGCTTCTTGAACATCGCCATGGTTGCAGCTACCATATTTTCTGACACGGAAATATCATAGGCTCCGGAAGCATTGGTTAAAAGTACTTCCCGCTTCAGTACTCCCGGTTCGCAGTAGGTATTCGCACCGGCGCTGTTTAACTGCAGCCATTTCAGCTGAGAGGCTGAACGCAGCTGTTCTGCAGAAACATTTCCCATGATTACTTCCGCCTCCTGCAGTTGTTCTTTTGTCACCTCTGATTTAGAGACAAACAAAAATTTTGCCTCCGGAGCTGTCTTTCGAAGTTTTTCCTTTTGTTTTTCTGTAAAAGGGATCGTAACCAAAACAATTCCTTTGTTCATATAAACTGCCATCCTTTCTTTTCTCTTTCTTATTTGGCCTCTCTTCTGTGTTCTTTTACCAGGATGCTGACTGTCCAGGGGCTTTCATGCCTAATTTCCACTCTCTACGCTAATGGCATTAAAGATACCCAACACATCTTCTACTTTCGTGGCAGCCTTTTCTTGTCCCTTGCAATCCAGCACTGCTTTTCCTTCATGCATCATAATCATCCGATTTCCATATTCTACGGCGTAGCGCAGATTGTGAGTAACCATGATGGCAGTAAGATGCTTTTCCTGAACCAGACGATTGGTAAGTTCCATATTTATCTCCGCTGTCTTGGGATCCAATGCAGCAGTGTGTTCATCTAAAATGAGAAAGTCTATGGGTGTCATGGTAGACATCAGCAGGGATAAGGCCTGTCGCTGTCCGCCTGAGAGGGATCCCACTTTTACGTGAAGCTTATCTTCCAGACCCAGATTCAGCAAGGACAACTGTTCCCGATAAAAGTCTACCTTTTTTTTCTGAATCCCTCGCCTAAGATCGTAAGCCTTCCCCTTGTGATCCGCAATGCTTAAATTTTCCAATATGGTCATGCTGGGGCAGGTTCCCATAGCAGGATTTTGAAAAACCCGTCCGATCTTTTCCAATCGTTTATATTCTTTCATGCGGGTAATATCCCTGCTGTTTAGCAAGATAGACCCGCTGTCAATATCAATGCTTCCGCAGATAATATTCAGCAAAGAGGTTTTCCCAGAACCATTGCTGCCTACTACGGAAATAAATTCTCCATCCTGGATGCTCAGATTAAAATCCTGAAACAAGCACATCTCATTGACTGTACCTACGTTGTAGTATTTAGAAATATGTTTTAATTCAAGCATTGGTTTTCACCTTCCTTTTCCGATCCCGTCCCAGCACCAGAATGATCAGAAACAATGCTGCGGTAATAAACTTCAGATCTGTTGACTCAAAACCCAGCTTAATGGCCAGGGCCACGCAGCCCTTATATAGAACAGAGCCGATGATCACGCTGGAGGTTACTCGGAGAAATGTAATTCGTTTAAAGAGACTGGTGCCAATGATTACACTGGCCAGACCGATGACTACAGTTCCGGTTCCCATGGAGGCATCATAGAAACGCTGCTGCTGTGCAAAAATGCAGCCGCTTAAGGCTACCAGGCCATTGGCAATGGAAAGGCCTATGATCTTTACTGTGCCTTTATCTACCGCCATGGCAGTCACCAAAGCCTCGTTGTCTCCCACTGCCCGAAGAATATATCCGGATTTCGTGGAGAGATACCAGTCAAGAAGATATTTTACCAGTATAGTGATCGCCAGCATGATCAGCACAACGTCAAACTTCTGAAGTCCCTGAGGAATCAGTCTGGCCACCAGATCATTTTCAAAAATTGTAGTTTTATTATAAATAGGAAGATTCGCCCGCCCGGCCACTCTTAAATGTACAGTGTAGAGAGCGGTCATCATCACGATCCCGGAAAGCAGATCCCGCACCTTCAGCTTTACATGGATCAGACCAGTGCAAATTCCAGCCAATGCTCCTGCCAGAAAGCAGATCGGCAAGGTCAGCAGAGGATTCAGATCTCTGCTGATCATAGCCCCTGCAATAGCCGCCCCCAGTGGAAAACTTCCGTCCACTGTTAAATCTGGAAAATCCAGTATTTTATAAGTGATATAAACTCCCAGAGCCATAATTGCATAGATCAGGCCCTGCTCCAGTACGCTGAGTAAAAGTGTCACCTTTTTTTCCTCCAAACATTTCTCTTCTCTTATTTTTATGGGACTGTGCTCATCCAGATTCCAGTACCATCACACCTGTGTTTGCCCTTAGATTTCTATTTCACCTCGATCGTGTCAAATACCTGAGCTGCCTCTGCTGCATACTCCGGATCCAGATCCATACCAAGAACGGCAGCTGCCTCTGTATTCACATAAAGGCTGGCACCCTGACAAGTCTCATAATTCATCTTGGAAGCGGATGTTTCTCCTGTCAGGACTTTGGCTGCCATAGCTCCCGTCTGTCTGCCAAGCTCCACATAGTCAATTCCCATGGACGCCAGACAGCCGTTTTTCACCTGCTCGATCTCGCTGCCAAATACAGGGATCTTCGCTTCATTGGCGTAGGACAGCACTGTCTGCAAAGCAGAAACTACTGTGTTGTCAGTAAGGTTGGAAATGCAGTCCACCGTTCCTGCCAGTTCTGCAGCAGCCATGTCTACATCCGCGATCGTATTGATTCCGGAGTCTACGATCTCAAATCCAAATTCGCCGGCCAGCTCCTTGTAGGTTTCTATGGTGCTTACGGAATTGGCCTCGCTGGTGGTATATAGGATACCAATCTTTTCCGCCTCAGGAAGAATAGTGCGGATCATTTCCAGCTGCTCCTTCACCGGAAGCTGGTCTGCTGTTCCGGTAATGTTACCGACAGGAACTCCTGATTCGTCAGCCAGACCTGCGCCTACCGGGTCAGACACCGCAGTGTAAATCACAGGGATCTCTGTATCCATAGCCGAATTGTAGGCACTCATGGCGCTGGGGGTAGCGATGGCACAGATCAGATCTACCCGATCAGCTACAAACCCATCAGAAATCATACTTGCCGTTCCCGTATCCGCCTGGGCATTATCATATTTTATTGTCAGATTTTCCCCTTCTACAAAGCCGGCTTCTTCAAGCCCCTTGAGAAATCCTTCCCTGCAGTTATCTAAAGATCCGTGCTCAGCAAACTGAGAAATTCCTACTGTAACATTCTTATCCTCCGCCATTGCATTGCCTGTCATGATTGAGGCTGCCATTGCTGTTCCAAGTACCATTGCCATCATTTTCTTTTTCATAAATTTGTCCTCCTTAAAAGTGAAATTCAATTGCCTGCAACTTCCTGCGCATAGGCCCCCGCCTAAGGTGGAACAAAGTGTGCATTTTTTCTACAACGCGATCCTGCAAAGCAAGATTCTCCGCCTGTGCCGAATCCCATTTGCGGCATAATTTCACTGCGCCGCAATAGAGTCCTGCACGGAACGCTTTTTTATTTCATAGGAAAGAAGTTCCCATAAATAAAAAAAAGCGTCTCAAGTATAATATAAACTTGAGACGCTGATAAGATCAACGCGGTACCACTCAACTTGGCAATGCCCACTTTTCCTGCACCAACATGCATCCTCATTGATAACGGGTTGGGTTCCCGGTGAAGCCTACCTTCCATTCACAGAATAATACCTGTCTTTCTGGAAATCAACTTACCCTCAAAAGTCCATTCAGTCTCTTTTCCGGTACTGCATCTCATCTTCCGCAGCTCTCTGGAACCTTTCAAAAGACTTACTACTCTTTCTCAACGGTTTGAAAATGAAGTTATCAGAATAATAACTCTAAAAGCACGGTTTGTCAATCCTTTTTTATTTATAAATTTTAGATATAAATTTCAATAATTCCGTCTGTACATTTCCGCTATAGATGGAAAGTTCTCTTTCCATTCGCTCGATCTTTGCTTATACGGTTATTTTACATCCTTGATGCTGAAGCTCATCCTGCCCATCTTGTCCTTACCCAGGCAGACAACCTTTACCTTATCTCCCAGTGTCAGAACGTCTTCTACATGAGCAATACGCTCTTTCGCGATCTTGGAAATATGAACCATACCTTCTTTGCCCGGAGCAAATTCAATGAAAGCGCCGAAATCCTTGATGCTTACCACTTCTCCTGACAGCACCATCCCAGCCTCGAAATCTGTGGTAATAATGCGAATCATCTCAATGGCTTTGTCCATCATGGCCTGATCGGTTCCGCATACAGATACAGCACCGTCATCTGTGATATCAATCTTTACGCCTGTGCGCTCAATGATGGTATTGATCGTCTTGCCTCTCTGACCAACCACATCGCCGATCTTCTGAGGATCAATCATGATCTGAACGATCTTGGGTGCATACTTGGATACAGACTCTCTGGGTGCTCCGATGCAGGGCAGCATCACCTCATTGAGAATGTACTCTCTGGCCTGTCTTGTTCTGGCAATCGCCTCCTCCACGATGGGACGGGTCAGTCCATGGATCTTAATGTCCATCTGGATAGCTGTGATGCCGTCATGAGTACCAGCCACTTTAAAGTCCATATCCCCAAAGAAATCCTCAAGACCCTGGATGTCTGTCAATACAATATAATCATCATCCGTCTCTCCGGTCACCAGACCGCAGGAAATACCGGCCACCGGTTTTTTAATGGGAACACCGGCTGCCATCAGAGACATGGTAGAGGCGCAGATACTTGCCTGAGAGGTGGAACCGTTGGATTCAAAGGTCTCAGACACGGTACGGATGGCATAGGGGAATTCTTCCTCAGTGGGAAGTACCGGAACCAGAGCTTTCTCTGCCAGCGCCCCATGGCCGATCTCACGTCTTCCCGGCCCTCTGGAAGGCTTTGTCTCACCTACAGAGTAGGACGGGAAGTTATAATGATGCATATAGCGTTTGTTTACTTCATTCTCATCCAGACCGTCGATCTTCTGAACCTCAGACAAAGGTGCCAGCGTGGTGATGGTGCAGATCTGAGTCTGTCCCCTGGTGAACATAGCAGAACCATGAACTCTGGGAATCAGATCTACCTCTGCAGCCAGAGGACGGATCTGGGTAATCGCACGTCCGTCGGGACGCTTGTGGTCTTTTAAGATCATCTTTCGCACAGTCTTTTTCTGATACTGATAGACTGCCTCGCCAAGAACCGCCAGCCACTCTTCCTTGTCAGCAAAAGCTTCCTCCAGCTTTGCAGTAATCTGCCGGATATTCTCCTCCCGCACCTGCTTTACATCAGTAAATACAGCGGCTTCCATCTCTTCCGGAGTTACAATCTCTTTCATAGCGTCAAACAGCTCCTGGGGAACTGCACAGCTCTCATAAGCGTGTTTCTCTTTGCCCACTTCAGCCACAATCTGGTTGATAAAAGCAATGATACCCTGGTTGATATCATGCGCCATGTAAATAGCTTCGATCATTTTCGCTTCCGGAATTTCATTTGCTCCAGCCTCGATCATGATTACCTTTTCGCTGGTAGAAGCCACGGTCAGCTGCAGATCTCCGTTTTTCCACTGTTCCTGAGAGGGATTTACAACAAATGCTCCATCCACCAAGCCGATCTGAGTCATAGCACAGGGACCGTCAAAGGGAATATCCGAAATACAGGTAGCAATGGCAGAACCCAGCATAGCTACCAGCTCCGGACGGCAAGTGGGGTCTACAGACAGCACCAGGTTATTTAAGGTCACATCATTCCGATAATCCTTGGGAAACAGAGGCCGCATAGGACGGTCAATTACCCGGGCGGTAAGCACTGCATTCTCAGAGGCCTTTCCCTCACGCTTGTTGAAGCCTCCAGGGATTTTACCTACAGAATATAATTTCTCTTCAAATTCCACGCTCAGAGGGAAAAAATCGATTCCATCGCGCGGTTTGTCTGAAGCAGTTGCTGTGGAAAGAACGGTGGTGTCACCGTAATGCATAAATGCTGCGCCGTTTGCCTGAGCTGCCACTCTGCCTACATCAACCGTCAGAGTTCTTCCGCCCACTTCCATTGAAAAACTTTTGAACATATCTTTCTCCTTTTCTTGTCGCTTCTTGCTCGCAGGGCGAAATCTTATCCGAAACTACTGAAAAAATGACTTTGGAAGAAAATCATCTTTTCAGTGGTCTCGGGAATTCAGATTTCGCTTTCTGTACACAGAAAGAAGCCGCTACAAAACACATCGAAACAACATCGGATACGGTATTTTGCAACGGCTCCCTGGATTTCTTATTTTCTGATTCCTAATTTTGCAATCAAAGCACGATATCCTTCAATATCAGTTTTCTTCAAATAAGCCAGAAGACCACGTCTCTGACCAACCATTTTCAGAAGACCTCTTCTTGAATGATGATCCTTGGGGTTATTCTGCAGATGCTCGGTAAGCTCCTGGATCCGTGCGGTCAGAACTGCAATCTGAACCTCCGGTGAACCGGTATCTCCCTCTTTTCTGCCATACTCTGCAATAATTGCCTGTTTCTTTTCTTTTGCGATCATGCTTTTTTCCTCCTAAAATTTTTAACGCCAAATACCAGGAAACGGTCGGAGTGTCCAATTTCTGGGTATTGGCTCAATCATACTTTCACACTATATCATACCCCGCCTGTTTCGTCAACCTCTCATGGCAAATATGAGGAAAATTATACAGGCTGTCAGAAGGGCTGCCACGCCGACTCCGTACAGACACTGGGACAACAAACGCAGAGGACTTTGTTTTTCCAACAAAAATTCTTCCGGCTGTCCCTTTTTATAGGTGATTTTAATCTCCTGATTCAGCTTAAAACGGCTGGGATAGGAACCATGGGGATAGCGGAGCTTATACAGTTTCCCTTCCGCGTAATATTCGATCACCGGATAGTAGCAGTTTTTGTAAAAGAGAAACTGCTCTCCTGGCTTTGGCTCCTCCAAAAGCAGCTCCACTACCCGGGCAGTACAGCGGCACTTTAAAGGTTCCTTAAAATTTTCATACAGATGACAGCCGATTCCCATTGCCAGAAAGATCAGTCCCACTACCAAAAGCACCAGGCTGGCTGTCCATAACCCTTTATTCAAAAAAATACTCCCTTCCAAAAGCAATATCTTTCTGTACCTGCGCCTTCAGTTCCTCTACAGAAGAAAACTTCTGTTCTCTTCTTTCAAAAGTATGGATCTGTGTCCATACCTGAGCTCCGTACAGATCCATGTCCAAATCAAAAAGATAGGTCTCCACTCCCCGAAAATTTCCGGATACCGTAGGTTTACAGCCAATGTTGGTAATACCCGGATAAATCTTTCCCGCAATACTGGTTCTGGTGGCATACACACCGTTGGGAGGGAGCAGTTTTTGGGCGCTGGGAATCAAATTGATGGTGGGAAAACCCAGAGTCCGTCCCAGTTTTCTGCCATGGAGCACCATTCCCTCCACAAGAAAGGGTCTTCCAAGAAGACGGGTTACCAGCTCCATATTCCCCTGCTCCAGCGCTTCCCGCACATAAGTACTGCTGATCTCCCGTTCTCCCAGCCGTTCTTTTTCCAGAATATCTACCCGAAACCCGTACCGTTGTTCCAGACTTTTTAAATAAGCTGCATTTCCGGATCTGCGGTAACCAAAACAAAAATCCGTACCCACTGCAATATAGCGGGCATGAAGCCGTTTTACCAGGATTTCCTCCACAAATTGTTCCGGGGACATGGTAAAAATTTCCGGCACAAAGGGACAGGAGATGAGACAGGAAATCCCCAGCTCCTCTACCAGGCGCCGCTGCTCGTTATGGGTCATTAAAAAAGAACCCTCATTTCCGTTCAGAGCAAAACACACGCTGGAGACACCCTCTTTTTCCAGCTCCTTAATATGACGCATCAGTTTCTGATGCCCCAGATGGACACCGTCAAATTTTCCAAGGGTTACCGCTGTGGGCCCCTCCGCAAAAAAATCCGTTGTTCCATGAAAATACTTCATTTCATCCTCCGTCTACGCATCCAGAAACATTTTTTCCGGACAGTAGATGTTTTTTTCTTCTACCCAGCGATAAATTCCGCAGAATTTTCCGGAAGAATCATAAACCCGCAGTTTTCGGCCCTCTCCCGGCTTAACCTCTGTAACAAAATCTCTCTCTTTCAAAGGATTTCCGTTTTTTAACAGCCGGTCTGTCTCTGGCTTCACATATACCGCTTTATAAGCCGGAAACATGGCATCCACCGGAAACACATACTCCTTCAGCCTGCCGGCTTCCTGGAGCTGTTCAATCTCTGCGAGGGTTCTGCTTTCTTCGATAAGAAATTCTCCTACCCGAATTCGCTGCAGAGATTTCATAGTACCGCCGCAGCCCAGCTTTTCACCAATGTCATGGCAGAGGGTACGAATATAGGTTCCTTTTGAGCAGCTGACCGTAAAAGCGATCTCCGGCAAATGAATCTGTTCAATTTGGATTTCATGAATGGTCACAGCCCTGGGCTTTCGTTCAACCTCGACCCCGGCTCTGGCCAGCTCATACAGCTTCTTCCCCTGAACCTTCAGGGCCGAATACATGGGAGGAATCTGATCATAATCTCCCTGAAAGGAAAGCACCGCTTTCCTGGCTTCCTCTTCGCTGCATGTGACCTGCCGGGAGGAAAGTACCGTTCCCGTGGTATCCTGGGTATCTGTAGTACATCCAAGCAGCAGAACTGCCCGGTAAGTCTTCCCGGTATCAGTGAGAAGATCGCAGAGCTTGGTCCCTGCCCCTAGGCATACCGGCAGGACTCCCTCTGCATCCGGATCCAGAGTACCGGTATGCCCGATCTTTTTTTGCTGCAGGATCCTGCGAAGTTTCGCCACCACATCATGGCTGGTCCAGCCTTTTTCCTTATACACATTAATAATTCCGGAAATCACCCTTCTTTTGTCTCCCATTCCTTCAGCTGGCGGTACATATGACCAACCAGATTATTCACCACGTCGTACACCGTACCCTGCATAGTACAGCCAGCCGCCTTCACATGACCGCCGCCACCGAAATATCCGGCGATGCGGCTTACATCAATCTTATTTGCTGACCGCATACTTACCTTAAACTGCTGAGGCCCCACCTCATAAAGAAAGATGGCCGCCTCCACTCCTTTTGTGTTGCGCAGCTGCTGCACAATACCGTCCAGATCCTTAGGCTCTACGCCATAGAATTTCATATCCTTCTGGCGAATTACGCTGAAGATCACCTGCTTATCCAGAATCATAATGCTCTCCAGAAGCGCCCGTCCCAATATCTGCTGCTGTACGTAGTTTTTGACATAATAAGTATTCTCCACGATCCTGGAAAAATCAATGCCAGTGTCCATCAGCTTTCCGGCTATGTTCATGGTTTTGCTGGAAGTACAGGAATACTGAAATACTCCTGTATCATGGACAATTCCCATATAAATAGCTTCCGCCATCTCCCGCGTTACTTTTTCTTCCTCCAGGAGGGTATACACCAGCTCGCTGGTGGAGCTGGCCTCCGGCTCAATATAATTGATATCCGCAAATGAAATGTTGCTGATATGGTGATCAATGCAGATGGTCTTTTTGGCACTGCGAAAATACTTCGCAGCATTTCCCAACCGTGCAAGATCACCGCAGTCTAAAGCAAAGAACACATCGTATTCTTCGTCCTTTGAACAATCGGACACAATCTCCTCAGAACCCTTTAAAAACCGAAAGGAATCAGAAAAATCCTCCAGGTATATCCGGGTTTTTAGCTGGGGAAAATATTCCTTCAGATAAAGGCCCAGACCAAGGCAGGAGCCTACGCAGTCGCCATCCGGACGCACGTGTCCGGCAATGCCCACGAGCTTTGCATCCTGCAGTTGGGCTTTCAGATCAAACATCCTCATCGTCCCCTTCTTTTTCTTTACTTTCCCGGTTAATATCATCAATCAGCTTTGTCATACTGATGCCATAGGCAATGGAGTGATCCGGCAAAAAGCGGATCTCCGGTGTGTTCCGCAGATTTACGGTGCGGGCCAGCTGACGGCGGATATACCCTTCTGCGCTTCTTAAACCGGCAATGGTGGCGTTTAAAGCCTCCTCATCTCCCAGAACGCTGATGTAGGCCTTGCAGGTTTTCAGATC
>CAJLNC010000075.1 GCA_905207905.1 uncultured Lachnospiraceae bacterium | reverse complement strand
CCGCAGGTATTTCTTACACAAATGATTATGCCTTTAGGATCTGCCCGACCTTCCGATCACTGTCGCAAAAGCCAGCAGGCTGCACACCATAGACTGCACCATACGAAACACCAGAAGCAGATGCATTTCTCCAAGCGCAGTGCCCAAAATCCGAAGCAAATTGGATCGCTCCTGCTGCCACCATCCCTGCCAGAAAGAAAAATCAGACCAATGGCTGGGAATCATGGCCTCCGGAAAGGAAAAACCCTTCCAGATCAAAAACACGGTACCTGCCCCCACCAAAAGTCCAAACACCTGAACCATCCGCCGCTTTTCCTGAAACAGGCCTGCGCACAGACGGACAGCCGCTGCTGCCGGAAACAGTAAAAGAAGATTGGCTGTCAGCGCTTCCAGGAAAGTAAACTCCACCGTTTCCCCGGAAAGACCGTACCGCATCAGAAACTGTTCGCTTCCTTCTCTCACGCTCTGCCCCTGCTCAAACTCCAGGGCCAGAAAAGAAAAGGTTTCCTCCTCTCCCTGGGTCTGGCACATCATCACAGGTTCCGGGCTTTCCAACGTCTTCACCACCTGATACCGTTTCTCCTTGTACCAAAGATACTGTCCTTCTGCCTGATCTGTCCCAAAAAGCTCCCTGGCAGTCTTTTCATCCACCACACAGCCCTCCTGACGCCAGGTTAACAGTCCGGTCCCCGGAAATAAACACTCCGGGTTTCCTTTACTCTTTAATACCTTGACCGGAAAAGTTTTTCCCGTCTCCTGACAGGAAAGAACAGCCTCCCGCTCTTCTCTCCAAAAGCATGCCTTCACCGGCTCCTCCTGTTCTGCCTCCTGAACAAGAATCTCCTCTGTTGTTTTCTCCCCCGGCAGACTTCCATCCAAGAATACGGCCCCCATATCCGCCGAGGTTCTAACCAGGGAATGAGCGTTTACCGCTGCCACGAACAGACAGATGCCAAGGATCCATCTTGCTGCTCCCCAAACTTTTTTCCCCATATCCTCACTCTCCGGTTTCCATTCTCACCCGGCTTCCCTCATCCACCGGTCTGTCAGAATTTACAATAATTTCCTGGGAGGATGCCAGCGTTCCCTCCGTCAAAGCCGCATAGGCTTCATTCTGCTCAAGAACAGTTACGCTGACTTTCCTTGCCTGCCATTCGCTTCCCATAATGGACTCTTTCTCTTCCACCGTCAAAACGTAGGGCTGATTTCTGTTGTCCAGATACAAAGCAGACAAAGGTACACAAATCGGATACATTTCTGATTTCTTTGTAAATTCCAGGCTCACTGCTGTGCCGATCTCAAAGGCATCTGCCGGAAGCTCCACCATTACATGGTACACATCCTCCCGCTCTTCATCCGCCCTCACCCCGGTTACCGGCTGTTCTTCCAGAGTTTTCTTTTTACTTCCTCCCTTCAGGGTCACCAGATCTCCTGTACCCAGATATTTTTCCTGCTCTGCGGTAATCTCCGCTGTAAAAGAATAGCCTCTGGACAAATCTGCCATAAGCATGGCTGTAGTATCTGTGGTTTTCTCCCCTATGGTAATCTGTATTTTCGTAATCAGTCCATCCGCAGGCGCGGTGATCTTTCCCTGATTCTCCATGAGTTTCTCCAGCTTTTCCAGCGCCAGCTCCATCTGCTCATAGGTGATTTCATTCATTCGGTCCGAGCTGTTGGAGGCATTGGGAATGCCTGCACCCGCCACAGCCCGGCTGGAAGTCACTGCCGCCTCATTTGCCGCAATCGCCGCATCTTCATAGGCATCCCTGGCTATCTGTATCTGCTCTAAAAGCTGCTGCTCTGTTTTTGCATTGGCAGAATCCATGGCAGCCAGCTGCTCCTGCTGATAGGTCTCCAACGCTGCTCTGGCCTTCTCCTTTTCCTGGTTTGCGGTGTCTACTTTCTCCTTGGCTTCCTCCAGCTTCTGAGCATAGGATGCTCTTACCTCTTCTTCTATCTGATCCAATTCCTCCTGTGTAGGACCCGGATTCTCTGTTTCGGCTCCGTCCATATCCGATTCCAGATCCTCCAGGCCGCCGCCATTTAGAGTCCCCTCATCATCCCATTGAGATTCATCGCTGCCGGATCCTGTCTGTCCCTCTCCCGGCTCCAGATCTTCAATGATAAAATCCGGATCTGCCCATCCTCCCTCCTCTGTCTCGGAAGTCTCCGGAACCACCGGATCCTGACTGGGAGCAGAAGTATCCGGATCTGTGGGAGCCGATACGGGCGGCTGAGTCTCCTGGATCACCGGCTCTGAAGGCGAGGCGGAAGTATCCGGAAGCACCGGCTCTGGCGCCGAGACGGAAGTCTCCGGAAACACCGGATCCATATCTGAGATCAGCGGTTCCTCCATCAGCTCCTGCGATTGGGTAAGTACCGGCTCCGTCACTGCCAGACCGGCCGCAGTGCCATTTCCCTTAGCCTGATTCAGCGCCTGATCCACTGCATTTTCAATCTGCCACTGCAAAGTGGTAAGCTCCTGCTCCGCCTGAATGTAGGCCTCCTGTTTTTCCTGGTACTGCTGCTCCAGGCTTTCCTGCACCTGCCCATCCGGCTGAACACTGCCGCTATTTTTACGAAAATCCTCCAGATCCTTCTTTGCCTTGTTCAGATCCCTCTTTGCCCGCTGCAGCCTGGCGCCTGTGCTATTTACGCTCAGGGAATAATTTTCCGCTGCTTGCGCCTGATCATTTGCCTTCTGCATAGCGCTCACATCTTTCTGGCTTCTGGCGTCTTTCACCTGGAGCTGCTGTTTTTCCATCTCCTGTTTCTGATTTAAAATACTCTCCTCCAGCAATGCAGTATCGATTTCAAACAACAGCTCCCCTTTGGCTACCCGCTGCCCTTCCTTCACATAGATCCCGGTAACCCGCTGATTTGGCTCTGTAAATATTGCCAGTTCCTGATTCTCCACCACCTTGCCCATCACCCGGATCTGATGATTGATGGTGCGATTTTCCGGTTTTCCGGTCTTTACCACCGCTGTCCCACTCTGATAAGCTGCTCTGGACAGCACTGTAAAGCAAAGCATCAGTACAAAAAACAAAGCTGTCAGACGCAGCAATTTACTTTTCTTCATTATCCGCCTCCTACTCCTTCAATGCAGCCGCCGCAATGCCCTGCTCCAGATACTCCTGGCCGCTTAAAAACAAAAGAAGCGCAGGGATCAACATCAGCAGTGCCGCTGCAAATCCCATCCCTGCCTCTTTCAAACCGATTTGCGGAAGAAATAAGGACAGGGGCCACAGGGATTTTGTTTTTAAAAATGTCATGGGCTGTTCAATTAAGTTCCAGGCTTCCAAAAATCCAAGAATCACAGCAGACACAATTCCTGGCGCTCCGAGGGGAATTCCAATCCTCAAAAAAATCTGGATCTGTCCTGCGCCGTCAATGCGGGCCGCCTCCAAAATCGCTTCTGGAATGCTGCTTAAAAAACGATGCATCAAAAATACTGGAAAAGCCGAAAAAATTGCCGGCAAAATCACAGCCCACTGGGTATCCAAAAGCCCCGTCTCATTCAGCACCAGATACTGAGGCAGCATCAATACCTGAAAGGGCATCAGCATCAGAACCAAATATAGGGTCAAAAGCATTCTCTGACCAGGAAAACGGAATCTTGCCAGCGCCCAGGCCGCCGGAACTCCAAAAAGAAGCTGTCCCGCCAGGATCAGCAGCGTCATCTTGATCGAGTTCCAAAACATCACAAAAAACTGTGGAGAATCCAATAATACCTCCACCAAGGAGGAAAGAGTTGGAGACAGGGGAAGGAAGGTCCAGAAAGCTGACCCGGAGGCTCCTCCAAGCACAGGCGCCAGTTTCTCCTCCAGCTCCCATTGAGCGCTAAAGCCTCCGGTCACTGCAAAAAATACCGGAAAACAGATCAGCACAGCCAGAACCCCTAAAATAAATACGCTCAACAAACGCAACAGACGCTGCATAGCCCTTCCCTCTCTCCTTTAAGTATAAATTTCTTCTTATTTTCTATCTGCTGTATCCTTCCCCAAAATCTGGCATCCGTGCGCAAAGAGCCGTCCCACTCTTGTACACAAACGCTATTCTTTATCCCAGGCTCTCTGCAGAAACAGAATCAGTACCAGCACCACGGCACCGTTTACCACTGCTGCCGCTGCGATCCTGTCAAAGGCCAGATCCCGGAACCAGTTGTTGTACAGATGCTGCAGAAGATACATACTGGGATCAGGATAATCCCCTGCCACCAGCCATGCCTCCCGAAATACCTTAAAAGAATTTAAAAAAGACAGCACAGAGATGGTATATAAAGAGGGCATCAGGTTGGGAAGCGTGATTCTGGTAAAGCACTTCCACTCTCCTGCTCCATCCACCCTGGCCGCCTCATAGATCTCAACAGGGATTCCTGACAGTCCTGCCAGCCACAGGATCATGTCATATCCCAGATTTTTCCAGAGATAGCTGATCACCAGAACCCAAAACGCCGCCCCCGAGGCCATCCAGTTTACCTTCTCCATCCCCAACCCCTCAAGCAGGCCATTGACCAGGCCATTTAAGTGAAACAGCATTTTCCACACCAGCACCACAGAGGCTGCCGGGACAGCCACCGGAATCAGCAGTGCTCCTTTCAGCACCGCCTTTCCTCTGCGTACCCGCTGCAGCAGCACTGCCAGCATCAGGGAAAGCGCCACCAGCAAAGGAATACAAATCAGGGTAAACCGCAGTGTGTTTCCCGCAGCCAGCCGAAAAGCTGTATTAGAAAAAACTGCCTGATAATTTTTTAATCCTACCCACTGCGCAGATACAGCGCTCAAAAAAGAGCGCCGTATCACCTGAAGAAAAGGAAGCAATGTAAAACAAGCTACACCGATCAGATCCGGCAGCAGGAAAAGAAGGGGCACCAGCCAGGTTCGCTTTTTCTTTCTGTTGTGCTTTTTCCAGATTTCCATGCGTTCCATATGTCCTCCTTTCCCCGGCTGCCCATGATGCTATCCTTCTGCCAGATACAGATTGATCTTCTGCATAATGGAGGATGCTGCCTCCTCAGCAGAAATCTCACCGTACATGCATCTTCTCGCCTCTCCTATCACGGTATTTCTGGGCACTTCCTCCAAGCTTCCCGGCTGCTTTAACTTCGCCACTCCGGCAGTCAAAGTCTCCTGTTCTTCTTTCGTTGGCCAGGTATACTCAAGCTCCAACATTTCCCCATTCGAATTTCCTGCGGAAGCAGTCATTCCTTCATTTTCCCCAAAGCCTGCGCTGATATTTTCCTGAAATGCTTTCTCATTCACCGCAAATCCTGCATATCCGGAAATAGTGGCCAGCTGGCCTTTCTCAGACAACAGGAACTTCAAAAAGTCTGCGGCAGCTTCCTGCTCTTTACTACTGCTTAAGATTCCCATCGTTGCCAGGGGAAGATAAATCTCAGGCTCCTGACCGTAAAATACCTTTGCAGCACAATTCCCATTGGCCACATTTACAGAGGAAAGGGCAGCATAATCCATGATGCCGCAAAGCATTCCAAAACTGATTCCCTTATCAGACTGAAGGAACTGGAACGCATCAAATCCGTAAGGGTCCAGATAGTAGTAAAGTCCCAGGGTACGGGAAGGATCCACCTCAGCCAGGGTCTGCTGGAAATAAGAAAGCATTTCCAAATCCTGCTCATCGGCAGCAGCCTGAAAATTTTCATAACTCTGGCGGATGCACTGGAGATATTCTGTCAGCACCTCCTGATTCATCGTACCATCCTCCTGCTGCCACCTGGCTGCATAGAAGGGATACAGCCGCTCCGGCAGATAAATGATTTCAGAGGGTATCATAGCTCCCGTTTCTCCTGCAAAGTCTGGAAGCTGGGAGATACTCTGGAATGCTTCCACCTGATTTTTTGCTCCCGCCACCATAGGAATGGCAAATCTGGTGGGGACAGCGGGCACCATCTCCCCCTGCTGATAACCGTAGACAATGTTTTCCAACAGTCCCTCCTGGTCATCCATCTCTTTTAAAATAGGAGCAAGGTCTGTCAAAAGTCCCTGCTCTGCGTAGGTGGCCACCGACATTCCGTCTAATACCAGAATGTCCGGCCCGTTTCCTGCCAGAATATCTGTATTTAAGGTTCGAAGCGCATCCGAGACGGTAACTCCATCTGTCCCGCTAAGCCCCACCTGATAATTTACAAAGGTGTCCGGATGCTCTTTCTGAAACATTACTGCAGCCTGAGTAACCGCATCGTCCTGATGAAGGGAATAGATGGTGAGCTCCCGCTCCGGCACACTGGCCACAGCAGCATCGTAAGCGTAACGGCGAAGTATAGTTTTTCCGTTTCCGTCCATACAGAGCACATAAAAGATCTGGTTCTGAACTGCCATTCCAATCAGGGTATTGGCCGGATCGGAAAGAGTATTCAAAGTGCCGTCCACCACCTGTTCCACCGTGCCTCCCCCCATCACATGGGAGTAGATTCCCTGTCTGGTGACAAAGTAAAGCCGTCCTTCCTCATCTTCCGCAAAATTAATTTCCTGACCGTAAGTAGTCGCAGGTTCATAGGTCTGATTTAAGGAAAACAGCATCTCTTCCAGCGCAGCATCTCCCTCCAGCGGCTCTCCTGCAGCAAGGTCATACCGTCGAAGGGTGCCGTTTCCGATCAGCAGCGCTTCTGAACCGCTGACTCCCGCAACTTCCACTTCTGAAGCAGCCAATTCCTGCAGCGCCTCTCCGGTAGTGGGATCCACCAGATAGGCGCCGCCCTTGTTGGTGACTCCCACTAAACTGCCGTCCCTGGTAAATTCCAGATTGGAAAGCCAGTACTCCACACCAATCTCCGTCTCTTTGACAGTTCCCTGACTGTCAAAGGAAAGAAAACACAGACGTTCCTCCTCGGCATTGCCATCCTCATCCAGCTTCACATCAAAAATAACTGCCACTCCGCCTCCCACTGGAGACAGGGACATCGTTAAAAAAAACGCCTCGTCATATTCCTTCGGAAAAGTCCCGGTCTGTTCCCAGGTCGCCCCTCCGTCTGTACTGTCCCAAAGACCGTAGCCCTGACTTCCGTTTCCTACCACCCGAAGAGTTCCTTCCTTCGTGCACACAATGTCATAGGCCATAAAATCTTCTTCCGGCAAAGTCAGATCCTCCTCCAGATAGCGGCCCATGGCGGTTCCCTCCACCTCCTGCGCACCTGCCGGCAGGCTGCCCATGCAGAGGGCCGCCGCCAAAAAAGCTGCGCTGATACGCTTCCAAAAACTTGTTTTTCTCATTATTTACCTCCTCCTTGAAAATCTTATTCTTTCTCACTGCCCAAAGTCTATCATCCCTTTCTCTAAACAGGCTCTAAAGAGCCTCTAATTTTCCTCTAAAAAGCGGGACGCTGGCCCCCTGACTCTGCCCCCTTTCTCCCAGACAAAATCCTGTGCTTTTATGATATTGGTTCAAAATTTTAAAGGTAATTTAGAGATTTCTGTGCTATGATTATTTTATAGATAGTTGTACGGAGGTCTTTCTGATCTCACCAAAATGCCTTAAAAACCTGCCATAGAAATGTGGAACAGAAAACAGAGCTGCTAGAAAAAATACAAAAAGGAGTTTCCTATGCGGATTTTACTGATTGAAGATGATCTTTCCCTCTGCCGTTCTCTGAGGCTTTCCCTGGAACAGCAGGGATTTTCCGTCACGGTTTGCAATGACGGCGAGGAAGGCTTATTTTATCTTATGGAAAACAGCCATGACCTGGTGCTGCTGGATCAGATGCTTCCTCTCCTGCCCGGCGCTCAGGTGCTGAAAAAAGCCAGGGAGGGTGGGATTCATACCCCTGTCATTTTTCTCACCGCCCTTGGCAGTTTGGAGGACCGGGTGCGGGGGCTGGATCTTGGTGCAGATGATTATATCGTCAAACCCTTTGCCTTTGAGGAACTGATGGCCCGAATCCGCTGTATCTGCCGGCGTCCTCAGCAACTGAGAGACACGAATTGTCTTCAGTTTAAGGATCTTACTTTTGACCTCTTCCAAAATCTCTTAAGCTGCAACGGCGCTTCCTGTACCTTATCCCGTCGGGAGGGGGAACTTTTAACACTGTTTTTAAAAAATCCGGAGCAGACCTTGCCCCGCTCCACCATCCTTTCCCGGGTATGGGGACCGGAGCATGAGATAGAGGAGGGCAATCTGGACAATTATATCCACTTTCTGCGCCGCAGGCTTCGCACCGTAGGCAGCTCCACCCAACTAAAGACCATCCGTGGCATCGGTTACCAGCTTCAGCAGTCCGATACCTGACTTTTTCAAATTTTCGTTTTTTATTCCATTTTGGGATTAGAATTTCTACTTTTTAAAAGCCTGGAAATTTCAGACTTCGCTTAATCAGAATACTATTTTTAAAGGAGGATTTTATGTTTCATAAATTGCGAATCCAGCTCACTGCCCTGTGTATGGGAGTGACTGGCTTCATTCTCATCCTATTCACCCTGCTTTGCCTTTTTCTATCAGAGCAGAAACTGCGCAGCGGGGAGGAATCCTCTTTTCTTACAAACTTAAACACCATGTACCAGAATCTTCAAATTCAGTCTGCCCTGTCCCACAGCTGGATTCGACAAATGGAACACCACTATCAGTTTATTTTGCGTCTGCGAGACAACGGCACCCCTCTGTTCTTCCAAGAACTTCAAGAGGGGCAGGAACAGTCCCTTCTTCTTAACCTGGCAGAGCGCACTGCTTTGTCCCAATACCAGATTTCTGCCGTAAGCTCCAAAGCGCCGTCCTCCCATATTGAACACTACGAGTTTTCTCTGACCGCTGAGAGCGGGGATGAATTTCTGGCTTCCATCGCTCTGATACCCAAAAGCGGCAGCACCTTAAGCGTCACCGTACTCCATGATCTTTCCTCTTTAAACGAACAGCTCTATCAGCAGCGCCGTCTATTTTTACTGGCAGCCCTCACTTCCTTTGCTGTACTGAGTCTATTTTTCTGGTTTTTTATTGATCGGATGCTTCGTCCCCTGAGGGAAAATCAAAAAAAGCAGGTGGAGTTTATTGCCTCTGCTTCCCATGAACTGCGCTCTCCGCTGACAGTAATACGAAGCAATGTGGATTCCGTGCGAAATGGTAGTATGGAAGCTGACGTTCAGTTTCTGGACACCCTTTCTCTGGAAAGTCAGCGCATGTCCCGGCTCATCAGCGATATGCTGCAGCTTGCCAGCGCAGACAGCCGCAGCTGGAGCATACAAACGGAACCGGTAGAGATGGATACCTTGCTTTTACAGGTCTGGGAATCCTTTGAAGCCCTGGCAGAAACAAAATCCTTAAGCTGGAACATTTCCCTTCCAGAGGATACCACCCCCAAATGTATCTGTGACCGGGAGCGCATAGGCCAGCTTCTTTCCATCCTCATTGACAATGCCTTCTGCTACACCCCGCCCGGAGGCTGGATCACCCTTTCCCTGGAAAATGACGCCTCCCATATCCGAATCCTGGTATCTGACAATGGCCCCGGCATTCCGGATGAACAAAAAGCGGCTGTCTTTGAGCGTTTCTACTGCGCCGACACTGCCCACAAAAACAAAGCCCATTTCGGCCTGGGTCTGTGCATTGCCAAAGAGATCGTGAAGCTCCATCGTGGGAACATCACTGTGCAGGACACGAAAGGAGGCGGAGCTACCTTTGTGGTGAGCCTTCCGCTGAAACATTGAGAATGGCTGCCCGCAAAATCAATGTCAATAAGTTAAGCGAACACTTAAGGGGATGTTTTGATTGATAGGCATCTTTCTGCATTAAAAAAAGGGGACGTTGCAAAATACCTCCGGCGATACCCTTTCGGGTGATTTTTCTTCGAAAAATCACATCTTTTCGAAGAAAAACACACCGAACATCCACCGGAATTTGTATTTTGCAACATCCCCTTTGGCTCATCCTATTCAGCTTCTGTCGCAGTCTCTGTAACCGTCTCTGTTTCCGAATCGCCCTCTGACTTAGCTTCCGTATCAGCCTCTGACTCCGCTTCTGTCTTGGCCTCTGTATCAACTTCCGCACCAGCCCCTGTTTCGGCTTCTGTACCAGCTTCCGTGTCAGCTTCTGTTTCAGCTTCTGTACCTGTCTCTGCAGTCACCTCAGTGGTGATCTCGGTCTCTTCCACCACGGTCTCCTGCTCTGTGGAAGCCTCTGTCTCTACAGTCAGAGACAGATCAAATACCAGCTGATCCAGCACCTTTTCCTCCACTGTAAATTCAGAAGCTTCTGTCCACTCCTCATACAGGGCATTGATCGCATCCAGCTTTCTTTGTGCTACAATCTCATCCTTCTTTTCTGCCACTGCCTCCTCATCAAAGGCATCCTCCACATAAAGCACGTAGTAGGAGTCATTTACTTCCACTACTTCCTCTACCAGAGTGTTGTCCTCCAGGCCTTTCGTAGCTGTAATAATGGCCTCATCAGGATAGGTATCATCCTCTCCAAAAGTGTAGCTGGAAGTAGAAGAATCCGTATCTTTCTCTGTCACTGCCGCAGCGGCTTCTGCAAAATTCTCTGCGGTTTTGGCCTCTGCCAGGAATGCCTCTGCCCTTGCCCTGGCTTCTTCCTTTGCAAGACGGGTGGCCTCATCCTCTGTCACTGCCTCTGTAGCCTCTTCGCTGGAAGTCTCCGTGTCCGCCTCGCTTCCTGTCTCTGTGGTTTCTTCCGCAGCCTCAGTTCCTGCCTCGGTAATCTCTTCCGTGCCAGCCTCGGTCTCCGGTTCCTCTGTATCAGCAGTTTCTGTCTTAGTATTTTCCACCTCAGTGAGGGCTGCCTCTGTATTCACTTCCGTGCTTTCTTCTGCTGCTCCCTCTGATTCAGACTCGCTGTCCTGCGCATCACTGCCTTCGGTGAGAACTTCACTGTCTGTCCCTTCCTCTGTGGGATTCTCCGTGTCTGCTTCCCCGTCAATTCCGGCAGTCTCATCCTCAGCGGATTCCTCAGATGCTTCCTTCGTGTCAAATCTTACATAGGAAACGGTTCTCTGGGCAGCCTCCTCATCCGAAACTTCCGTATTCACATCTGCGCTCATGGAATGCTCCATTTTATTCCGGATGGTATAGAGTGTCATGACACGCTCCACATTTTCCTGAGTAGCGCTCATCTTCTCCAGAACTTCTTCCTCGTTCTCACTGATAAAAGTCTTAGCTGCCTCTGCGATCGCAGCTTTCTCCTCATCCGTCAGTTCTACTCCGTAATCTGCCATATGCTTTTCAGCCAAGAGCATCCGCTCCAGCTCTGTCATAATTTCATTTTTAAAAGTATCGCCATACAGCTCTCCAGTTCCCATCAGATCCATATTCCAAAGGTTATCGCCGTAATAGCTCTTTAACCATCCACCGTAAGAGCTTTCAAACTGGGTCTGCTGATAGCGCAGCAAAAAATTTGCAACGCCCGCTGTAACATTCTCTCCATCTAAAGCAGCAATAGTCGCTGTTGTATCTAATTCCGCTTTTTTACCGCAGGCTGCTAAAGATGCAGCTGCCAGGCAAAGGCTCATTCCCAGAACCAGTCCTCTTTTCAATCCTGTTTTCATACTCTATTTCCTCCATTTAACTGTGGCCCCTTCGGGGCTGCAGCTTTTGCTTCGCAAAATCTGCGCTGCCGTTTCACGGCAGCTCACAGGCTACATTATATCC
>CAJLNC010000074.1 GCA_905207905.1 uncultured Lachnospiraceae bacterium | reverse complement strand
CACCAACGGAGACAACCGTCTGGGCGGAGATGATTTTGACCAGAGAATCACAGAGTACATGATCACTGATTTCAAAAATAAAGAGGGCATTGATCTGTCCAACGACAAGATGGCTCTTCAGAGACTGAGAGAAGCCGCTGAGAAGGCAAAGAAGGAGCTTTCCTCTGCAACCACAACCAACATCAACCTGCCCTTTATCACAGCCAATGAGACTGGTCCTAAACACTTTGAGATGGATCTGACCAAGGCGAAATTTGATGAGCTGACGCACGATCTGGTAGAGCGGACTGCTATTCCGGTTCAGAATGCATTAAGAGATGCAGGACTGAATGCCAGCGAACTTTCTAAGGTACTGCTGGTGGGCGGTTCCACCCGTATCCCGGCAGTTCAGGACAAAGTAAAGCAGCTTACTGGCCATGAACCCAGCAAGACTTTGAACCCGGATGAGTGTGTGGCAATTGGTGCTTGTATCCAGGGCGGAAAGCTGGCAGGCGATGCCGGCGCAGGTGATATCCTTCTGCTGGATGTCACTCCGCTGTCTCTGTCTATTGAGACTCTGGGCGGCGTAGCTACCAAGCTGATCGAGAGAAACACTACGATTCCTACCAAGAAGAGCCAGGTGTTCTCCACAGCTGCAGATAACCAGACCGCTGTGGACATCCATGTAGTGCAGGGTGAGCGTCAGTTTGCAAGAGACAACAAGACTCTGGGTCAGTTCCGTCTGGACGGAATTCCGCCAGCAAGAAGAGGTGTGCCCCAGATCGAAGTTACCTTTGACATTGATGCCAACGGTATTGTAAATGTATCTGCCAAGGATCTGGGAACTGGAAAAGAGCAGCATATTACGATCACATCCGGTTCCAATATGTCCGATGATGAGATCGACAAGGCAGTGAAGGAAGCTGCCGAGTATGAAGCTCAGGATAAGAAGCGCAAGGAAGCCATTGATGCCAAGAATGATGCGGACGCTATGGTATTCCAGACAGAGAAAGCCATGGAAGAGGTTGGTGATAAGATTGACGCCAACGATAAGGCAGCAGTGGAAGCAGACCTGCAGGCATTGAAAGATATCATTGCAAAATGCGGGGATGAGATCACGGACGCACAGCTGGATGAGCTGAAATCCGGCAAGGAAAAGCTGATGAACAGCGCCCAGAAGCTGTTTGCCAAGGTTTATGAGCAGGCTCAGGGAGCTGCTGGAGCAGCCGGTGCAGGTCCGGATATGGGAGCAGGCGCAGGAGCAGCAGGCTCCGCACCGGATGACGACGTGGTAGACGGAGATTACCGGGAAGTATAAGAAGCAGTAAGGAATAGAGATGAATAAGCATGGGAGGGGGCTGTCCCAGTCTACACGGCAGATGTCGGAACAGCTTCCCGTCAGAGCATTGCGCTTTGAGGGGAAGCTGTCCGGGAGAAAGATGCCGGATCGGATTGAGGCAACCCCCAAACGTGAGTTAGAACCGGATACAGCCTCCGGGCAGGTATCTGAATAAGAGGGTGATGAGATGGCAGAGAGCAAGAGAGATTATTACGAAGTCCTCGGCGTTGATAAAAATGCCGACGACGCTGCGTTAAAAAAAGCATACAGAGTATTGGCCAAGAAGTACCATCCTGATATGAATCCCGGGGACAAAGAGGCTGAGAAAAAGTTTAAGGAGGCCTCTGAGGCCTATGCAGTGCTCAGTGATCCGGAAAAGCGGCGTCAGTATGATCAGTTTGGCCACGCTGCTTTTGAGGGCGGCGCAGGGGGAGCCGGCGGGTTCGGCGGCTTTGATTTTAGTGGAGATATGGGTGATATCTTCGGTGACATTTTTGGCGATCTTTTCGGAGGAGGCAGAAGAAGAGGGCCAGCAAACGGGCCCATGCAGGGAGCCAATCTTCGGGCCAGCGTGCGGATCACTTTTGAAGAGGCCGTTTTTGGATGCGAGAAGGAGCTGGAGATCAGTCTGAAGGATGAGTGTACCAACTGCCACGGCACAGGGGCAAAGCCGGGAACTTCTCCCACCACCTGTCCCAAGTGCGGAGGAAAGGGGCAGGTGGTTTACAGCCAGCAGTCGCTATTTGGTATGGTACAGAATGTCCAGACCTGTCCCAACTGCCGTGGTACCGGTAAGATCATTAAAGAGAAGTGTGTAAGCTGCGGCGGTACCGGTTATACTTCCAGCAAAAAGAAGATCCAGGTGACCATTCCCGCAGGTATTGATCATGGACAGAGTATCCGGATTCGTGGCAAAGGAGAGCCGGGAGTAAACGGCGGTCCCAGAGGGGATCTTCTGGTGGAGGTTCAGGTGGGACGTCATACTTCATTTGTCCGCCAGGATATGGACATTTTCTCCAATGTAGAGATCAGTTTTGCCCAGGCAGCTTTAGGCAGTGATCTAAGAATTTCAACGGTGGATGGAGATGTGATTTATACGGTGAAGCCGGGAACTCAGAGTGGGACCCGGGTACGATTAAAAGGCAAAGGTGTGCCTTCACTGAGAAATAAAAACGTCAGAGGAGATCACTATGTGACCCTGATTGTAAAGGTGCCGGTGAAACTGAATGAAGAGGCAAAGCGGGCGCTTAAGGAATTTGATATGGTTTCCGGGAATTCTCTGAATCAGACAAAAGAACCTCAGGAGCCGGGGGCAGGATCCAAAGAGAAAAAGAAGAAGAGCTTTTTTGACAAGCTGAAGGAAAATTTTGAGGATTAATAAGGAAAGAATGATTGGAAGGCAGGGGGCATACAGCGGCAGCGTCTGGGAAAATTGACAAAACAGGTGAGTTTTTCGGTTTTTCTTCATAAAAATTGGTACTAATTGTCATTGCGAAAAAAATTATGGTCTGCTATAATGAAAAAGGTTTAGGCATTGAGATTGGTTCCCTGCCGGAAGGCAGAGAAGGAGAATGTGAATAAGAATGCGGAAAAAATCACATATTTCCCTGGGTAAGTACCTGGTGGAGGCAGCAGAGATCAGAGAATTAAAAAACCATCGAAAAGCATTTTTGGTTGGCTGTATTTTGCCGGACTGCAAACCTTCTTTTCTTACAAAGCGCCATGAGATTCAGGAGACTTATGATCTGGTGAAAGATCAGATTCGAAGGCTGTCTGAGGATTACAATATGATGCGTTTCAGTAAGCTCTCCTACTGGAGAAAAAGCGGTGAAGTGCTTCATTATATTGCAGATTATTTTACTTATCCTCACAATGAAATTTATGGAGGAACGCTGCGGGATCACTGTAAATATGAGAATTATCTGAAGCATTATATGCGCTATTATCTTCTCAGCGGAAGAGTCCGGGGGCATCAGGGGATGCCGGAGCAGTTTTCCTGCGTAGAAGACATTTATGAGTATGTGGAACGGGAACACACCCGTTATCTGGCAGGAAATCATGGGCTGGGGAATGACACTTTCTATATTGCCCGGGTTTGTCTTCAGGTAGTAGCAGGAATGTACCAGTTGTGCTGTCAGCGCATGGTACAGGAATACAGAGTGTTGGCTCTGGCTGCATAGTTGTTTGAAAATACGAATAGATTTTTAAGGCTGCTGCAAATAGGTTTAAAAAACTTTTTTTGCAGCTTTCTTTTTTGGGAGAACAGCCACATGAGTGCAATCAGGATATCACATTATACGATCCATACAGGGAAAACAGAAGAACAGGGAAGCTCTCCTGTGACGATGGTGATGCTGGCAGATTTGCACAATGTCTGTCTGGGGGAGCATAACAGACAGCTTCTGGAGGAAGTAGCGAAAGCAAAGCCGGCAGCCGTGCTGTCAGCAGGAGATCTGGTGGTGGCGAAGGCTGGCCGGGTAAAGACAGAGGCGGCGCTGGCCCTTCTGGGGGAACTGACGAAGCAGTATCCGGTTTACTGCGCCAATGGAAACCATGAGAGCCGCATTGATGCCTGGAGTAAAGAGCACCCGGACCTCTATGAGGATTATACGGCTTTGGCAAAACGTCTGGGGGCAGTGGTTCTGCGCAATGAGAGGGCAGAATTGGATGTTTTTGGAAAAAAGTTTTGCATTTACGGCTATGAACTGCCCTGGGAGTACTACGGCCATGCACCGGGGAAAAAGCTTCCGGCAGAGGAACTGGATAGAGCGTTGGGCAGACCGGATCCGGAGGGATTTTCCATTTTGCTTGCGCATCACCCTTCCTATTTTCCATCCTACGCCCAATGGGGAGCGGATCTTACCTTATCCGGTCATCTTCACGGGGGGATGATTCGTCTGCCTCTGCTTGGAGGAGTGGTAAGTCCCGGGTGGAGTCTGTTTCCCAAATATGACCGGGGATTATTTGAACAGGCAGGGGAAGATGGACGGCTGGCCAGAATGATTGTCAGCGCTGGTCTTGGATCCCACACCATTAAGCTGCGAATCAACAATCCGCCGGAGCTGGCAGTGATTGATATTTGGTGAGTGATGGATGGTTTGGCAACACCAATTCAGGCTGAAGGCCGAAGGGTTCCATTTGGTGAGTGACGGATGGCTTGGCAACAGCTAATTTGGGCTGCTAAGGTTGAACTGTTATATAGTTTGTGAGGAATTGACATGGGAATACCGATAAAACTGCAGGTCTTTGAAGGGCCGCTGGATCTTTTGCTCCATTTGATTGACAAAAATAAAGTAAATATTTACGATATTCCCATTGTGGAGATCACAGATCAGTATCTGGAGTACATCAACCAGATGGAAAAGCAGGATCTCAATGTGATGAGCGAATTTCTGGTGATGGCGGCCACTCTTATTGACATTAAGGCCAGAATGCTTCTTCCGCCGGAGGTGGATGAAGAAGGGGAAGAAGTGGATCCCAGGGCAGAACTGGTGGAAAAGCTGCTGGAGTATAAAATGTACAAGTACATGTCCTACGAACTGCGGGACCGGGAAGAGGATGCTGCCTACAATCTGTACAGGCAGGCAGATATCCCCAAGGAAGTGAAGGCCTACCGGGAGCCGGTAGACTTAGACCAACTGCTGAAGGGAGTTACCATTTCCCGGATGAATGCACTGTTCCAGGATCTTCTGCGCCGCCAGGAGGATCGACGGGATCCTATCCGAAGTCAGTTTGGCCGGATTGAGAAGGATGAGGTGGACCTTGGAGAAACCATGGGATTTGTGGAGCAGTATATTATGGATCGGAAAACCTGTACCTTCCGAAGCCTGATGCTTCTTCGAAAAGGAAAAATGTACATGGTAGTCACGTTTCTTACCGTGTTGGAGCTGATGAAAATGGGAAAGATCAGCGTGGAGCAGGAGGACACTTTTGCAGAGATCTATATTACAGCCCGGGATCCCTCTGAGTGGATCCGAACGGATGATGAGCTTGACGGAGAGACGGAGAGCGGCTATGAGTAAAACTCAGCAGCGTGATAGAAACAGGGAAGGACATCTTCCAAGATAGAGATGACAGGCGCTTGCTTGCGGGAGCGGAAGAAAACGTCAAAACGTCGGGTGTAGAACCTGACGCAGAAGAAAAGAGGAGAAAACTGCTTTGGAGAGGAAGAAATTGGAGGGGGCCATAGAGGCGATCTTGTTTTCCATGGGAGATTCCGTGGAGGCGGAGCGGATTGCCAGGGCCATCGGACACGATGTACCTACCACAGAAAAACTGATTCACCAGATGATGGATCGTTATCAGGAGGAAAACAGAGGAATCCAGATCATTGAGATGGATCACAGTTATCAGCTTTGCACCAAAAGGGAGTATTACGATACCCTGATCAACATTGTAAAGCAGCCGCAGAAGATTGTGCTTACAGATGTGCTGCTGGAGACACTGTCCATTGTAGCCTACAAGCAGCCGGTGACCCGCCTGGAGATTGAAAAGATCCGGGGGGTGAAAAGCGACCATGCGGTAAATAAGTTGGTGGAATACAATCTGATCCGCGAGCTGGGGCGGCTGGATGCTCCTGGACGGCCTCTGCTTTTTGGTACTACAGAGGAATTTCTCCGTCATTTCGGCGTTCAGTCCCTGGAGGATCTTCCGACGATCAGTCCGGTGCAGGTGGAGGATTTTAAGAGCGAAGCGGAGGAAGAGATCCAGCTAAAGCTGAAGGTATAGGATCCTGTTCAAAATGGGAATAAAAGCCGGCGTATGTTTATTTGACAGCCAGCATAGAATCTAGGGATAGAGACTGCAGGCGGGGAAGTATGCGAGGCGGAAAAAAATCATTTGAATCAGGAAACGTAAAAAAAATACAGGAATTTGGCATAGCATTGCGAAGGAAAAACAGGGGACGGCTCCTTAGTTGGGCAGCGGCCTGGCTTCTGGCGCTGCTGTTTTGTCTGTGGTTTTCGCCGGAAGCTTCTGGAGCTGCTCAGGAGAAAACGGAGGAAATAGAAAATTTATACGCCCGGGGAGCCGTTTTGATGGACGGTGACAGCGGGCGTATTTTGTTTGCAAAAAATCAGGAAGAAGTGCTGCCCATGGCCAGCACCACAAAAATTATGACCTGCATCCTTGCCCTGGAGTTTAGCAGCAGGCAGGAAATCTGCCAGGTTTCCGCTGAGGCGGCGGCACAGCCGGCCGTGCATCTTGGAATGAGAGAAGGGGAAACCTATTATCTGAATGATCTTCTGTATTCCATGATGCTGGAATCGCATAATGATTCTGCCTGGTGCGTGGCAGAGCATGTGGCAGGCAGCGTGGAGGCTTTTTCGGATCTTATGGATGAAAAGGCCAGGGAGATGGGCTGTGAGAACACCAATTTTGTTACGCCTAATGGACTGGACGGGGAGGACGAAGAAGGCCCTCACAGCACTACGGCAAAGGATCTGGCGCTGATGATGCGCTATTGCGTGGAAGAATCGCCGAAAAGGGAGGAATTTTTGGAGATCACACAAAAGCCCTCCTACAATTTTGGGGATGTTTCCGGGAAACGCAGTTTTTCCTGCGTCAATCACAATGGGCTGCTTACGATGATGGAGGGGGCTCTTACCGGAAAAACAGGTTTTACCGGGAAAGCAGGATACTGCTATGTGGGAACCGTCCGCAGGGGAGAGAGGACTCTGGTGGCAGCGCTGCTGGCCTGCGGCTGGCCGAATCATAAAAATTATAAATGGTCCGATATCAGAAAGCTGATGGATTACGGATTTTCCAACTATAAGAAAAAAACGCTGGATCTGTCCGGAGTGATTCTGGCTCCTGTGCAGGTGGAGCAGGGGACGGAAGCGTCTGTGAATGTGGCTATTAGGGAGGATGGAGCAGTTTGGAAAAATGCCGGTCAGCAAAGACCCACAGATCGCAAGGGAGGAAATGAGCTCTCCCTTTCCATGCTTTTAAAACCGGAGGAGACGCTTAGGGCTGTGGCAGAATATCCCAGGGCTGTGGGGGCTCCTGTGACAACGGGAGGCAGAGCCGGGTGGGTTGTCTGCTTTCTTGGACAGGAGGAGGTAGCCCGCTTCCCTCTGGTATATGAAAAAACAGTAGAAAAACTTACCTTTTTTGTCTGGCTTGAAAGAATTTTGAAAAATTTTCTTTTTATGTGAAATCGGGACGGAAGGTATTACAGGGAACTGACAAAATCTTTAAAAATGCTTGCCTTTTTGCACAAAACAGGATATTATTATAAAGGCAGAAAATTGAAAAATTTTAATATAAAATGGAGGGCTGAAAGAATGAGTAATACAGCACAAAGCTTGGCAAGCACAAGAATCAATTCTTTGCTTGATGAGAACAGTTTTGTTGAAATCGGTGGATTTGTAACTGCCAGAAATACTGATTTCAACATGCAGCAGACAGAAACTCCGTCTGATGGAGTCATCACCGGGTATGGAGTGATCGATGGAAATCTGGTATACGTTTACAGCCAGGATGCGTCCGTACTGGGAGGAACTATCGGCGAGATGCATGCCAAGAAGATCGCAGGTCTTTATGATATGGCTATGAAAATGGGAGCTCCGGTGATCGGATTGGTGGATTGCGCAGGTTTAAGACTTCAGGAGGCAACAGATGCCCTGAACGCTTTTGGCGAGATTTATCTGAAACAGAGCCTGGCTTCCGGTGTGATTCCCCAGATCACAGCAGTATTTGGAAACTGCGGCGGCGGATTGGCGCTGGTTCCCGGACTGACTGACTTTACCTTTATGGAGTCCAAGAATGCAAAACTGTTTGTAAATTCTCCCAATGCTCTGGACGGAAACAGAACAGAGGTCTGCGATACTGCAGCGGCAGCATTCCAGAGTGAGGAAGCAGGACTGGTGGATTTTGTTGGAAGCGAGGAGGAGATCTTTGCTGGTATCCGTCAGCTGGTAACGATGCTTCCGGCAAACAATGAGGATGACGATTCTTATGAGGAGTGTACCGATGATCTGAACCGGGTATGCGCAGATCTGGCAAATGCAGCAGGAGATACTGCCATCCTTCTGTCCCAGATTTCTGACAATGGTGTGTTCGTTGAGACCAAGGCCGCTTACGCAAAAGAGATGGTGACCGGTTTTATCAAGCTCAACGGCATGACTGTGGGAGCAGTGGCAAACCGTACTGAGGTGTACGATGAGGAAGGAAACAAGAGCGCAGAGTATGACAGTGTACTCACAGCAAGAGGTGCTTATAAGGCAGCAGACTTCGTGGAGTTCTGCGACGCTTTCAGCATTCCTGTATTGACCCTGACCAATGTTACCGGATTTAAGGCAAATAAGTGCTCTGAGAGAAGAATTGCAAAGGCAGCCGCAAAGCTTACCTATGCTTTTGCAAACGCTACAGTGCCCAAGGTAAATGTAGTGATCGGAAAGGCCTTCGGCAATGCATATAATGTAATGAACAGCAAGGCGCTGGGTGCTGATGTGACCTTTGCATGGAGTCAGGCCGAGATCGGCATGATGGATGCCAAGCTGGCAGCTAAGATCATGTATCCGGGAGCTGACAATGCAGTTCTGTCTGAGAAGGCAGCAGAGTACGCTTCTTTGCAGTCCAGCGCGCTGGCAGCTGCCAAGAGAGGCTATGTAGATACCATTATTGAGGCTGAGGACACCAGAAAATATGTCATTGGCGCATTTGAAATGTTGTTCACAAAGAGAGAAGATCGTCCCGCTAAAAAACACGGAACGGTTTAAGTGAGGTGAATAATATGAAAAACAGATTGAAAGCAATTTTACTTGCAGCTGGTTTGACCGCAGGTATGATGTCCGTCGGCGTTTATGCGGAGGAAGCCACAGAAGCGGTGACAGAGGCTTCCACGGAAGCAGTGACAGAGGCTGCGGCAGAAGAAGCTGCGGAGGAAGCTGCATCTGAGGCAGCCCAGGACGGCACAGCAGCTTCTGCGGAAGGCGGCGTCTATGCTCAGTATTATGATGCATTGAAGCAGAGTATTCCAGCTACATTGACCACCCTTTCTCAGATGACTCCGGAGCAGCTTCAGGCAGTCGTGGACAACAGTCAGAATGATTCTGAGATTGCCCTGGCTATGAAATGGGATGGTGTGAGAGAAGAACTGGGTAATTTTGTGGAAGTATCCAGCCAGGAAGTGACAGAAGAGGGAAACCAGATCATCATTACCAACGAGGCGGTTTATGACGGCGTTTCCGAGGATACCAAGGTAACTGTTGAGTATGCCTTCAATATGAAGGACGGCACTACAGATGTGGAGTGGAATATCCAGTATCCCATGAGTAAGCTGATGGAGCAGGCCGGTCTCAACACCATTATGGGACTTGGCATTGTGTTCCTGGTGCTGCTGTTTTTGAGTGTCCTTATCGGACAGCTTCACTGGATCCCGGATTTGATTGAAGGAAAGAAGAAGGAAAAGGCAGCCGCTGTTGCAGCAGCTCCGGTATCTGCTCCCGCACCGGCACCGGTGGAGGAGGAGAATCTTACAGATGATCTGGAGCTGGTAGCTGTGATTACAGCAGCGATTGCAGCATCTGAGCATACATCTGCAGATGGTTTTGTAGTACGTACGATTAAGAAAGCAAATAGAAGAAAGTGGCAGAACGCTTAATAACAGGAGGAAATGAAGATGAAAACTTATACCATTACAGTGAACGGCAATGTATATGATGTAACCGTAGAAGAAGGCACTGGCTCTGTGGCAGCTCCTGCAGCCCAGGCAGCCCCCAAGGCAGCACCGAAAGCAGCTCCCAAGGCAGCAGCTCCTAAGGCAGCAGCAGGTGCTGGAGCAGTAGCAGTGACCGCTTCTGTACCCGGCAAGGTATTTAAGGTAGAGGCAAGCGTAGGACAGGCTGTAAAAGCCGGTGATACCATTGTGGTTCTGGAAGCTATGAAGATGGAGATTCCGGTAGTGGCTCCCCAGGACGGCACCATTGCCAGCATTGACGTAACCGTAGGCGCAGCTGTGGAGAACGGCGATACCCTGGCTACCATGAACTAAATTTGATGACCCAAATTTTCAAATTACTGGGAGGTAAAAAATGTCTTACGTTACGAATACATTGTCAAATCTTTTGAATCAGACAGCATTTTTTAATCTGACCTGGGGAAACTATGTCATGATTTTAGTTGCTCTGATCTTTCTGTATTTGGCAATCAAACACGGATTTGAGCCTCTGCTTCTGGTTCCCATTGCTTTCGGTATGCTGCTGGTAAATATCTATCCGGATATTATGGCAGCGCCCTATGTGGATGCCATGGGAATCGAACATGCAGGAGGCCTGCTGCATTATTTCTATGTACTGGATGAGTGGAGTATCCTTCCGTCCCTGATCTTCATGGGCGTAGGCGCCATGACCGATTTCGGTCCCCTCATCGCCAACCCCAAGAGTTTCCTTCTGGGAGCGGCTGCACAGCTGGGTATTTATATAGCATATTTCCTGGCTATCTTCCTTGGCTTCAACGGCAAGGCGGCAGCAGCCATCTCCATTATCGGAGGAGCTGACGGCCCCACCTCCATTTTCCTGGCAGGTAAGTTAGGCCAGACGGATCTGATGGGTCCCATTGCAGTGGCAGCTTATTCCTATATGTCACTGGTGCCCATTATTCAGCCGCCTATTATGAAGCTTTTGACCACTGAAAAAGAGAGAAAGATTAAGATGGAGCAGCTTCGTCCCGTATCCAAGCTGGAGAAGATTTTGTTCCCCATCATTATCTCCGTTGTAGTTTGTCTGCTGCTTCCCACCACAGCTCCCCTGGTAGGTATGCTGATGCTGGGTAACCTGTTCCGTGAGAGCGGTGTGGTAAAACAGCTGACCGAGACCGCTTCCAATGCACTGATGTACATTGTGGTTATTCTGCTGGGTACTTCTGTAGGAGCTACCACCAGCGCAGAGGCATTCCTGAACATGAATACCATCAAGATCGTTATTCTGGGTCTCGTGGCTTTTGCTTTCGGTACAGCCGGCGGCGTTCTTCTTGGAAAAGTAATGTGCAAACTTTCCGGCGGCAAGATCAATCCGCTGATTGGTTCCGCAGGTGTGTCTGCCGTTCCTATGGCAGCCCGTGTATCCCAGAAGGTAGGTGCGGAGGCAGATCCCACCAACTTCCTGCTGATGCATGCCATGGGCCCCAACGTTGCAGGTGTAATCGGTACAGCCGTAGCGGCCGGTACCTTCATGGCAATCTTTGGAGTATAACTGCATCTTGCTGAAGCCTGAGCCTGAATGGAGAGGAAGGTTTTCATACAGGCGAGAAGGGAACGCAGGCTGTGAGGCTGCCTGCGCTCTCCCAAAAGGCGCAGCGTAATTATAAATAATAGGAGGAAACATTAAAAATGGCAGAAGCTGTAAAAAAACCAATTAAAATTACTGAAACAATT
>CAJLNC010000073.1 GCA_905207905.1 uncultured Lachnospiraceae bacterium | reverse complement strand
GACTATGACGGTTGGAAATTAAAAAAGCTGTCATGAAAAACAGCACAAAGGGAAACAGATAGGCCAAAAATCCAAAACAACCAAAGCAAAAAGAACTTACCGCCTGGCCTACAAAACCGCCGATACCCAGATAGCTGATAAAGAGCAGGATCGAGCAGGCTAAAACAGCCCAAAGAAAAATCTCATAGCAAAGTCGCGGATCTGTCCGTTCCTTTTCCGCCTCCCTTTTCGCTTCGCTCCTTTTTTGCGTTCCGGTCTTGGCAGCGGTCCTCTTTCCAGCTGTTTTGGAAGCAGTGCTTTTTGCGGAAGCTCCTCTGGTACCGGAAGTTTTCCTGGTACCGGAGGCTTTCCTTCCGCTGCTGTTTTTCGTTCCTGTCTGTTTCGTAGTTTTTCCTTTTGTTGCCATTTAATATCTCCAGTCTTTGATTTTCTTTACTGCGCAGACTTTGATTACAGGACAAAATTTCCCACAATCGAAATAATCCCTACAGCAAAGCAGTAATATGCGAAATACTTGAATTTTTTATTTTTCACCACCACCAGCATGGTTTTAATGCACACATAACCCACCAGAGCTGCAGCGATGACGCCTGCCGCATAGGTGCCTACAAGGCCGCCTGTGATCACTTCACTTCCCACATCCGAAATCTCCAGAACTGCTGCTCCCAGAATAGCCGGAATGGAGAGGATAAAGGAATACTTCACTGCAAAACGGCGGTCAAATCCACACAGCAGGCAGGCGGTGATGGTAGTTCCAGATCGGGAAAGTCCCGGAAGGGTAGCAAAACCCTGAGCAATCCCCACCAGCACGCCTTCTTTGTATGTAACGTCCTTGGGAATTTTATGGCAGTCTTCCGCCCGGTCAGAAATCAGAAGCAAAACGCCGGTAATCAAAAGACAGATACCTGGAATCAGAAGAGTGCTGCTGGCATCCTTAATCAGCTTTGCACCTAAAAAGCCCATAATCCCGGTGGGAATGGTAGAAACGATGAGAAGTACCACAAATTTCCGATAATTGGTGCGCACAATGCGGCGGTACTTAGGCTGGTTCTCCTGCTTCTTTTTGGTAAGAAAAGTCCTAAAATTGCAGAAAATATCTCCCAGCATATGAAAAGTCTCCAAAATCAGTTTCCAGATGTCTTTCCAATAAACCACAAACACCACCAGAAGCGTTCCCATATGTAACAGAATATCAAACAAGATACTGCTTCCTGTGTCAATGTGAAAGAAATTTTGTATGATAGCCAAATGGCCGGAACTGCTTACCGGCAAAAATTCCGTCAGGCCCTGAACAATACCAAGAAAAATAGATTGTAAAACAGACATATACTCCTCCTCCGAATAACCTCATTTTCTCTTGCATCCGCATCTTTGGATGCATCCTGTACTGATACTATATTTTATCCTTGAAAAAAATATACCGTACACAGCATAACTGCGGCAGCTTCCTGGCTGATTTTCCATCTTCCAAATCGGTCTGCCGCAGCCTCACTTCTGCCATTCTATCATAATTTTTGAAAAATAGCTACTAATTTCTGGAATGATAAGCCACCAGCTCTTTTAGCTTTGCCACAGCCTGACTGATTCCTCCTACCTCATCAATCAGCCCTTCTGTCACAGCCCGCTGCCCCACCAGAATCGTTCCCAGATCTTTGGTAAGGATTCCTGTGTCCAGCATCAGCTTCATCAGCCGCTCCTTCGGCGCTTTGCTGTGATCCGTAATAAAATCCAAAATCCGATCCTGCATCTGCTGAAAATAATCATAGGTTTGGGGCGCGCCGATGACCGTTCCGCTCATGCGCACCGGATGGATCACCATGGTGCCGGATTTTACAATAAAAGAATAGTCCGCAGATACTGCAATGGGAACGCCAATGGAATGACTTCCCCCAAGCACCAAAGATACCGTAGGTTTGCTGAGGCTGGCGATCATTTCCGCAATGGCCAGTCCTGCCTCCACATCTCCGCCTACGGTGTTCAAAAGAATCAAAAGCCCCTGAATCTTCTCGTTTTCCTCTATCGCCGCCAACTGGGGCAGAATGTGTTCATATTTTGTTGTTTTGGAATTGCTTGGAAGGCACTCATGTCCTTCGATCTCCCCAATCACACTGAGCAGGTGGATGCTGTTTCCAAAATTCACCTGCCCCAGTTCCAGCAGGTTCTCTTTCTCCTCTTCACCTAATGTAGTCTGGCTCTGGGCTTTGCCGCCTCCCTTTTCTGCTTTTTTACCAGGCAGCTTTTCACCGGTCGTATTTCTATTGGCCTCCGACAGATTCTCACCCATCTTACTTCCTCGCGCTGCCGGCAGGTCTTTCCCCTTTCGCTGTCCTGCTGCTCCACATACTGTAGTTTTCATCTGATCACCGTCCTTAAAAAAATTCCCGGAAAAACTAAATCCTTCTTAGTTTCTCCGGGAGACGGGACTTTATACGCGTCGATTAATTTTCTGTATAAAAATATTCTTTCTGAAGCTCCTCCACCATCTGTTTATACAGCTCCTTACACTCTTCATTCCTGCCGTCTTCAATCAAATGAATACAGGGAGACAGGTACCGGGTCCAGATACCATGATAGATATCAGAGGAATCCTTCTGTTTATTGATATGTTTTACAATCGTGGGGGCCACGTCATAGTAGGCTTTGATAATCTCCTCCCCTTCTGGAAGCTCAGCCAGATAGTGATCCCTGTAATTTCGCAGCAGGGTCAGCTCGTAGCAGTCATCCGGCTTACCGAAGGTCTGGCATACAGCCGTGGTAATATAACAGAATTTCTTATGAAAGCCTTTCTCAATGTATTCATACTCCGCAGGCTGAATATTGGAACGCGGAAAAGCCTTTTTCCACTGAGCCATAATCTCGTCCACCAGAGGCTGGGAAGATTTTCCTTTGTATTTCAGGATCATAGGAAATACATACACTGCCATCACCAGATTCATATCCATCATGACAGCTTCCTTTTTATTTTTCCGCGGCTCTTCCTCCATCTTCCCTACCGCGGTCTCCACCAGCGCCTCAGCCATATTGTGGACAAATGCCTCCGGCTCCATTACGCTGGAGTAAACAGTCTCAATGGCATCCAGGGCGGGGAGATACTGGTCATAAATGCTGGTAAAACGGCTTTCATAATATTTTTTCTTAAAGGAGTCCATGGGTTTCTCAATATCAACCAGCATGGATTTCATCCCCTGTAAACCAATCAGATAATTATTTTCGCTCATTGCCTTCTCCTTATGGGTACTTTCTCAGAGCTGACTCCCGAAACATGATTATTCATCCAAGTTCGTGTAAACAGCCTGCACATCATCGTCCTCATCCAAAAGATCCAGAGTACGGTTCAGCTGCTTTAATACAGCCTCATCTGTAACCTCCACATAGTTCTGGGGTATCATGGTCACATCGGCGGTAGCCATAGCCACTCCCTGATCCTCCAGAGCCTGTCTCACCGCGCTGAAAGCATCCGGATCCGTAATGATCTCAAAGCTGTCCGCCTCTTCGGAAAAATCCTCTGCGCCGGCATCTAATGCCAGCATCATCAGATCGTCTCCCTCCATCTCACACTCTTCTTTGTCAATGATAATCTGCCCCTTTTTATCAAAGCTGTAGGAAACGCATCCCTGGGTACCGATGCTTCCTCCTCCCTTGGTGAAAGCGCTTCGAACATTAGCTGCGGTGCGGTTCTTGTTATCCGTCAGAGCCTCTACAATAATGGCGATTCCTCCGGGACCGTATCCTTCATAGGTAACGTGCTCGTAATTTACAGATCCGATATCCCCGGCAGCTTTTTTGATACCCCGGTCAATGGTATCGTTTGGCATATTGTTGGCTTTTGCCTTAGCAATAACATCCCTAAGCTTGCTGTTGTTTGCAGGATCCGGACCGCCCTCTTTTACTGCAATGGCAATCTCGCGGCCAATGATGGTAAAGATCTTACCCTTGGCAGCATCATTTTTTTCCTTCTTATGCTTAATGTTGGCAAATTTTGAATGTCCTGACATATACTTACTCCCTTTCTGCTGTATCTTCCTGATCTCCGCTTTCTTCTGCGGGAGGCTCCAGTTTTTTCCTTACCTTCACCCATTTAATTGTTTTATTCTCTACTTCCAGTATCTGGAAAGAATAACCTTGTTCCTCAATGACAGACTGCTCATCCTCCTCCGGAATTCGATCCATCCGATAGATCAGATAGCCGTTCAGAGTCTCATAATCCTCCTCTTCAAAGGCAATCCCCAGCGTCTGCGCCACATCCTCCAGAGGCGTCATACCGTCCATGCGATAGCTTCCATCCTCATCAGGTATAATAAAACATTCATCCTCATCGTATTCATCCTGGATATTTCCTACAATCTCTTCCAGAATATCTTCCATGGTCACCAGGCCTGCCGTCTCTCCATACTCGTCCACCACGATCACCATCTGGAGCTTCTGAGCCTGCATACTGCGAAACAGCCGGTCCAAGCTTCTGGTCTCCGGAATAAAGATCACCGGGCGAATCAGTTCCGGAATGTCCTTGATCAGCCAGTTATCATACTGTTTTTTATTGTGAAAAATCATAGCGTCCTTAAAATGGAGTACGCCAATGATATTGTCAATATCTTCCTCATACACCGGAAATCTGGAATTGCTCTCCTCCACCATAAAAGAGATGGCTTCTGACAAATTCAGGCATCCATTGATCGCCACAATGTTTTTCCGGTGGGTCATCACATCCTGGGCTTCCTTGTCATTCAGCTCAAAAATATTCTGAATCATCTCCGCCTCATGTTCATCCAGCACTCCCTGTTCATGGCCTTCATTCACCATGGAAATGATTTCATCTTCTGTCACCTCATCCTCCAGAAGGTGGGGATCAATGCCAAACAGCCGTGCCAGAAGATACACAATGGCAGTAAGTGCATAGGTAACCGGATAGCACACCGTCACAATGGCTTTTACAGCAGGCAAAAGGCCTCTGCACCAGGAAACGGCATATTTATTTCCGGCAAGATGGGGAATTCCCTTCCCGATCACATAGATCAGCACCATGGAAATGATCAGCAGCAGCCAGTCCGATTCTGAAAATCCCCAGAGCAACCCGTACGTTCCTCCTGCTGCTGTGAGAATATGCATCAGCCAGCAGGTATGTATCAGTGCCTTTGGATTATTCTTCCATCTCAGAATCTCCCGGATCTTCTCAGGTTCCTCTTTTTCGTAAGGTTCAAAACTGCTCTCTGTAACCGTCTGCACAGCAGTTCCAAAACCAGACAAAACAAAGTCAGCCAGCAACAACACCATGAATATAACGGCCCCTATAAGAGGGACCCCACTACTGTCCATTTTCTATGATACGCTCCTTTTTGTAAATCTTTCTGCAATTGTTCAGAACCCTTCTGCAAAATAGTTCTTTGCCCTTTGTTTCGCAGGCTTTGACCGGCTCTGAACAATTCCATTTTATCTTTTGTTTCTGCCTGTTTCTCCCATCGTCATAATGGGAACAGCTTAACAAAATATATCATTTTCTTTCTCTTTCGTCAAGCCGGGATTCTTAAGACCGCCTATGTAAGCAGTTCCAGACTGATCTGAAGAGCCCGATCCACCTGGCGCAGCGCCTCGGAATCCAGATGGCAGACCCGGTCTTTTAACCTGCGCTTGTCAATGGTTCTAAGCTGTTCTAGCAAAATCACAGAATCCCGGACGATCTCATATTTTCCCGCCTCAATCTCCACATGCGTAGGCAGCTTTGCCTTCATCTTCGATGTAATAGCAGCACAGATTACGGTAGGACTGTGGCGGTTTCCAACATCATTCTGAATGATCAGCACCGGACGTATCCCGCCCTGCTCCGATCCCACCACCGGACGCAGATCTGCATAATAAATATCTCCGCGACGAATATTCACACATTTCACACTCCAATACAAAGGTTTTTCCTGTTACCTTTAGTATTTCCATGTTCGTCTGGTGTATTCAGCATTTCTGTCTGTACCTTTACTTTATGTAAACTCTGGGAACCCGCTTTCCGATATCACAGACAAATTCATAGGGAAAACGTCCTGATAGTTCGCTTAACCGCTCCACAGGCAGCTCCTCTTCCCCGTCTCTCCCCATCAGAGTTACCTCCTGCAGCTCCTCTGCCGGAATGTCAGTCACATCCACCATAAACTGATCCATACATACTTTACCGATGATGGGGGCTTTTTTCCCGCCGATAAGCACATACCCTTTATTGCTTAAGCTTCTGGGGTAACCGTCTCCATACCCTACCGGTATGGTAGCAATCCGAGTCTTTCTGCTGGTGACATAGGTTCCTCCGTAGCTTACCGCCACATTGGCCTCCACCTCTTTTATGTAAGCGATATGGCTTTTTAATTCCATCACAGGGCGAAGCCTGATTTGATCTTGTCTTACCTCATCCGACGGATAAATGCCATAAATAATAATTCCCGGACGAACCATATCCAGATTGGTCTGGGGAAATTCCAGGATGCCGGCGCTGTTAGAACAATGATGAACCGGAATACAGATACCCGCTTCCTCTAATTTTCTGCAAAATTCCTGATACCGCTGAAACTGAATGTGCGTAAAGCTTTTATCCTCCTCGTCCGCTCTGGCAAAATGGGTAAACAAGCCCTCCGCTTCAATCCCCGGCAGTTTTAGGATCTTCCGAATTTCCTCCACCGATTCATCGGTATCTGAAAAGCCAATTCGGCTCATCCCCGTATCCAGGGCAAAATGTACCTTGATTACTTTTCCCAGTTTCCCAGCTGTTTTTGAGAGCTGCTCTGCCATAGACAACTTAAACACCGTAGGGCGAAGATCCAGATTGGCAATGGTTTCGTAGTGCTCCGGAAAGGTAAAGCCAAGAATCAGAATCGGTTTTTCGATTCCACCTGCCCGCAGCTCCTGGGCTTCCTCCACTGTGGCTGTGGCAAATCCCCAGATAGCATTTTCAGGCTCCATACGTTTTGCGATGGGGACAGCACCATGTCCGTATCCGTCTGTTTTTACCACTGCCACCATTTTTGTGCCGTCCTTTACTGCTGCCTTTATCTGCCGAAAATTTTCTTCCAGCGCATCCAGATGAATGGCTGCGTATACTCTGCTGTGTGTTTCCATGCTAATCCTCCAGTTTTCCTAGAACTTCTGATATTCCATTCACAATATCCCCTGCGGTCATGCTGCGGGAACCAAGGCTGTCTTTTGCCGCATCCCCAGCCAGACCATGAAGATATACGCCCAGACAGGATGCCTCAAAGGGTTCCAGTCCCTGGGCCAGAAGACTGGTAATGATGCCTGTAAGCACATCCCCGGAACCGCCCACAGCCATACCTTCATTTCCCGAAGTATTGATATACTGCTTTTTTCCATCGGAAACAAGGGTTCTGGCATCCTTGAGCACGCACACCAGATGATAGCGCTCTGCGTAGGATCCCGCACTTTTCTGAAAGTGTCCTAAAATTTCTTTCACTTCGCTTTTCTGAAGTCTGGCCATCTCACCCGGATGCGGAGTGACAATGATCTTTGCTTCTGTGTTTGACAGATACTCCGGACATTCAGAAAGAATATTCAGCCCATCAGCATCCACCAAAAGAGGTCCTTTCCATAACAGCAGAACTTTCTTTAAAAGCTCTCGAGCCTCTTGAGACTTGCCAAGTCCCGGCCCAATTCCCACTGCATCCGCCCATGGAAGCCGTGTCTCCAATGCCTGTTCCTGATCCCAGGAAGCAAACACCGCTTCCGGCAGATTCGTCTGAATGGGAACTCTGCTGCTCTCCGCTGCCAGCACCTGCACCAGGCCGCAGCCAGTTCGGTAGGCTGCCTTTGCCGATAGGAGCGCCGCTCCAGCCATATTCTCTCCGCCGCCGATGATCAGCACCCTCCCATAAGTTCCTTTATTGGCCCTTGGTTTTCTCACTGGCAGCCTGGATAAATCCCCCTTGTCATAAGTAAAGGTATCCCCATCTTCGCAGTAAACGCCAATATCCTTCACCTTAAGTTTTCCGCAAAGCTCTGCTCCGGGATACAAAAGCGCGCCAATTTTGGGATAAGCAAAACAGACGGTGACAGACACACGAAGCGCACAGCCCAATATTTCCCCTGTGTCTGCGCTGATACCGGAAGGCAAATCCACGGCCACCACAGGCCGGCCTGATTCATTAACCCGATGGATTGCTTCCGCATAGGCGCCTTCCACAGGCCGGCTAAGACCGATACCCAAAAGTGCGTCCACTATTATAGTATATTCATCCGGTTCGGGATTTCTGCAAAAAATCCCCCCATAATTTTCATAAATTTCCTTTTGCAGGGCAGTTTCTTGTGTGAGAGAACTCTCCTTCCCCACAAACCATACTTCTGTATGGATACCATCCAGCATGAGAAGCCTGGCGGCGGCGAAACCGTCACCCCCATTGTTTCCGGAGCCGCAAAGAACCAACACTCTGATCTGGGGAGCCCTGCTTCCTTCCCTCTTTTGCAAACATCTCTTCACTTCCCTGACAACTGCCTGAGCTGCCCGCTCCATCAAAACCATGGAAGGGATGCCTTTCTCATTTATAGTGGCACTGTCCCATTGCTTCATTTCTATGCTGTTTAACACATACTTCATATTATTCTACTTCCTGCTCCTTGTTCCTGTGATTCAGCCTGTAAGAAAGCTGCATCAGGCTCTCAGACAAATGGACATGCTCAACAATCACATCCTTTGGAAGATGCAGATCCGTATGGGCAAAATTCCAGAACGCAGTCACACCATTCTCCACCAGTACTGGGGCCACCTGCTCAGCACCTGCTGCAGGCAGCGTCAGCGCCGCAATATCTACCTGGTTTTCTTTTAAAAAATGCTCCAGTTCATCAATCATCAGGATAGGAATCCCCCGGACGGATACCCCGGAAAGCCTGGGATTCACATCAAATATCCCGATAACCCGAAAACCTCTCTTCTCAAATTTCACATAATGCGCCAATGCCTGGCCTAAATTTCCTCCACCTACAATAATCATATTGTAGGTTTTATCCAGGCCCAAAATCTTTCCGATCTCTGTGTAAAGATATTTTACATTATATCCATATCCCTGCTGCCCAAAACCACCAAAATTGTTTAAATCCTGGCGGATCTGGCTGGCAGTCACATTCATCTGACTGCTAAGATCATTGGAAGAAATCCGTTCCACCTTATTCTCCAACAGCCCTCCCAGATATCGGTAATACCGGGGAAGCCGCTTTACAACGGCTTTTGAAATCGCTCTCTCTTCCATATTCCCCTCCCACTTCTGTTTAGTTTCTGCAAACGCTTACTTCCACTTATAATCTATTCTATTATAATATTCTGTTAAAAAACTGTCAATGCAAGAAGCGCCAATCTTGAAAATCCAGTTGTTTTTTATAATATTTCCATTATAATGGAAGAAGCACCATGCAGACAGAAAAAAGCATGAGTCAGAAAAACTGCAGAGAAACCTGCAAAAGCAATACGACAAAGAAAGAATGGCAAAGGATGAAAAAGACCTATGATATTATCATGTCAGGATATTAATAAAGCGTTCGGAACCAATGAAATTCTATGCAATGCGTCTTTCCATATTGAGGATCATGAAAAGGCCGCCATTGTGGGAGTCAACGGAGCCGGAAAATCAACCTTATTAAAAATCATTATAGGAGAACTGACTGCAGACAGCGGGGAAGTGATCATTTCAAAAGGAAAAACCTTAGGCTACCTAGCTCAGCAGAACATGCTCACCGGACATCACACCATCCATGAGGAACTGACAGAGGCCAAGCGGGATGTGATTGAAATGGAAGAAAAAATGCGTCGCCTGGAGCTTCAGATGAGAAGCCTTTCCGGCGAAGCTCTGGAAGCGCTGATGGATCAGTATCACCGGATCTCCACTGCTTTTGAACAGCAAAACGGATACAGCTACCAAAGCGAAATTACCGGTGTGTTAAAGGGACTTGGCTTTACAGAAGATGATTTTTCCAAACAGGTGGATACGCTCTCCGGCGGACAAAAAACCAGGGTGGCCCTGGGCAAGCTGCTTTTGTCCAATCCGGACATTATCCTTCTGGATGAGCCTACCAACCATCTGGACTTAAACTCCATCGCCTGGCTGGAAACCTATCTGATGAATTATAAGGGCGCTGTGATCATCGTCTCCCATGACCGGTATTTTCTTAACCGCGTAGTGACCAAGGTCATTGAAATCGACCAGGGAAAGGTGATGTCTTTCTCCGGAAACTACTCCGCCTATGCAGAAAAGAAAAAACAGATCCGGGAAATCCAGCGGAAAGCCTACTTCAATCAGCAGCAGGAAATCAAACACCAGGAGGAGGTCATCGCCAAGCTGCGTTCCTTTAACCGGGAAAAATCCATCCGCCGGGCAGAAAGCCGAGAAAAAATGCTGGAAAAAATGGAGGTTCTGGAAAAACCGGTGGAACAGGATGTGGAAATCCGCCTCACCCTGGAGCCAAAGATCACCAGCGGAAATGATGTGCTTACAGTAGAGGGATTGTCCAAAGCCTACCGGGAACCGCTTTTCTCCAATCTGAACTTTCAAATCCAGCGTGGGGAAAAGGTGGCCATCATCGGAGACAACGGGACTGGAAAAACCACGCTCCTGAAGATCATCAATCAGCTGACAGAAGCGGATGCAGGCACCATCACCCTAGGCACAAAGGTACACATCGGTTACTATGATCAGGAGCATCAGATACTTCACCAGGATAAAACTCTGTTTGACGAGCTTTCTGATACTTATCCCAATCTGACCAACACAGAGATCCGCAATGTGCTGGCAGCCTTCCTGTTCACCGGCGACGATGTGTTTAAGCGGATCTCCGATTTAAGTGGAGGGGAACAGGGACGGGTCTCTCTGGCGAAATTAATGCTCTCCCAGGCCAATTTTCTCATTCTGGACGAGCCCACCAACCATCTGGACATTGTATCCAAGGAGATCCTGGAGGATGCAGTCAACCAGTACACCGGAACCGTGCTCTACGTCTCCCATGACCGTTACTTTATCAATCAGACTGCTACCAGGATTCTGGATTTGAAAAACAACACGCTGGTGAATTATATTGGAAATTATGACTACTACCTGGAGAAAAATGAAGAGCTGACCAGAATCTATGCGCCGGAGCAGTCAACAGAAACTCCTTCCCTCTCATCTGCCGCTTCCGGCACAGCCAAGGAGGACTGGGCAAAAAAGAAGGAAGAACAGGCCAGGGAACGGAAACGCCAAAATGATTTGAAAAAAACGGAGGAGAAAATTGCCAGTCTGGAAGCGCGGGACAAAGAAATCGACGCCCTGTTGGAAAAAGAGGAGATTTTCACAAATCTGGAGGAATGTACCCGTCTCACCTCGGAAAAAGCCAGCCTGTCTAAAGAACTGGAGGAACTGTATGAAGTGTGGGGAGAGTTGGCAGAATAATTGCTCTCTTTCACAATCAATATGTTTTATATTTTTATTTTATAAACCCATTGACTTCTTTGTCTTTTCCAGATATAATAATCAAAAGAAAGATCACATTCTATTGATAGATTTTTCGGTTAAATCTGTATCGATACCGTATCTGTAACCGGCGAGTTGACGGCCAACAGCAGAATCTGACTGAATAAGATCATATGAGGAGGAAGGAACTATGACAAATAATGAATTATTGCTTGCCATATCTGATCTAATGGATAAAAAACTGGAAGTAAATTCCAGATATCTGGAAAATAAAATCAGAGAGGCCTTTGGATTTAAAGGAACTTCTTTAA
>CAJLNC010000072.1 GCA_905207905.1 uncultured Lachnospiraceae bacterium | reverse complement strand
GGATCTTCGGGCAGGTGCTGCTTTGGTTATTGCAGGACTGGCCGCAGAGGGGATCACCATTATTGACGATATCATTTATATTCAGAGAGGCTATGAAAACTTTGATGAGAAGCTTCGCAGCCTGGGCGCAGAGATTGAAAAGATTGACAGTGAAAAAGAGGCCAGAAAATTTCAGTTAAGGATCGGCTGAGACAGAAGTCTGCCAGCAGACTTCGTTTACAAAAAGGCAGACAACAGAGTTAGAAAAGAAGCGGTTTTCTGATTCTGCTGTCTGCCTTTTGCGTTCCCGGTAAGCGGCGGATACCTATAAGTGTGCAGAGTAGTTTTGCACAGGCTGCGGGGAATTTTGATACAGGCTGCAGGGTGATTCTGAACCCTTGCGGCAGTACTTTTTTTGTGTTATGATAAAAAAATATATAAAGCTAGGTAATGAAATCAAAGACCCCGCAGCAAGCTGACGGGGGATCAAACCATCAGAGCAGCAAGCTGCGAGGTCTTTGAACCTTGCGGCACTCGCCAGGTATCCGCACAAGTGCGGCTGCTTGGTTCATTGCTCGCGGGAATAAAAGGAGGGGCAAATGGCAAAAGTAGCGATTGTGACAGACAGCAACAGCGGGATCACCCAGGCGCAGGCTGGGGAGTATGGCGTACATGTGATTCCCATGCCATTTTATATTGATGGAGAATTGTATTTAGAGGATATCACCCTGTCTCAGGAGGAATTTTATCACAAGCTGGAACATGATGCGGAAATTTCTACTTCCATGCCGTCTGTGGGAGATGTGATGGATTTTTGGGACAAGCTGCTGAAGGAGTACGACGAGATCGTGCATATCCCCATGTCCAGCGGACTTTCCGGCTCCTGCGAGACAGCCATGATGCTGGCAGCAGACTATGAGGGCAAAGTCCATGTGGTAAACAATCAGCGGATTTCCGTTACGTTAAGGCAGTCGGTTTTGGATGCCAAGGAGCTGGCAGACCGGGGCTGGGGCGGAGAAGAGATCAAGAAGTATCTGGAGGAAACCAAGTTTGATTCCACTATTTACATTATGGTAGAGACCTTAAAGTATCTGAAAAAGGGAGGACGGATCACTCCTGCGGCTGCAGCTCTGGGCACGCTTTTGAAGTTAAAGCCGGTACTGCAGATCCTGGGAGAGAAGCTGGATGCCTTTGCAAAATGCAGGACCATAAAGGCAGCCAAGGCAACGATGCTGGATGCCATAGCAAAGGATCTGGATGAGAGATTCCAGATGGCTGACCATCCGGAGGATGCCTGGATTGCAGTTGCCTATACCTGCAGTAAGGAGGAGGCTCTTGCCTGGAAAGAAGAGGTTCAGAAGGTGTATCCCAACCATGAGATCGTTATGAATCCCCTTTCTCTGAGCGTTGCCTGTCACATCGGCCCGGGGGCCATTGCAGTGACCTGCACAAAGAAAATGTCCGTGTAAGCCAAAAAATAGGGCTGCGGCAGTATACAGACCTGGATAGACCAAAAGAGTCCCCAAGGATTGTATGCTGCCGCAGCCTTTTTGTGCAATTTGACCGCCAAGTTTTTCTGTCAGGATTTTTGACAGCCTGATCGGGAATGGTGCAAAATACGAATTTCGGTGGATTTTCGGTGTGTTTTTTTCCGAAAAGATGTTATTTTTCGGAGAAAAATCACCCGAAAGGGTACTGCCGGAAGTATTTTGCACCATCTCCACAAGAATGCCTGACAGGATCGCACTGAGACGGCCTGGAAAGGATAAACGGAAGAATGTTGGAGACAATAGGTGGAAAGTGTGTAAACTGTTTATAAAACAGAGAAAAAATGTGGATAAATTCAGAATAACCAGTTTGTTTGTGGATAAGTCTGATTTTATGCAGCCTCTGACAGGTATTCCTGATCTGTAAGATACTTTTTCAGCACCGGAAAGGAGCAGGGGCCGATGGCCAGCACCCGGGCGTGATATTCCTTCAGGGAGAAGCTGCTGCCAAGGTGTTCTTTTAGTTCCTCAGACAGATCCTTAAAATTCAGATATCCCACATAGTATTTCAGATAGTTGGCAGGGGCCTCCAGAATGGTGTTGTACATGGCATGGGAGGTCTGCTCTTTTATGCCGAAGTTGTTTAAGAACTGAGCTACCTGAGCTTTTGTGTAGCCGTGATAATGGATACCGATGTCCAGCAGGGAGGCAATGCCCAGCATCAGAGAGCGGTCTTTTTGGTACAGGGAGGCCAGGGCTGGGTTCTCCTGCCAGGTGCCATAGGCGTACATTTCCACATAGGTAGCCCATCCTTCCGTGTATCCTCCGAAGTTTAAAATGCTCCGCAGAGGATCCTGGTTTGCGGATTCAAAGGTAACGGTCTGGTAGAGATGGCCGGGGTAGCCCTCATGAGCCAGGGTGGTGTAAAGCTCCAGGGGATTGTAGTCGCTAGCCCGGTTGATGTAGATCACATTATTTTCTGTATCGTCGATAGGAGGTGTCAGATAAAAGGCCGGACTTAAATAATCCTCCAGGGAATCGTGGACATACTTTACCTGGCAGGAGACGTTTAGGGGTGTCGGAAAATCTTTTGCAGTCAATTCCTGCAGTGTGGAAAGAATTTCTTCCGGTGCAGGAGCGTTTTCCTGGGTGAGGGAAGCTGTGGAGAGGCCGGCGTCTGATCGTAAGAGAGACTGAATATCTTTATACACAGCGCTGATTTCCTGCTGGATTCGGTCTTCGATCCGGGAGAGAGGAGAGGCATCTCCGGTGGTGCTTCGCACCAGGTATTCGTAGTAGGCCTTTCCTTCCGGCAGATGGCAGAGCCCACCTGGATTTTTTCCGGTGCCCAGCAAATTGGCCAGCCCAGCCATAAGTTCCTGATAGGCGGGAATTACATACCCGGAGAGGATTTGCTGGTTCTGTTGTTTGTAGGAGATTTTTTCATCAGCAGTCAAGTTGGTGAAGGAATCGATCTGTTCTTCAAAGAGTTGTTTTAGATAGTTATCCTCTCCGCTTTTTACAAAGGAATCGCACTGCTTTAGAATATTTTTTACACAATCGTCGCTCATGAACAGCCCGGCCCTGGATTTTTCCTGTTCAAAGGCAAGGATGGACTGAAAGTAATCCGGCAGCTGGGCAAGAAGCGCCAGATAGTCCTCAATGTCCTGTTTTGTGCGGAAGGTGTATTCCGCCAGAAGTACAGGAAGCTGGGCCTGAATGCCCAAGGTGGGGCTTAAAGGTTCTTGATAAAGATAAAATGGGGCGCCTTCCCGGCTGGTTTTTAAGTAATCCACAAGGATGTCATAGGTAAGTCTGTTTTTGGGAGAGAGTTCTTCCCTGGAAAAGCGGGAGAGTCTGTTGAGGTAGTTCTCTCCTGCAGCCGCGGAGGCGGTGTGGGTGTTTTGATCCATGGTTCCCAGGGTAATGGGATAGTTTTTAATCCCGAAAGCGCCGGGATCTGCCAGAGTGTAGTGAAGATTCAGAGTATTGCCGCAGATCTCGGAGCGGAATATCTGCTCTGTAAAAGAAGTGAAGCGCTCATCCTCTGTGAGCGGCAGATGTAAACAGGTCAGCGCCGGGATCAGAACGAGGAGAAGCAGCAAGGCAGACAAAAGAGCAGCCAGTTTTCCCTTGCTTTTGCCAAGGAAGAAGGATTTGTCAAGAGATTTCATAATCCCTCCGGGGGAGATGTCTTAGTTCAAGTCTATTCATTCAGGGAGAAAGTAGAACCGGCCAGGAGCTTTGTCCTGAAAAAATCCGGTGTCTGGCGCAAAATTGAGAAAAAAGGTAAGTAAAAAGAAAGAAACCAAAGGCAAAACCAGGTTAAAATAAGGGAAACAATCTTGACAGAAAATCCCGGTTATGCTAGTCTGAAAGATACATGAAAAGAAATCCGGTGAAGAAAAGAGCAGGTCTGAAAGCAGCGCTGCAAAGGATTACCAGCTGCTGAAGCGGTAACACGGGATGATGACCCGTCTTCTTTGATGCAGGCAGCATTGGGGAAGGCGGTTTTCTTTTTAGGACCCAGGACAGGAGAGGAAAATTAACATGGACAAGAAAAAATATTATATGACCACAGCCATTGCCTATGCTTCCGGCAAGCCTCATATTGGAAATACCTATGAGATTGTGCTGGCAGACAGTATTGCCCGGTTTAAGAGGGCTCAGGGATATGATGTGTTTTTTCAGACAGGAACCGATGAGCATGGGCAGAAAGTGGAGCTGAAAGCCAAGGATGCAGGGGTGACGCCCAAGCAGTTTGTAGACGACGCCGCCAGCGAGATCAAGCGTATCTGGGATCTGATGAATACTTCCTATGACAAATTTATCCGTACCACAGATGATTATCATGAGAAGCAGGTACAGAAGATCTTTAAAAAGCTGTATGACCAGGGCGACATTTATAAAGGATATTATGAAGGGCTGTACTGCACTCCCTGTGAATCCTTTTTTACAGAATCCCAGCTGGTGGATGGAAAGTGTCCGGACTGCGGGCGCCCGGTGGTTCCGGCCAAGGAGGAGGCGTACTTTTTCCGCATGAGCAAATATGCAGACCGTCTCATTGAGCATATTAATACTCATCCGGAGTTTATTCAGCCGGTTTCCAGGAAAAATGAGATGATGAACAATTTCCTGCTTCCCGGCCTTCAGGATCTGTGCGTGTCCAGAACCTCCTTTACCTGGGGGATTCCGGTAGATTTTGATCCCAAGCATGTGACTTATGTGTGGCTGGATGCTCTTACGAATTACATTACCGGTATCGGCTATGACTGCGATGGGGACAGTACTGAGCAGTTTAAAAAGGACTGGCCTGCAGACCTTCATCTGATCGGCAAGGATATTATCCGTTTTCATACGATTTACTGGCCCATCTTTTTGATGGCTCTGGATCTGCCTTTGCCAAAGCAGATATTCGGTCATCCCTGGCTGCTTCAGGGAGACGGCAAGATGAGTAAGTCCAAGGGAAATGTACTGTATGCCGATGAGCTTGCAGATTTCTTCGGAGTGGATGCGGTGCGTTACTTTGTGCTTCATGAGATGCCCTTTGAAAACGACGGAGTGATCAGCTGGGAGCTGATGGTGGAGCGGTTGAATTCCGATCTGGCCAACACTCTGGGCAATCTGGTTAACCGGACCATTTCCATGAGCAATAAGTATTTCGGCGGCGTGGTAAGATCCACAGGAGTGACAGAGCCGGTGGATGAAGAGCTGAAAACCGTAGTTTTGGAGACGCCGAAGAAGGCCGCAGCCAAGATGGATGATCTTCGGGTGGCAGATGCTATCACAGAGATCTTCACTCTGTTTAAACGCTGTAATAAATATATTGACGAGACCATGCCCTGGGCTTTGGCCAAGGATGAGACAAAGCAGGATCGGCTGGCAGAGGTGCTCTACAATCTGGTGGAGAGCATCTGCATTGGCGCAGAGCTTCTGGAATCCTTTATGCCGGAGACCTCCCAGAAGATTTTGGGACAGTTAAACGGTGAAAAGCGAGGCTTTGAACATATGGATCAGTACGGTCAGTATGTATCTGGAACAAAAGTGACAGAGAAGCCGGAGATTCTTTTTGCAAGACTGGATCTGAAGGAAGTGCTGGAGAAGGTGGAAAAGCTCCATCCTTCTGCTGCGGAGACTGCAAAAGCAGAGGAGGAAAGCAAAGAGGCAGCGGATGGAAAGCAGGTGATCGACCTGGAGCCCAAGGAGGAGATCACCTTTGATGATTTTGAAAAACTTCAGTTCCAGGTGGGAGAGATCATTGCCTGCGAGGAAGTGAAGAAGTCCAGAAAACTTCTCTGCTCCCAGGTAAAGATCGGAAGCCAGGTAAAACAGATTGTATCCGGTATCAAGGGCCACTACAGCGCAGAAGAGATGGTGGGCAAAAAGGTGATGGTTCTTGTGAACTTAAAGCCTGCAAAGCTGGCGGGGATCCTCTCTGAGGGAATGCTGCTGTGCGCAGAGGATGCAGAGGGAAATCTGGCCCTCCTCACCCCGGAAAAACCCATGCCCTCCGGAGCAGAGATCTGTTAAGGAACAGGCCATCGGAAACCATGAAGGAAATGCAATCAGAGAAGAGAGGTTTCAAGGATGATATTTGATACGCATGCCCACTACGATGATAAGGCGTTTGAGGAAGATCGGGAAGAACTTCTTGGCTCTCTGCGGGAGCAGGGAATTGAGTATGTGGTGAATGTGGGAGCCAGCCTGCGGGGAGTAAGAGAGAGTGTGGCTCTCTCCTCCCGCTATGGCAGTGTGTACGCTGCTGTGGGAATCCACCCCGATGAGATCGGCTGTCTGAATGACGAGGTGCTGGAAGAACTGCGGGAGCTGTGTCTGCTGGGTAAGACAGTGGCGGTGGGTGAGATCGGACTGGACTACCACTGGAACCGGGAATCCAGGCAGGTGCAGCGGGAAGGATTTATCCGACAGCTTCATCTGGCCAGAGAGGTAGATCTTCCCGTGAATGTCCACAGCCGGGATGCTGCCCAGGAGACTCTGGAGATTATCCGGTCAGAACATGCCGGCAGTACCGGCGGAGTGATCCACTGTTTTTCCGGTTCTCTGGAAATCGCCAGGGAATACGTCCGCATGGGCTATTATCTGGGTATCGGAGGGGTAGTTACCTTTAAGAATGCCAGAGTGTTAAAGGAAGTAGTAAAGGATATTCCCCTGGAATATCTGGTGACGGAGACAGATTGTCCTTATCTTGCCCCGGAACCTCACAGAGGTCAGCGCAACAGCTCTCTCTACCTTCCCCAGGTGGTGAAGGAGATCGCTGCCATCAAAGGACTGACAGAGGATCGGGTAGAAGATGTGATGTTTGAAAATGCAAAAAACCTGTACCGTCTTTAAGGAATAGAGAGATGCCGCAAAAGAAGAGTTCAAAGTTCCCGCTGTCCCGGCTGGCCGGAGTTTTCCGGCCGGATCCGGCTGGAGGGATGTCCCATCAGACATTTATTGGATGGGGGAAGCCCTGGAACGCTTTTTCTTTTGCTGTCTCTCTTTTTTCATTTTTTCAACAGCTTTCTGTCAAGGAGTAAAAGAGAGACAAAAGTAGCAGAGACCCCGGACGGAGGGAGAGAGAAGGCCGTCAGGGACTCCTGGCAGAAGGAGAGAGAAAGCCGCCAGAGATCCCGGGCGGAGGGAGAGAGAAAGCCGCCAGGGACTCCAGGCAGAAGGAGAGACAAAGCCGTCAAGAACCCCGGGCGGAGGGAGAGAGAAAGCCGCCAGGGACTCCAGGCAGAAGGAAAAAGAAAACAGATAGGAGCCCGGTCAGGCGGGCCGGGCAATTGCAGAGCAGAAAGGAAACTATGGAGAAGTTATCAAATCCGCAAAAGACTATTGAAATTATCAAAAAATATGAGTTTGCTTTCCAGAAGAAATTCGGTCAGAATTTTTTGATCGATTCCCATGTGCTGGATAAGATCATCGCAGCGGCAGAGATCACAAGGGAAGACTGCGTAGTGGAGATTGGCCCCGGTATCGGGACGCTGACCCAGTACCTGGCAGAGGCGGCCAGGGAGGTGATCTCTGTGGAGATCGATAAGATGCTGATCCCCATACTGGAGGAAACTCTGGCGGAGTATTCCAATGTGACAGTGATCAACCAGGATATTCTTAAGGTAGATCTGGAGGAGCTGGTGAGGAAACACAACGGGGGACGGCCGGTGAAGATCGTGGCCAATCTTCCCTACTATATTACTACCCCCATTATTATGGGGCTGTTTGAAAAACATGTTCCTGTGCAGAGTATTACGGTGATGGTGCAGAAAGAAGTGGCGGAGCGGATGCAGGCAGGGCCAGGCACCAAAGATTACGGGGCGCTGTCTCTGGCAGTGCAGTATTATTCCCAACCGTACATTGCTGCAAACGTGCCTCCCAACTGCTTTATGCCAAGACCAAAGATCGGCAGCGCAGTGATCCGGCTTACCTGCCATGAGACTTTGCCGGTGCAGGTGCAGGATGAAGGAATGCTGTTTAAGATTATCCGTGCTTCCTTTAATCAGAGACGAAAGACTATGATGAACGGGCTGAACAATTCCCCGGAGATCCCCTTTTCTAAGGCGGCGGTGGCAGAAGCGCTGAGAGAAATGGGAGTGCCGGAAAATATTCGGGGGGAGGCCCTTACATTGCAGCAGTTTGCACGGCTTACAGATTTATTGTGTAAAGGAAGGTGAAAAAATGCCGCAGATCACACATTTCAAATACCCTTCGGCAGATGGGCTGACCCAGATTCATGCAGTAGAGTGGATCCCGGATGGGCCAGTGAGGGGCGTTCTTCAGATTGCCCACGGGATGCAGGAATTTATCGAACGGTACGATGAGTTTGCCCGTTTTTTGAACAACCATGGGGTGGCGGTGGTGGGAAATGACCACCTGGGCCATGGAGATTCCGTTCGGTCAGAGAAATATTGGGGATATTTTGCCAGAACAGAGGGAAATAAGATGCTTCTTGCAGATATGAGAGAGCTGCAGAGGATCACCCAGGAGAAATACCACGGAGTTCCCTACATCCTTTTGGGTCACAGCATGGGATCCTTTCTGGCAAGGCAGTATCTTTGCATTCATGGAAAATGGCTGGATGGAGCTATTATCTGCGGAACGGGCTGGCATTCAGCCCTAGAGACGCGGTTTGGTATGGGATTTTGCCGTGTTCTTGCGCTGTTTTTTGGATGGGAGCACAGAAGCCGTCTGGTAACCAGAATGGTTATGGGAAATTTTAATAAAAAATTTGAGCCTGTGCGGACGCCTCAGGACTGGCTGTCCACAGACGAGGCGGTGGTGGATGCTTACAGGGCGGATCGGCGCACCCGGTTTACTTTTACGCTGAACGGCTACTACCATATGCTTTACAGTATCCATTATCTTACCAAACCGAAAAATCTGGCAAGGATGCCAAAGGACCTTCCGGTGTTTTTTATTGCAGGGGAGGATGACCCGGTGGGAAATTACGGACTGGGCGTAAAGCAGGCGGTTGTGTCAGTGCGATCCGCAGGGGTAAAGCAGGTGGAATGCAGGCTTTATCCCAATGACCGCCATGAGATCCTCAATGAACGGAACCGGCAGGATGTCTATCAGGATATCTGGGAGTGGATACAGCCTCTGCTGGGAAAGAATGAAAGGAGGTAAGGATGGGTATCTTTAATATAGACGGTCCGCTGTTTCAGAAAATGTCCCGGGCAGCGGACATGATGATCTTGAATCTTATATTTATTCTATGCTGCCTTCCCATTGTGACCATTGGGGCCGCTGTCACTGCCCTGTGCTATGTGATGCTGAAAATGCGGGATCAGGAGGAGGGGTATATTACAAAATCCTTTTTTCGTTCGTTCAAAGAAAACTTTCGCCAGTCCACAGTCATCTGGCTGGTGATGGCAGTCTTTGCAGGCATTTTGGGACTGGACTTCTACCTGGTAAACGGAGTGGAAGGGACTTTGGGCACCCTTATGCGGCTGGCGGTGTATCTGGGCACTCTGATCTGGCTGATGATTTTTGTGTATGTGTTTCCTCTTCAGTCCAGGTTTTATAATACCGTGTTCCGAACGATGAAAAATGCGCTGCTGCTTTCCCTGGCCCAGCTGCCAAGGACTTTCTGCATGATCGCAGTGCTGGTGGGAGCCGTCTTGCTCACCTTCTGGAACGGCTATACCATTGCGTATGGGCTTCTGGTATGGCTGCTCTGCGGCTTTTCCTTTCTGGCCTGGGTGAACAGCCTGCTTCTTCATAAGCCTATCAAAAAATTGATGCCGTCTGAGGAGACTGAGGGGTAGCAGGGGGAGCTGCAGGAAAGTTTTGTTTGCAATTTTTTATTTTATAGTGATTTTGCGCTGATGATTGCCTGATTCGCGGCAAAAAAATTGACAAAAGCCCCCCTTTATGTAATAATGAAAGTTGCGCAATCAGGCGTAAAAACAGGATATTTCTATTCTTCTGAAGGAGGAAGAACATGTTATACGATAAAGTTTCGACAAACTTGAATTTTGTTGACCGGGAAAAAAATACAGAAAATTTCTGGAAAGAAAATCAGATTTTTGAAAAGAGCATGAAGCAGAGGGAAGGCAGCCCAATGTATACCTTCTATGATGGGCCCCCCACTGCCAACGGAAAGCCCCATATCGGCCATGTGCTCACCAGGGTGATCAAGGATATGATTCCCAGATATCAGACCATGAAGGGAAAGATGGTTCCCAGAAAGGCTGGATGGGACACCCACGGACTTCCGGTAGAGCTGGAAGTGGAAAAGCTTTTGGGCTTGGATGGAAAGGAACAGATCGAAGAGTACGGTCTGGTTCCCTTTATTGATAAGTGTAAGGAGAGCGTTTGGAAATACAAGGGTATGTGGGAGGATTTCTCCGGTACCGTTGGTTTCTGGGCAGATATGGATCATCCTTATGTGACTTATCATGACGATTATATTGAGTCCGAGTGGTGGGCATTGAAGGAGATCTGGGACAAAGGCCTTTTGTACAAGGGCTTTAAGGTAGTTCCCTATTGTCCCCGCTGCGGAACTCCCCTGTCTGCCCAGGAGGTGGCTCAGGGCTATAAGACAGTAAAGGAGCGCTCTGCCATTGTCCGCTTTAAGGCAAAGGATGAGGACGCATATTTCCTGGCATGGACCACCACGCCCTGGACGCTGCCCTCCAATCTGGCTCTCTGTACCCATCCGGAGGAGAGCTACTGCAAGGTGAAGGCTGCGGACGGCTATACCTATTACATGGCAGAGGCACTGTTAGACAAGGTGCTTGGAAAGCTGGGAGACGAGGAGAAGGGCATAAAGGCCTATGAGATTCTGGAGACCTGCAAGGGTAAGGATCTGGAGTACCGGGAATACGAGCCTTTATTTGCCTGCGCAGGAGAAGCAGCAGAAAAGCAGCACAAAAAAGCCCACTTCTTAGTGTGCGATACCTATGTGACCATGTCAGACGGTACCGGTATTGTCCACATTGCTCCCGCCTTTGGTGAGGATGACGGCCGGGTGGGCCGCAATTATGACCTGCCCTTTGTACAGTTTGTGGACGGCAAGGGTGAGATGAGCCCGGAGACTCCCTACGGTGGCATGTTTGTAAAAGATGCGGATAAGCCTATTCTGGTGGATCTGGAGAAGGAAGGGAAGCTCTATGAGGCTCCCAACTTTGAACATGAGTATCCCCACTGCTGGCGCTGCGATACTCCGCTGATCTACTATGCAAGAGAATCCTGGTTTATTAAGATGACTGCTGTAAAAGAGCAGCTGATCGCCAACAATAATACGATCAACTGGATTCCGGAGAGCATCGGCAAGGGCCGCTTCGGAGACTGGCTGGAGAACGTGCAGGACTGGGGCATTTCCAGAAACCGTTACTGGGGAACTCCCTTGAATATCTGGTACTGTGAGGACTGCGGCCATATGCATTCTATCGGCAGCCGTCAGGAACTCTTTGAGATGAGCGGTAATGAGGCGGCCAAGACGGTGGAACTGCACCGCCCCTATATTGATGAGATCACCATTCCCTGTCCCAAGTGCGGCAAAACCATGCACCGGGTACCTGAGGTGATCGACTGCTGGTTTGACTCCGGGGCCATGCCTTTTGCCCAGCATCACTATCCCTTTGAAAATAAAGAAGTATTTGAGCAGCAGTTCCCGGCTCAGTTTATCTCTGAAGCTGTGGATCAGACCAGAGGATGGTTCTACTCCCTTCTGGCAGAGTCTACCCTGCTGTTTAACAAGGCTCCTTACAGAAATGTTATTGTTCTGGGACATGTTCAGGATGAAAACGGACAGAAGATGAGTAAGTCCAAAGGAAATGCGGTAGATCCT
>CAJLNC010000071.1 GCA_905207905.1 uncultured Lachnospiraceae bacterium | reverse complement strand
ACTATAAGGGACGGGGACAGAAACCCGGAAATAAATTATTTATTTTAAAGGAGGAATCATTATGAAGATGAAAAAAGTATTGGCAGGTTTGATGACAGCAGCCATGGTGGGAAGCGCATTTGCAGGAATGGCTATGGCAGAAGAGACAACAGAAGCTGCTACTGAGGCTGCTGCCGAAGCAACAGAGGCTGAAGCAGGCGAACTTCTTCCTGGCGGCGGAAGCAAGATTATCTACTGCATTACTCCCTCTCCTTCTAATATTTATTTTAAGACTGTCCAGGATATTGCAACTGCTACCGGTGAAGAATTGGGATATGAAGTAAAATGTCAGTCTCATGATGATGATGCTTCCAAACAGCTGGAGATGTTTGAGGCAGCCATCGCAGACGGCGCAGCAGCTATTATCTGTGACAATGCAGGTGCAGACGCATCCATTGAGGCAGTGCAGAAGGCATACGATGCAGGTATTCCCACATTCCTGGTTGACCGTGAGATCAATCAGACTGGTTTGGCAGCAGCTCAGCTGGTAGCTGATAACGCACAGGGGGCAGCAGCCATCGCAGAAGCATGGGTTGAGGCTATGAATTATGAAGGCAAATATGCAGAGCTGCTTGGACTTGAATCTGATACCAACTGTCAGGTGCGTTCCGAGAACTTCCATTCTGTGATTGATGAGTATCCGGATCTGGAGATGGTAGCTCAGCAGTCCGCTAACTGGGATCAGACAGAGGCTTATGAGAAAACGGAAGCGATCCTTCAGTCCAATCCTGAGATCACTGGTATCATCTGCGGAAATGACACCATGGCATGCGGCGCTGTACAGGCTTGTCTGGATGCAGGACGGGAAGATATCAAGATCATCGGTGTAGATGGTTCTGACGATGCAGCAGCATACATCAAAGATGGACATATGGTAGGTACTGCTCTTCAGCAGATCGCTCTGATTACTGAGATGGCTGTACAGCAGGCAGACGCTTACTTAAACGGAACTGCTCCGGAATCTGAGAAACAGTTGATCCCCTGTATCGCAATTACTGCTGATAATGTAGAGAATCTGGCAGGATTTGTTTATACAGAGTAATTTTGTAATAATTGTTTGGGATTGTACAGATACCTTATGTACAGTCTGAGGCGAAAGTGATTATAAGGGCGGTGCAGTGCGCCGCCCTTTTGTATAAAAAAACGGCAAGGAGAAGATGAAAAATGAAGAAAAGAATACCCCTATTTGCAGTTTCGGCATTACTGGCAGTCTCTCTTACCGGATGCGGCTTTGTGACAGTAGTCCCCATCGGAGAGGAAGCAGCTTATTCAGGGAAGGAAGTATTTGACTCCAGCGCAGAATCTGGCAGCGATTGGGCTAGTGTGGTGGAGGAGCTTACCGGAAAGGCTGTGGATCTTACAGAACTCTTAAACGGAGATGGCGTGGGGAGCGGCGCTGTGGTTGCCGGAACAGCAGTGATCACAGAGTTTAATACAGAAACACCGAAGCATTTTCTGCTGATAGAACCGGAAGGATACAGCGGAGATGCCCAGATCAAGATACAGGCAGGGGGTGTTTATTCCGGAACAGCGATCCGGGACACCCAGACTATTAAGACCTTTGAGAGCTTTACCAATCAGACTGAATGGTCTCAATATGCAAAAGCTCTGAATAAAGAAGTAGATGCGCAGGTGGTTGCACCGCTGGCTTTGGATGAGAGCGCGGCGGGTAAGAAGGTGACCTTCACTGGAGCAGCAGTGGAAAGCAATGGTACTATTACCATTACTCCTGTAGCAATGACAATCGAATAAAAGAGGAGGAGCATTATGTTTGATGATCCAAATGTTGTTCTCCATTGTGAAAAAATAGATAAAATATACCCTGGTACAAAGGCTTTGGACGGCGTTTCCTTTGATCTTTTAAAAGGAAAGGTGAATGTACTCATCGGAGAGAATGGGGCTGGAAAGTCCACTCTGATGAAAATGATCGCAGGAATCGAGCAGCCCTCTGCTGGAAAGATGTATATGGACGGCCAGGAAGTTTACTTTAAGGATACGAATGCAGCCAGGGCAAAGGGCATCGGAATTATCCATCAGGAATTGAGCCTTTTTCCTAATATGACGGTATATCAGAATATCTTTGTAGGCCATGAGCATAAAAATGGGCCCTTCCTCAATGACAGAGAGCATATAAAGGGCGCAGAAAAGATCTTAAAGCACCTAGAGCATGAGATTCCACCGGAGACTATGGTAGGAGATCTGAGAGTGGGTCAGCAGCAGATGGTAGAGATTGCGAGAAATCTGATTCAGGATGATTTGCGGGTGCTGATCATGGACGAGCCTACATCCTCTCTGTCAGCTGCAGAAGTGAAAGTGCTCTTTAAAATCATGAGAGAACTTCTGGAGCAGGGAATTTCTATTGTATACATATCTCATCGTCTGGAGGAGATTATGGAGATCGGAGACCATGTCACGATCCTTCGGGACGGAAAGTATGTGGCAGATGCGGATGTAAAGGATATTGATCTGAGTTGGATCGTTGAGAATATGGTGGGCAAAAATACCCAGTATCATCGGTTTGAACGTTCCATTGATCTTACCAAAGCGGAAAAAGTTCTGGAAATCAATCATCTGCGCCTTCCTAAGAAAGGTGGGGGATGGCTGCTGGATGATGTGAGCATGTACCTGAAAAAGGGTGAGGTGCTTGGTATCTATGGCCTTTTGGGAGCCGGACGAAGCGAACTGTTTGAGTGTTTGATGGGCCTTCATCCGGAACACACAGGAGAAGTGATCTATAAGGGTAAGCCGTTGAAGATCCGAAGTGTTTCTGATCAGATCAAGAATGGGTTTGCACTGGTGCCGGAGGATCGGCAGAGACAGGGACTGATTCAGACACTGGATATCTGCAAAAATACCTCCATTGCATCCCTACAGAAGTATGTGAAGGGGATTTTCCTGAACAATAAGGAAGAGGAAACGGCAGTAGATGCAGAGATCAAAGATATCCACATCAAGGTGGCAGACAAGAAGCTTCCCATTCTGTCCCTCTCCGGAGGAAACCAGCAGAAAGTGGTGATCGGAAAAGGCCTTTTGACCAATCCTACCGTGCTTTTGCTGGATGAACCTTCCAGAGGTATTGATATTGGAGCAAAGACGGAGGTCTTTGAGATTATCCACGAATTCTCGGAGAGAGGACTTTCCATTATTGTGATATCTTCTGAGTTAAAAGAGATTATGGCTATTGCGGACAGGATTTACGTATTGTCCAATGGCAAATGTACCGGCGAGCTGGTCGGCGATGAAATTTGTGAAGATGCCCTTGTGCGTACCTCTTACGCCGGATTGGGAACCGGAAAAAGTGCATAAGGCGGGGAAGGAGCTATTCGATGAAAAAATCAAAAGATTCAAATCAAATTTTAATGACAATTTTAAAGGGCCGTACCTTTATTGTGCTGATCCTGCTGGTGATCTTTTTCAGCATTGCTAGAAGTAATTTCTTATCTTCTGCCACGCTGACCATGGTGGCAAAGCATGTATCCTTATATGGTATTCTGGCTCTTGGAATGACCTTTGTAATTATTACTGGAGGTATTGATCTGTCCGTAGGTTCTGTTGTGGGACTTGTAGGAATGCTTACCGGAGGACTGCTTCAGGAAGGTTTGGTGCTTCCTTTTGCAGGTGTGACTCTTTATTTCAGCGTTCCGGTGATCGTGGTATTGATGCTTCTGGCAGGCTGCCTGATCGGAGCCATCAATGGTCTGATCATCACAAAACTGAATGTGGCTCCTTTTATTGCCACTCTTGGTACCATGTATATCTGCCGCGGATTTGCGAACCTGCGTTCCGGCGGAGCTACCTTCTCCGATCTGGGAGGATATGAGGGACTGGGCAATACTGGTTTTAAGGCCCTGGGAAGCAACCTAGCCAACATTCCTGCCGGTGTGTATGTATTCGCTATTCTGGCGGTGATTGCGCTAATTCTGTTAAAAAAGTTGCCCTTTGGATGGTATGTGCTGGCAGTAGGAGGCAATGAGAAGTCTGCCCGCCTTTCTGGTATCAAGGCAGATAAGATTAAAATTCTGGTTTATATGATTTCTGGCTTCTGTGCAGCATGGGTTGGTATCATCAACACTGCTCAGTTGTCCGCAGCTCATCCAAAGTCCGGAGATGGCTGGGAGATGAACGCCATCGCAGCTACTGTTCTTGGAGGCACTTCCATGGCAGGCGGATCCGGCACTATTTTAGGTACTGTGGTGGGAGCTTTTGTAATCGGCGTAATCAATGACGGTATGACTATGTGCGGTGTGTCTGATTTCTGGCAGAATGTCATCCGCGGTATGGTGATCATCCTGGCAGTAGTCATCGATCAGACTCAGAGAAATCTGCAGGCTAAGATTGCTCTGCAGGCTCGCAACGAAAACAAATAACGACAAAGGAGGGTTCCTGAATATGAAAAAAGGCGGTGTTTTGAATGCCCAGCTGGCTGGTTATATTGCAGCCCTGGGACACAAGGATCTGTTTATGGTGGGAGACGCAGGAATGCCCATTCCCAAGGGAGTGCCCATTGTGGATCTTGCCCTCTGCGGAGGAGTTCCCACCTTTGAGCAGACTATGGACGCCATTCTTGGCGAGACGGTGGTGGAGGCATACACCATTGCAGAAGAGATTGAGCAGAAGAATCCCCGTCTGCTGGCTTACATCAGAGAAAAGTTAGCTGGGGCAGAGGAGGAAGAGATCCCTCATATACAGCTGAAGGAGCTGTCTGCTCAGGTAAAATTTGCAGTGCGCACTGGAGAATTTACACCCTATCCCAATATTATCTTACGGGCAGGGGTGGCATTTCCGGCCTAGTACAACGATTAACGATAAGGATGTAATCGAACAATCAGACAAATAAATAGAGCGGTTCATTTATATTCGCTGTACTATCGACACAATAATCAAGGAGGTAAGTTATGGCACATATTAAGATTGGATTTGCGCCTACCAGAAGAAGTATTTTCAGTGCTCCGGACGCTATCAAATACCGGGGACTGACGGCAAAGCGTCTGGAGGAGTTGGGCGTTGATTTTGTAGATATCACAGATATTAATGAAGAAGGTCTGCTTTACAACGATGAAGACAGAAGAAAGATTGCAGAGAAGTTTAAGGCAGAGAAGATTGACGGATTATTTCTTCCTCACTGTAATTTCGGTACAGAATATGAGTGCGCCAGATTGGCGAAGGAGCTGAATGTTCCTGTGCTTTTGTGGGGACCTTTAGATGAACGTCCGGAGCCGGACGGTGTCCGTTTAAGAGATACTCAGTGCGGGCTCTTTGCCACAGGCAAGGTGCTGCGCAGATTTCGAGTTCCTTTTACCTATATGACCAACTGCAGATTGAATGATCCGGTGTTTGAGCGGGGAGTCAAAGATTTTCTGGCGGTCTGCAACGTAGTGAGAACTTTTCGGAATATGCGGATTTTACAGATTTCCACCAGGCCTTTTGATTTTTGGACAACCATGTGCAACGAAGGAGAACTGCTGGAGAAATTCAATATTCAGTTGTCCCCCATTCCTATGCCGGAGCTGACTGATGAAGTGAAGAGGGCCAAGGAAGAGGGCACAGAGGTGGAAAAGGTCATCGACTACTGTCGGGAGAATATGGAGATTCAGATTAAGGAGAATGAGCTGGAGAACGTGGCAGCCCTTAAAGTGGCCATGAAGAATCTTACGGTGAAGTACGGTTGTCAGGCTGTGGCGATCCAGTGCTGGAATCAGCTTCAGTGCGAGCTAGGGATCATGCCCTGTGCTGCCAATTCTCTGCTGAATGAGGAGGGAATCCCGGTAGTCTGCGAAACGGATATCCACGGAGCCATCACTGCTTTGCTGGTGGAGGCTGCCGGTATGGATACAGACAGAAGCTTTTTTGCAGACTGGACTATCCGTCATCCGGATATTCCCAACGGCGAGCTGCTTCAGCACTGCGGCCCCTGGCCCATCTCTGTGGCTAAAGAGACACCGAAGATCACCTATCCGCTGGCCTTTGACCATCCGGGAGCTATCACTGCAGAGGCAAAGCATGGTTTGGTGACGCTGGCACGTTTTGACGGGGACAATGGAGAGTACTCTTTGCTTCTTGGCAACGCGAAAGGTGTGGACGGCCCCAAGGGCATGGGCACTTATCTGTGGGTTGAGGTAGAAAATATCAAACGTTTGGAGGCTAAGATTGTGGAAGGCCCGTACATCCATCACTGTGTAGGTATCCATAAGGATGTGGTTCCGGTGCTGTATGAGGCATGTAAGTATATGGGCATCAAGCCGGATCTGTATGACCCGGTGGAGGAACAGGTGAAAGCGTATCTTCGAGGTGAATGAGAGGGAAAGAAGGAGGAGACTATGGAAAATTTAACAGCAAAGTCCTTTCGGCTGCGCCAGGATGTGGTGCGGATGATTATGTCGGGAAAAGCGGGACATATCGGCGGCGATATGAGCGTTATGGATACATTAGTATCTTTATATTTTCATGCAATGAATGTGGGGCCTGAGAACTGGACAGATCCCAAGCGGGATAAATTCATTCTCAGCAAGGGCCATTCTGTGGAGGCGCTGTATGCGGTTTTAGCAGAAAAAGGCTTTTTCCCTATTGAGCAGGTGATTGAAGAGTTTTCTAAATTCGGTTCTCCCTTTATCGGACACCCTAACAATAAGCTGCCGGGTATTGAGATGAATTCTGGTTCCTTAGGACACGGTCTTCCGGTCTGCGTGGGGATGGCGCTGGCTGAGAAGATGAATGAAAGTCCTTCCAGAGTTTATGTAGTGATGGGAGATGGGGAGCTGGCAGAAGGTTCTGTCTGGGAGGGCGTGATGGCTGCTTCTCAGTACAAGCTTGATAATCTTTGCGCTGTGGTAGATCGAAACCGTCTGCAGATCTCCGGCTCTACGGAGGATGTGATGCACCATGACTGTCTGGAGGAGCGTTTTGCCAGCTTCGGATGGCATGTGATCAGTGTAAACGGAAACGACATCCCAACGCTGAACAAGGCCTTTGACGAGGCCAAGACAGTAAAAGGCTGCCCCACTGTGGTAGTTGCCAATACCATAAAGGGATTTGGTTCTTCTGTGATGGAGGATAAGGCAAACTGGCACCACAAAGTACCTACAGAGGAAGAATATACCCAGATCATGAGTGATCTGGAAACCAGAAGGGAGGCTGCGCTTCATGAATAAGATTGCAAACCGCCAGGCTATCTGCGATGTGCTGATGGAGCAGGCAAAAAAGGATAGGGATATTGTAGTACTGTGCAGCGATTCCAGAGGATCCGCGTCAATGACACCCTTTGCAAATGCTTATCCGCAGCAGTTTGTGGAGACAGGGATTGCGGAACAGAATTTGGTGAGTATTTCTGCCGGTTTGGCAAAATGTGGCAAGAAGCCTTATGCGGCATCTCCAGCTTGCTTTTTGTCTACCAGAAGTTATGAGCAGGCGAAGATCGACTGCGCTTATTCCAATACCAATGTAAAACTGATCGGCATTAGTGGAGGTGTAAGTTATGGAGCTCTTGGCATGAGCCATCATTCCGCACAGGATATTGCAGCCATGGCAGCGATTCCCAATATGAGAGTGTATATTCCCAGCGACCGGTTCCAGACTAGATGCCTGGTGGAGGCTCTTTTAAAGGATGAAAAGCCGGCATACATTCGGGTGGGAAGAAATCCTGTGGAAGATATTTATGAGGAAGGCAAGGTTCCTTTTGAGATGGACAAAGCTACCGTACTCTGCGAAGGAACCGATGCAGCCATTATTGCCTGTGGAGAAATGGTAAGACCAGCTTATGAAGCGGCAGAGCTTCTGAAAGAAAAAGGCATTCGTGTTACGGTACTGGATATGTACTGTGTAAAGCCGTTGGATGAAGAAGGAATCAAGAAGGCGGCAGGAAATGCTAAGATCGTAGTGAGTGTGGAAGAACATTCCCCCTTTGGAGGACTTGGTTCTATGGTCAGCCAGGTAGTTGCTGCAAATTGTCCCAGAAAAGTGATAAATATGGCACTTCCAGATGCCCCGGTGATCACTGGAACCTCCAGAGAGGTGTTTGATCATTACGGGCTGAATGCTCAGGGAATTGCAAAGATAGTTGAGGAAGCATTAGCCTGATAGGATAGATGGCCGCTGCTGGAGAGGGTTGTTTCAGACCGCTGGCGGCGGCCTTTGTGATATTAGAGATAAATAGAAAAAAGAAGGGAAAAATATATGGCGAAGTATGTGTTGGGCATTGACCAGAGTACCCAGGGGACGAAGGCACTTCTGTTTGATGAGAAGGGTAACCTGCTTTGCAGGACAGACTTGCCCCATCGGCAGATTATAGATGAAAAAGGCTGGGTAGAACATGATCTTGAGGAAATTTACAGCAATACCATTCAAGCAGTAAAGAATCTGGTGGAAAAGGCAGGGATTGACAAATCTGAGCTGACGGCTGTGGGCATCAGCAATCAAAGGGAAACTGCTGCCTGCTGGAATAAGCGTACCGGGAAGCCAGTGTACCATGCCATTGTGTGGCAATGTGCCAGAGGGGCAGCGATCTGTGAGGAGTTGGATACAAAAGGAGTCGGAGCCATGGTGAAGGAACGCACTGGTCTGCAGCTTTCTCCCTATTTTTCTGCAGCCAAGCTCTCATGGATTTTTCAGAATGTGTCCGGAGTGAAAGAGGCGGCAGAAAAAGAAGAGATCGCCTGTGGAACTATTGACAGCTGGCTGGTTTACCGGCTTACAAAAGGAGAACGTTTTCAGACAGATTACTCAAATGCATCTAGGACACAGTTGTTTAATATTCGAAAACTTTGTTGGGATTCGGAGCTTTTAGCGCTGTTTGGGATTGATGAGAGCTGTATGGCCAGAGTGACGGATTCAGACGGAGATTACGGAAGCACAGATTTCGAAGGATATTTGGATCATCCTATCCCCATCTGCGGAGTTTTGGGAGATTCCCATGGGGCTTTATTGGGTCAGGGATGCCTGGAAAAGGGAATGATCAAAACTACCTACGGTACCGGGTCTTCTATTATGATGAATATCGGAGAGCAGCCGGTATTTACAGATTTGGGAGTGGTTACCTCTCTGGCGTGGTCTATGGGCGGAAAAGTCAACTATGTTCTGGAGGGAAATATTAACTATACGGGAGCTGTGATTACCTGGCTGAAGGAGGATCTGAAGCTGATCACTTCTGCAGGGGAGACGGAGACTCTGGCAAGAGAGGCAAATCCTAAGGATCATACCTACCTGGTGCCGGCCTTTTCTGGATTGGGAGCCCCCTATTGGGACAGTAAGGCAAAGGGGATTATCAGCGGAATCACCAGAACCACCGGAAAATGTGAAGTAGTGCGGGCGGCCTTAGATTGCATTGTGTATCAGATCACGGATATTGTCCGTTTGATGAGCCAGGCTTCCGGCATTCAGATTGGCGAGCTGCGAGTGGACGGAGGCCCCACTAAAAATCAGTATCTAATGCAGTTCCAGAGTGATATGTTGGGAATCCCAGTGAGGGTTCCGGATGCAGAGGAGCTTTCCGGCATTGGAGCCGCCTATGCGGCCGGTCTTTCAGCAGGCATTTATACGAAAGATATCTTCGGGAAAATAAAGCGAACCAATTACCAACCTCTGATGGAGATGGGGTTGCGACAGCAGAAATATGCGGGCTGGAAGGAAGCTGTGGAGATGGTGCGTACCAGATAGAGACAGAAAAGTAAGCGAGGAGGAAGGCAATGAAGGTAAACATAAAAAAGATCAGCGAAGTTACCGGATTCTCACCAGCAACCGTATCCAATGCACTGAATTATAAGAAGGGGGTAAATGCGGAAACTTCCGCAAAGATCATAAAAGCTGCTAGGGATCTGGGATATTTCGATGAAAACCGGATCACTAGGGTGAAATTTGTAATGTACCGGAGAAATGGGGCGGTGGTGGATGACACGCCTTTCTTCCCGTTGATGGTGACGGGGGTGGAGCAGGAGTGCAGAGCTTGCGGCATGGAAATGATGATGTACAACTTAGACAGGCGGGATGCTAATTATAAGGAGCAGGTAAAGTGGCTGCAGCAGGATAATACCTCAGCGGTGATTCTTTTGGGAACAGAGCTGATGGACGAAGCGGAAGATCTGGAGCTGATTAGGGGAATGTCCGGCCCTCTGGTGGTGATTGACTATTGGAAGGAGGATATGTATTTTGATGCAGTGCTGATTAACAATGCGGATTCGGCTAGGATGGCTACGGAATATCTTATTGGGAAAGGTCATCAGGAGATTGGTTATCTTCAGGGAAGTCTCCGAATCAAACCTTTTCGTTCCAGAGCCTCCGGGTATTATAATACTTTGCGAAAAGCCGGACTGAGCCTGCGGAAGGAATATGTGATCACCTTGTCTCCGGATATGGATGGCGCATACAATGATATGAAGAAATTTTTGCAGGACAGTCCTAAGCTTCCTACTGCCTATTTTGCAGATAATGATATGATTGCTTTGGGAGCCATGAAAGCACTTCAGGAATTTGGTATCAGAATCCCGGAGGATGTTTCTGTGGTTGGCTTTGATGACTTGTCTTTTTCTTCGATTTTTACACCACAACTGACTACGCTTCGGGTGCCTAAACAGGAGATGGGAAGAATGGCAGTGCGCCGCCTGCGGGATATCATTCAGGACGGGGATGGAACAAAACTGAAAATTCAGGCCTGCACTCAGTTTATTGAGAGGGACAGTGTTCGGGATCTGAATGAGCGGATGCAGTAAAGAAACTGAAAAAATAGGATTAGTAGATTAGATCTGTTTAAGATGGTACGCGGGGAAGAAGTTAGCATCAGCATACATAGGACGAGACGCCTCAAACCATGAAACTTACTGGATTTTTGGTGTTGTTCCATGTACACGGATGTTTAGCATATAGAAATAGATATAAGTTGCGTTTTATCGGATTTTGCTGTAAAATTAAAAAAACATATAAAATATTTTTATAATTTTTTTGATAAAATTAAAATTGCAGAGGGAAGCTTCCCTATTTTACAGCAGTTGAGGAAGAAAGGCGGCGGTTATGAAAGTTAGCATTAAACAGATTAGCGAGATTACAGGTTTTTCACCTGCCACGGTTTCGAACGCATTAAATTACAAAAAGGGAGTCAACGCAGAGACCTCTGCAAAGATTTTAAAAGCGGCTCAGAATCTTGGATATTTTGACGAGAACAAAATCAGAAAAGTAAAATTTGTGATGTTTAAAAGAAATGGGGTGATTGTGGAGGAGACGCCTTTTTTTCCATTGATGATTGCCGGAGCAGAGCAGGAGTGCCGGGCCTGCGGCATGGAAATGGTAATGTGCCATCTGGACAAGCGGGAAAGTAATTATGAGGAACAGATGCGTTGGCTGCAGAACGATAAGGCTTCTGTTGTGATCCTTCTTGGAACGGAGCTTATGGATGAAGATGTAGAATTGATCCGGGGGATGACAACACCGTTTGTGGTGATTGATTATTGGAAAGAAGATATGACTTTTAATGCGGTGCTGATCAATAATGCGGATTCGGCCAGAATGGCTACGGAATATTTGATTGGAAGAGGGCATCGTCAGATTGGCTACCTTCAGGGGAGCATGAGAATTAAACCTTTTCGTTCCAGGAGAGTGGGATATCAGACTGCGCTTCAGAAAGCCCATTTGTCCATGAAAGAAGAGTATATAGTGACTTTGACATCTGACATGGATGGAGCTTACCGGGATATGAAACGTTTTCTGGAGGGAAAACCAGAGCTTCCAACTGCGTATTTTGCAGATAACGATATGATTGCTCTGGGAGCAATGAAGGCCATGAGAGAGTATGGAATCCGGATTCCAGAGGATGTATCGGTGGTGGGATTTGACGACCTGTCCTTCTCCTCCATTTCTTCTCCTTCTCTTACTACATTGCGGGTTCCTAAGCAGGAGATTGGACGGTTTGCAGTGCGGCGTCTCCGGGAGATGATGCAGGAGCCGGAGAGTCCCAAACTGAAGATACAGGTTTGTACCCAGTTTATTGAGCGGGAAAGTGTGCGTTCTCTCGGATGAGAGGAAGCAGGAGAGAAAACAGCTTTATGAAAAGTCCTGTTTTCACAAGAAACCTCTGTTTCTATAAAAATTTTTAATGAAAGCAGAGGTTTCTCTGTCTTTTTTGCAAGCAAAAAAGTGAAAAAAATTAAATTAATGCTTGCAAGAATAAAAAAAGTGTGTTATACTCTTGGAGTGCTCAAGAAAAAGAGAATAAATTTTACATGCGGGTGTAGTTCAATGGTAGAACACTAGCCTTCCAAGCTAGATACGTGGGTT
>CAJLNC010000070.1 GCA_905207905.1 uncultured Lachnospiraceae bacterium | reverse complement strand
CATCTTAACCAGAACATCGTCATCTGTAAATCCGCCGCAGTAATCGATCAGCTCTTTTACGCTGGTACCGATCTTGATGATAAAGTTGCCAGGATTCTTGATCTTCTCGCCTGTTACGGTTGCAACACGCTCGATCAGCGGCATACCCTTCTGGATCGCATCGGAAATTGCTTTCACAGTACTGATATTATCTACCACAACGCCAACATCTGCCGGGAGTCCGCCGCTTGGAACCTGTCTGCCCATGACACGTTTGATCAGAGTTTTCTCAGCACCCTGTGGGTATTTGGTTCTTGCTACGAATACTTCCATGTTACCGATATTTGCAACTTTTTCCTGCATCAGTTCAATGGCATCCGGCTTGTTATCCTCAATGACGATTACGCCCCGCTCTGCGTTCACCGTTTTCATCACAGCCTTCAGGCCGTATACCACGTCATCCGCAAATTCTAAGAGTACCCGATGATCCGCTGTCAGCAGGGGTTCGCATTCACAACCGTTTAACAAAATCGTATCAATAGGCTTTGGCGGTTTAAGTTTTACAGAAGTGGGGAAACCTGCGCCGCCCATGCCAACGATGCCTGCTTCTTTCACGATCTCCACAATCTCATCAGGAGTCAGGCTGTCCAAATCACCCTTAGGCTGCACTGTTTCATCCAATGTATTCTTTCCATCCGATTTTATCACAACTGACAGGCAGGTACCTCTAGTAGCGTGTGCATGCTCCTCAATCGCGATCACCGTTCCGCTGACACTGGAATGGATATTGCTGCTGATAAAGCCTGCCGATTCGCCGATTTTCTGGCCCACCTTTACCGTATCGCCCACCTGTACCACAGGATTTGCCGGAGCGCCTGCATGCATGGACAGAGGAATCACCACTTCTTCCGGTTCTGGGAATCTCACCAGAGGCAGATGTTCCGTGTATTCCTTCCTCTCAGAGGGATGCACACCGCCGTAGTACCCGTCCAGACGGTTTTCCCGAATGGATTTCACATAGTCGCTGATCACTTTCACATTTGTCTTGGAGTAATCACGCACCTGCACCGGCTGTTTCAAAAATTCTTCCAACCGTCCCTGTTTTTCCAATCTACGGTAGATCTTCTCCCAGGCACAGTCTTTGCTGCCGTCCACTTCGCACTTGCCGTCTTTGGCGCCGCCGCACTGTCCGTTCACCAGGCTCTTGGAACAGTCCACGATGGGGCAGATACCTCCAGTGATATTTAAGTAACACTGGGCGCAGGCATCACAGCTTTTGGCAGTCAGAGCCATCCCGTGATGTCCCCTGTAATTCAGAGAATTGCTGGCTGCATACACAGGCTTGTCCGTCAGATCCGCCATGGTCTGGATTCCCAGTCCGCAGGATACTACCAGCACATGCTCCGCATTCTCCGGAATCATGCCCTGCAGTTTTCTTTCTGTCTGAATTTTATTGCACAAAAAATCAACCTTTGCACTGCCGATCACTGTTTTACCCTGTTCAGCCGCCAGTTTCGCAAGCTCATCACAATCTGGCTCGTCAACGGTATCAAATTCCTTGAAGCATTTGTTACAGGCAACCAAGAACAGATTGTCCTTATCTGCCAGCAATGCTGCCAGTTCTTCGCTGCTTTTCAACTTATACTTGGTATAGTTTTCCAATCGCTCACCTTCCTTATGTATTTCTTCCTGAGGCCTTCCAGTATCCGCCTATTCTCCTATGCCTGGACAAAGAAAAGGAGACTGCAGGCAGAAATTTTCCGGTCTGCATATCCGCTTTTTACTATAACACATAATAACTATATCGTCCAGAGCAAACATAGTTTTTCCCACTGTTTTCCCAGAAGAATCCCGGGCGAAAAAGATGCTACCATGGCAGCAGAGGATTCTCAATCTTGGGATCCCGCTGCATCAGTTCTGCCACTGCTTCTCTTGGCTCCTTCCCTTCAAACAGAATGGCATGAACCTGCTCTATAATAGGCAGCTCCACCTGATACTTTCTGGCAAGGCCAAGGGCCGCTTTGGCAGAGTAAACTCCCTCCACTACCATATTTACTTCTTTCATGGCCTCCTCCATGGAAAACCCCTGTCCCATCAGCACTCCTGCCCTCCGATTTCTGCTGTGGACACTGGCGCAGGTTACAATCAAGTCGCCGATTCCGGTAAGTCCGGCAAAAGTCTCCGCCCTGCCTCCCATCTTTACCCCCAGCCGGGTAATCTCCGCCACGCCTCTGGTGATAAGCGCTGCCTTCGCATTGTCTCCGTATCCCAGGCCGTCCGCCATCCCCGCCGCTAAGGCAATAACATTTTTCAAAGCGCCGCCCAGCTCTATTCCTTTCATATCCGGACTGATGTACACCCGAAAAACCGGACTGGCAAAAATCTTCTGGAGATATCTGGCCGTCTCCTCCCTGACTGCCCCTACCACACAGATGGTAGGCAGCCCCCGGCTCACTTCCTCCGCATGGCTTGGCCCGGAAAGCACTGCCGCTTCTGCTCCCGGTATCTCTTCTGTGATCATATCCGTCATGGTAGCGAAGGTGCCCTCTTCAATACCTTTTGACACATCCACCAGGATGGTACCCGGTTTCACCCAGGGACTGATCCTTTTACAGGTCGTTCTCATCTGGGAGGAGGGCACTGCCAGCACCAGCACGTGCTTCCCCCGCATAGCCTGATCCAGTTCCGCAGTGATTTTGATCTCATCAGGGATTCTTACCCCCGGCAGTTTATTCTCATGGAGCCTGGTCTGATCCAAACGTTTTGCTTCCTCCGGTCTATGGGACCACAGCGTCACCTGCTGTCCATTATTGCTCAGTAAAATAGCCAGAGCGGTTCCCCAGCTTCCGGCTCCCAAAATTCCGATTTCCGCCATATTTTCCTCCTTATTTTTCTATTCTTCCGTTTTTCTCTTTTTCGTACGCTTGTCCGATACGTCGCTTTCTCAGGAAAACGTCTTATTTCTGCAGCAGCCCTCTCTTACGAACTCAAAAGGCTGCTGCAAAGCAGGAGCAGCTCAACTTCACACACCCGGGTGTGCAAAGCCTTCCCTCTCTGCATTGCGGCAGCCTCTCTTATTTCCTCATGCATCTTTACAGGCCAAGCTTCCCGGCTTATTCGCTCCAACTTAGATCTCCGGTTTTTTCTTTCCAAGATAAGTTTTGCGCTCTGTCCCATTTAACAGCCGCTTAATATTTTCGCGATGTTTCCAGAAAGCCAGCAAAGCCAGGAACAAAGCCACTCCATACATCTCATTTAAATGAGCCTGATCCATTCCAAAATAGCCGTTCTGACCAAGAATAGGAAGCTCAATGAGAATACCTACATACACCAAAATGGAACCAAGAGACACATAGTGGGTGAGAAACAAGGTGCCAAAAAAAGTAATAATTCCGCACACAGACATAATAGGATTAAAGGACAGCACCAATCCTGCCGTAGCCGCAATCCCCTTTCCTCCCCGAAAGCCCAGATAAAAGGGGAAATTGTGCCCCAGGATCACGCCTGCCGCCGCATAAAAGGTAAGCAGCGGAAGCTGCTGCTGATACTGCTTTCCAAAAAGCATCCGCACCAGCACCACTGCAAAAATGCATTTCAGGCAGTCTCCTGCAAAAGTAAGAAAACCTGCCTTTCTCCCCAAAGTCCGCATCATATTGGTAGTCCCTGCATTGCCGCTGCCATAATCTCGGATGTCAATCCCATTCATTTTTCCAATAATATAGCTGGTCTGAAACAGGCCGAACACATAGCCGATGGCCAGACAAATGATTCTGATCATTTCTAGTTCTCCTTATCTTTCCGCTCGCGAATAATGAATTTCAAAGAGGTGCCCTTAAATCCAAAGGTATCCCGGATCTTGTTCTCAATATATCTTGTATAAGAAAAATGCATCAGTTCTTTATCATTTACAAAAATTACAAACGTAGGAGGCTTGATGGCCACCTGAGTAATGTAAAACAGCTTCAAGCGTTTGCCCTTGTCAGAAGGAGGCTGCTGAAGAGCCACTGCCTCTGCCATAATCTCATTGAGCACACCAGTTCCCACCCTCATGCTCTGGTTGGCAATCACCATATCAATGCACTCAAAAAGCTTCGGCAAACGCTGGCCTGTCTGGGCAGAAATAAACAAAATTTCCGCATAGGGCATAAAAGACAGAGTATCCCGTACCTTTGCCGTAAACCTATAGATCGTCTTGTCATCTTTTGCAATGGCATCCCACTTATTGACTGCCACGATAATGCCCTTGCCTCGATCATGCGCAATCCCGGCAATCTTAGCATCCTGCTCCGTAACCCCTTCTGTGGCATCGATCAGAAGCACCACCACATCTGCCCGCTCCACTGCAGTGACCGTGCGGATAATGCTGTATCGCTCCAGATCCTCCTTGATCTTATTCTTTCTGCGGAGTCCTGCCGTATCAATAAATACATACTCCCGATCCTGCCATTTTACCGCAGCATCCACCGCATCCCTGGTGGTTCCTGCGATATCGGACACAATCAGCCGCTGTTCACCCAGCAGTTTATTCACCAGGGAAGATTTTCCTACATTAGGTTTTCCCACAATGGCGATTCTGGGACGGTCATCCTCTTCCTCTGCCATCTGCTGTTCCCCAAAGTGCTTCATCACCTCATCTAAAAGATCGCCGATCCCGGTGCGATTGGCAGCAGAAATCGGATGAGGATCTCCGATACCCAAATTATAAAACTCATAGACCTCTGCCATTTCTTTCTGATAGCTGTCTACCTTGTTCACCACCAGCACCACGGGTTTGTGGGAACGGCGAAGCATATCTGCCACCTTGGAATCCGAATCTACCAGCCCCTGCTTTACATCTGTCATAAAAAGAATCACATCCGCAGTGTCGATGGCAATCTGAGCCTGATCCCGCATTTGAGATAAAATCACATCACTGCTGTCCGGCTCAATACCTCCAGTATCAATCAAGGTGAACGCTGTGTTCAGCCACTCCACATCCGCATAGATGCGGTCTCTGGTGACTCCAGGTGTATCCTTGATAATAGATATATTTTCTCCGGCCAGGGCATTAAATAACGTAGATTTCCCCACATTAGGCCTGCCTACAATGGCCACAATTGGTTTGCTCATACATCAACCTCCTAAAACTTCCTGTACAAAACACTGACCGCTTGATTTTACAATACGGATAGGAATTTGTAAAGTTTTTTCCAGCTCCTCCACAGAAACGTCATCCAGAAATACGTTTTCCCCGTCCCGAAGCATATTTCCAGAGAGCAGAAGACGCTCCCCCAGTTCTTTTTCTGAAAGCTGCACCTTAAGATCCTGACCGGTAATCAGACCTGACACCGTGATCTGTTCCCCGAAAAACTGGTTATCAATCTCATATACATGAGCCTGAAGTCCCGGAAACTTTTCCTTTATCTGATCTAGAAGATTTCGGATCACCGGCCCTGCCAGCTTTCCGGTAGCCACAGAAAGGTGTCTCTTCCGTCCATCTCCCGAAAGTCCGTCCAGGTATTTTTCCACCTCCCGGCACAGCAAACGCACCATGCCTACGCCATTTTCCAACTGCAAATATCCATCATAGCTTTCTTCCCCCGGCACAGGCCTTTCCGCCAAAAAATACCATTCATCGCTTCCATGTACCAGATGGGTACCGTATTTTTCCCAGTAGTAACCCTGCCATTTTTCAATCGTCCCCAGAACCTGTTCCGCTTCCTGTTTTCCAAAGGGGAGCAGCGGTGTCAAATGTTCCCGAAATTTCGTAAGTCCCACCGGCACCACGGAAACGCTTCTAAGATAAGGAAGATACCGTTCCATTTGAGCCAGGGAATACTCAAGCTCCTCACCGTCATTGTATCCCCGGCATAGCACGATCTGACCATTCATCTCAATTCCCGCCTCATACAGTCTCCGAATTTTCTCAAACGCCTCCCCGGCAAATCGATTGTTCAGCATTTTACAGCGCAGATCCGGATTCATGGTCTGGAAAGAAATATTGATCGGTTCCAAATGATATTTAATGATTCTGTCAATATCATGATCACTCATATTCGTAAGCGTCACATAGTTGCCTTGGAGAAAAGACAGTCTGGAATCGTCATCTTTAAAATATAAAGTTTCCCGCATTCCCTTTGGCATCTGATCAATAAAACAAAAGATACAGTGATTCCTGCAGGAACGATACTCATCCATAAGACCGTTTTCAAAGGTCAGCCCCAGATCTTCCTCAAATTCTTTCTCAATCTCCAACTCCCATTCTTCACCATCCGCCTTTCTCACCAGCAGTTCCAGGTATTCCTCATTGGTCAGGTAATGATAATCAAAAATATCCTCCACCTGCTCCCCGTTCACAGAAAGAAGCACATCCCCCGGTTCCAATTCCAGCTCTGCTCCAATGCTCCCTGGTTCTACAGCCTGGATTTTATGTTCAAAAATTTTCTTTTTCATACAGTCCATCCTTTTATAAACTATCTTAATTCAATTATCTTTCTGGCACTTCCTTGATAAACGATCCTCTTTCACTGACGCTATCATACCCTCTGCCAGCACAAAATGCAACCTTTCCAAAAGATTTTGTTCTGAAATAAAGACAGTTCTCCGGCACAATAGGCTTGACTCTTTCCATTGTAACATGCTATAACTTAGGTTGTGGATGTATGCAATCTGCATACGTTTTGATTTCACAGGAATTTCTTTCCTATAAAACAAAACGTGCTCCGCAGGATTCTTTTGGACAATTCATTTCATAATTCAACAAAACAAGTGATTATCAACAGATACACTTTTACGGAGGTGCCCTAATGACAACTATCAAACTGCCAGAACACGTAATGCCGGTAGGACCGCTGAAGATCGCAGCATTGGAAGGCTGCCGAGATTTTGCTGGTATCGTGGACAAGTATTTGGTGGATTTTCGCCACAATTCTCCCATGAATTCCGATCCGCTCCTCCCGCTTCCAGGCTATTGCGAGGACAGCTATCTTTTAAACTGCAGCTGCCCCCGTTTTGGAACCGGAGAGGGAAAAGGACAGATTATGGACTCTGTGAGAGGATGCGATCTGTTCATTTTAGTTGACGTGTGCAACTACAGCCTTACATATACGGTCTGCGGCCATGAAAATCACATGTCCCCGGACAATCATTTTCAGGATTTAAAGCGCATTATCTCCGCTGCCAACGGAAAAGCTAAGAGGATTACGGTTGTCATGCCCTTCCTCTATGAAGGCCGGCAGCATAAGCGCTCCAAGAGAGAATCCTTAGACTGCTCTCTCGCCCTTCAGGAACTGATCGATATGGGCGTGACCAATATCGTCACCTTTGACGCCCATGATCCCAGAGTCCAGAACGCCATCCCGCTCCACGGTTTCGACTCCTTTATGCCCACCTACCAGTTTTTGAAAGCTCTGGTGGAAGCTGTTCCGGATTTTCGCATTGACAGCGATCACCTAATGGCCATCAGCCCGGATGAGGGAGCCATGGAGCGAGCAGTATACTTTGCCAATATCCTTGGTATTGATATGGGAATGTTCTACAAGAGAAGAGACTACTCCACTGTTGTTAACGGAAAGAACCCCATTGTTGCCCACGAATTCCTGGGCGACTCTGTGGAAGGCAAAGACGTGCTGGTAATCGACGATATGATCTCCTCCGGCGAAAGTATGCTGGATGTAGCAAAACAGTTAAAGGAACGGAAAGCACGCCGGGTATTTGTCTGCACCACTTTCGGTCTTTTTACAGACGGCCTGGCCAAGTTTGACGAATACTACGAAAAGGGCTATATCTACAAAGTGGTAACCACCAATTTAAACTATCGAACGCCGGAACTTTTGAAGAGAGAGTGGTATGCAGAAGCAGATATGACCAAATATCTTGCCAGCATTATCGACCATCTGAACCACGATGTATCCATCAGCAGCATCCAGTCTCCCACCGAAAAAATCCGGGAACTTCTGGAGAGCCTGAAAACAAAATAATATTTGTTCAGATTAAGAGAAGGCCGCGTGCTTTCGTTTTATCAGTTCCTGCTCATAAACAAACAGGCCGTCACAGCCATGGGATTGCAAAGCATCCTAAGCTGCGGCGGCCTGTTTGTGTCCTATACAGATCTTTCCTGGCATCCATATACCTGGTACATAACCGTCTCTTTTTATTTTTTTATCATCAAAAATGCCGCCAAATTTCCTCTTCTGCCGCCGGATGCCCGGTGAGAATAAAGAAGTTTGGGATTGCAGCAGGTACAAAGATCAGGCAGACTGATGTGCTCCGGCAGAAGTCCGGCTCCGAGAAAATTCTCATAGCAGGCCCGCCAGAGATTTAGCTGGTACTTCCCATCATCTTTTCCATAGAAAAGAAAAGGCCACAAATCCGAAGCATAGGCATTCCGGAACTCCTCAATCACATCCCCGCTCACTTCATAGCAATCCTGGCAAATGGAAGGGCCAATGGATGCCACCACATCCTCCGGCCTTGTTCCGTAAGCCTTTGTCATAGCCTCCACCACTGTCTTTCCTATATTTCCTACGGTTCCCCTCCAGCCTGAATGCGCAGAACCGATGGCACGGTGTACCGGATCCACCAAAAGCAAAGGTACGCAGTCCGCATAAAAGGTCACCAGTACCAGCCCCGGCACATTGGTGATCAGACCGTCAATATTATTATAATCCTGTTCTCGAATAAACCCAAGTCCCCGATCTTCCTCTGTCACTTTCATGATATTGGTAGTGTGCGTCTGTCTGGAAAACACCATGTTCTCCGGTTCATAACCAATAGCAGCTGCCAGACGCCTATGATTCTCTTCCACATTCTCCCTGTCCGGTTCCCGGCCAAAGCTTAAGTTCATAGAACCGATCTCTCCCTGGCTCACCCCGCCCAGCCTGGTACTGAATCCATGGGTAATCCAGGAAAACTGTTCCAATATGGGAAAGGTCAGATAAACCACTTCGCCCTTTTCATGGACAGAGATATGATTCATGGGATTCTCATCCTCTTTTCGTTTCCAATTCATCTTTCCCATACTCCCCCTTTACCTCCCAGACTCTTTCATTTTCGGTTTCAGCAATGGAAAACGAACCGTTTTTGGGAACACTCTGTTTTCCAAAAATCTCTTCTGCACAGCGCTGTTTTCTAGTCTCTCTGCTGTGTAATCGCTTTTTTATTCCTCCAGATAGGAAAATGCATTCTTTATAAGGAATATTTCCTCTCCCTGTATCGCCACCACGTCAAACCTGCTGGGAAACTCCCAATAAGAGGGATGTCGCAGCAAAAATATCCGGGCTGTCCGGCAGATCTGCCGCTGCTTACGGACATTTACCGCTTCCAGCGCAGTTCCAAAGGTTCCATTCCTTCGGTACTTTACCTCTGCAAATACCAGATAAGCGCCCTCTCTGGCGATAAGATCAATCTCTCCGCTGCGGCAGCGGAAATTGTACTGCAAAATCTGATATCCCTGTTTTTCCAGAAAAATCCCCGCAATTCGTTCCCCATTAGCTCCTACTTTCCGTTTGTTCAAATAAAATACCCGCTCTCTCCCCAAAAAGCGTCTTTTACACAAAATTCTTGATAAAGCTTGCTCTGTGAATAGGCGATGGCCCATATTTTCGGATTGCCTCTATATGGGCAGCCGAACCGTATCCCTTGTGTCCTGCAAAACCGTACTCCGGCATCAACTCATCATACTCCCGCATCATCCGGTCCCTTGTAACCTTGGCCACCACGCTGGCCGCCGCTATGGACAAACTTTTGGCATCTCCCTTAACAATGGGCACCTGAGGGATGGTCACCTGAGGAATGGTCACCGCATCATTCAGCAGAATCTGGGGCATTACCTTCAGATGGCCAATGGCTTCACACATGGCCTCATAGGTAGCTTGAAGAATATTGATTTCATCAATTCTCCTGGGACCCACAATCCCCACCCCCACAGCCACCGCTTTCTCCTGTATCTCACAGAATAACGCTTCCCTGCGCTTTTCTGAAAGCTGCTTGGAATCGTTAAGATACAGAATCTCACAATCCTGGGGAAGAATCACCGCTCCGGCCACCACCGGACCTGCCAAAGGGCCTCTTCCTGCCTCATCAATACCGCACACATACCCTAAATCCTTGTATTTCTGCTCATAGCAGCGCATCCGTTCCAGCCTGCAGCGCTCCGCTTCCAGTTTTTTCAACTGCCCCTGATATTTTCTGATCAAGTTTTGGATGCCTGCCCTGGGATCCTGACCATACTTCGCAAACAGTTCCTGCAATGCATCCTCTCCGGCCGCTTCAAATTCTTTTTTGATTTCCCCGATACTTCCTGCCATACGCTTTTATCCTTTCCATTTTTACTCCCTTGCTTCAAACACCAAAGCAGCGGGTGCGCAGGATCCATAAACAGAATGCTCACTCTACAAATCCCGCCTCATTCAAGGGCCAGATCTTCAGCCAGGCCTTTCCAATGATCGTACCCTTCTCTACATTTCCCACACTGGGTTCCCGACTGTCGGAGCTGTTGTTCCGATTATCTCCCAGCACAAAGTACTCATCCTCTCCAAGCGTGATGGGATCAAAAGCCAACCCTTCATTTTCCATTTTCTCCCAGCCGTAATCCTCCGAAAGAATCTGTCCATTAATGGTAATCACTCCGTCTGCAATCTGCACGGTCTCTCCCGGAAGTCCAATCACACGCTTAATATAGTAGGTGTCTTCCTGATACTGAAAGGGAAAAACCACCACTTCAAACCGCCTGGGATCCCTGAATTGGTAAGTCAGTTTATCCACGATCAGCTGATCTCCATCATCCAGCGTGGGATACATGGAAATACCGCTCACCACGGTGCGCTGCCCTACGAAAGTTACCAACACAAAAGCCAGCACAAGCACTGCCGCAATATAAAAAATCCAGCTAAGAGCCACCCCTACAGGCCCTTTTCTTTTCGCTTCTTTATTTTTCAATACTTCTCACCATTCTCTCTCCTGCAGGCGCTCCTGTTCCTCTCTCAATTCTGCGTTCCCTGATCTTCCGGCATCTCCAAAGACAATCGTCCCAGCCGCCCCGACCGAAAATCATCCAGCAAAAGCGCAGCAGCCTTTGTAAGATCCAACGTATCCCCCTTGTTTTTACATCCTCTATTTTCTGCCACAGCCTCCAGCATCTGAAGCTCCGTCTGCTCTTCATCTGCTCCATAGCGGCCTGACAAAACTCCAGGATACTGCTTTGCGAGAAAACGAAGCAGCCACAGTGCCAGCTCCTCTGCATTTAACAATTCATCCTTCATGGAACCAATCAAAGCCAGTTTCAACCCAACTGTCTGATCCTCAAATTTAGGCCACAAAATCCCCGGAGTATCCAAAAGCTCTACATTTTTATTTAAGCGAATCCATTGTTTTCCCTTAGTAACTCCTGGCTTATTTCCTGTTTTTGCACAGGCTCTTCCTGCAAACGTATTGATAAAAGTGGATTTCCCTACATTGGGGATGCCCACCACCATGGCTCGTACCGGCCGGTTCAGTATACCTCTTTTCCGATCCCGCTCCATCTTTTCCCGGCAGGCCTCCTGAATCAATGGCTGAATTTCCCGGATCCCTTTTCCATTCCTGGAGTTAATATTGGCCACAAAGCAGCCAGTACTCTGGAAATATTTGGTCCAGGCAAGATTCTGACGTTCATCCGCAAGATCTGCCTTATTTAACAATACAATGCGTGCCTTTCCCTTGCCCAGCTCATTGATATCCGGATTTCTGCTGGAAATAGGAATTCTGGCATCAATCAATTCCATCACCAGGTCAATCAGCTTCATATCCTCCTGCATCATGCGCCTGGCTTTTGTCATGTGGCCTGGATACCACTGATAATTCATATTTTTTCCTCACTTTTTTTGCATTCTAATTCATCCAGCGTCCAGCCCGCAGGCATCTATACGCCAATTTCTTATTTTGCTTCCATTCGTACCTGCTCTTGCGGTACGCCTCTTATTCCTGCTTTTAGGACACTCTTCCTCTACGCTCCCCCGGGCTAATCACATACCAGACTTTGCCCTCGATGGTATCCGACTCCACCAATCCAATATCCGCAAACCGACTGTCCTCACTGTTATTCCGATTATCTCCCAGTACAAAATACTCTTTCTCACCAAGTGTAATCGGCTCAGCCGCCATGCCCGGATTGGTGATCACCGGATAATTGGCTTTCTCCAAATAAGCCTTTCCATCTATATAAATCATACCATCCCTGATCTGAATCGTCTCTCCTGGCAGTCCAATCACCCGCTTAATATTGGAATGACTGCTCTCGCTGCCATTCGGCTTAAAAGAGATCACATCGCCCCGATCCGGGCCGCCGATTTGGTACGCCATCACATTTAACAGCACTTTATCGCCGCCGGAAAGAGTCACATCCATAGACTGCCCAACATTCGTCCTGGTCTGCCCAAAAAAATAGACTATCACATAGGCGAACATAATCACAATTAAAATCTGAAAGGTCCAAGAAAACACCACCTTTGGTATTTTCTTTCTTCTCTGATCCGGAAAGATCTCTTTCCGCTGGGCTTCCATACGTTTACGCTCCCTGGCGGTCGGGACAATCCCATCCTGTTTTATCCAGCTATCTTCTTCTCTGTTTTTCTTCCATCTGCTCATTGTAAGTCTCCTGCATACTGAAAGAGGGACAAAATACATTCTGTACTTGTCCCTCAGCCACCAGACTTATTTTACTAATTCTTTTACCTTAGCGCGTTTACCAACACGGCCTCTTAAGTAGTTCAGTTTTGCACGTCTTACTTTACCATGTCTTACCACTTCTACCTTCTCTACTGTGGGAGAATGCAGCGGCCAGGTCTTCTCAACGCCGATGCCGTTAGAATTCTTTCTAACTGTAAAGGTCTCTCTGTTGCTGCCGCCCTGTTTTTTCAGGACAACGCCTTCGAATACCTGTACACGTTCACGGTTACCCTCTTTAATCTTAGCATATACTTTTACAGTATCTCCAACATTAAACTGAGGTGCTTCTGCCTTCATCTGAGCAGCTTCGATGTTTCTGATAATTTCGTTCATTGTGTTCCTCCTCATCTATTGGATGTTCTTAATGCGCTGGGCAACAGAGGACCATCTCTTTCTCACAACGTTATTTATCTTATCAT
>CAJLNC010000069.1 GCA_905207905.1 uncultured Lachnospiraceae bacterium | reverse complement strand
CAAGTTCAAGTTAAAAACGGTGACGGGACCGGACGATTATGCTTCCATGCGGGAAGTGCTGACGCGGCGTTTTTCCCACGGCCTGGCAGAGCGGGAGGAGATTTCTGCTGAGGGCGGACAGCTTGAGATGGGAAGCTTCACCAGATTCCCGGATCTGATTATGATGGACGGAGGAAGAGGACAGGTGAATATTGCCCTTCGGGTATTGGGCGCTCTTGGTCTGGATATTCCGGTGTGCGGTATGGTGAAGGATGATTTTCATCGCACCAGAGGGTTGTATTATCAGAATGTGGAGGTACCCATTGATCAGCGCTCAGAAGGGTTTCAGCTTATTACCAGGATTCAGGATGAGGCCCATCGGTTTGCCATTGAGTATCACAGAAGTCTGAGAAGCAAGGGACAGGTACATTCCATCCTGGATGATATCCCCGGCGTGGGGCCCACCAGGAGAAAGGCTCTGATGCGGGCTTTCCAGTCTTTGGAGGCCATTCGGGATGCAAGTGAAGAACAGCTGTCCCAGGTACCGTCCATGAATGCAAGAAGCGCCAGACAGGTGTATGAATTTTTTCATAACCCGGCTGCATCCTTCCGCGGAAACCGGGAATTGCCTGAGCTTGAATCTGGACAAACTCCGGAAAAAATGATACCATAAATGAAATGACGTTATAAGGAGAAGGGGTATGAGCAATAGCGTAGCATTATCTAAGATGGCCAGCAAAATGAGGCTGGAGAATCTGACACCGGAAATCGATATTTCAGGAAAACGGATCACCACCACAGAGATTAACCGTCCGGCGCTGCAGCTTACCGGATATTTTGACTATTTTGACGCCGAGCGTGTGCAGATTATCGGGTATGTGGAATATACCTATCTGGAACACCTTTCCCTGGAGGAAAAGCTGCCGGTTTATGAAAAACTGCTGTCTTACAAGATCCCGTGTCTGATCTATACTACCATGACAGAGCCGGATCCACACATGATTGATCTGGCAAAAAAATATGAGGTGCCCATCTTTGTGACCAAGCAGGCCACGTCCGCTTTTATGGCAGAGGTGATCCGCTGGCTGAACGTGGAACTGGCGCCCTGCATTTCCATTCATGGCGTGCTGGTGGATGTTTACGGCGAGGGAATCCTGATCATGGGAGAGAGCGGAATCGGTAAGAGTGAGGCCGCCTTGGAGCTGATCAAGCGCGGACATCGTCTGATCACAGATGACGTAGTGGAAATACGGAAGGTGAGTGACGAGACGCTGATCGGCACAGCGCCGGATATTACGAGACATTTTATTGAGCTTCGGGGAATCGGCATTATTGACGTAAAGACCTTGTTTGGTGTGGAGAGTGTGAAAAATACCGGCAACATCGATCTGGTGATCAAACTGGAGGAGTGGGACCGGGATAAGGAGTATGACCGTCTTGGTCTGGAGGAGGAGTACACAGAATTTCTGGGGAATAAAGTGGTGTGCCATTCACTGCCGATCCGTCCCGGGCGGAATCTGGCTGTGATTGTAGAATCCGCAGCAGTCAATCACAGACAGAAAAAGATGGGCTACAATGCGGCCAAGGAGCTTTACAACCGGGTGCAGAAGAGCCTTGCAAAAAATATGAAGAAGAGCGAGGAGTAGAGGATGTACAACTATTGTTTCGGCATTGATGTGGGGGGAACTACTGTAAAATGCGGCCTGTTTACCGTAGCGGGAGAACTGGTGGAAAAATGGGAGATTCCCACCCGCACGGAGGAAAATGGAAAAGCGATTCTGCCGGATGTGGCAGCCGCTATCTTGGACAAGATAGCGGAAAAGGGCCTGAAGAAGGAAGAGATTGCAGGAGTGGGCATCGGCGTTCCCGGACCGGTTAACGATGAGGGGGAAGTAGCGGTGGCAGTGAATCTTCACTGGGGCCGGGTGCATATTGTGGATGAGATGCAAAAGCTTACCGGACTTCGGGTGAAGGCTGGGAATGACGCCAATGTGGCGGCCCTTGGAGAGCTTTGGAAGGGTGGAGGCGTAGGCTACCACAATCTGATTTTGGTAACTTTGGGAACCGGCGTGGGCGGAGGAATTATTGTGAATGACAGGATCTTATCCGGAGCCCATGGCGCAGCCGGGGAGATTGGCCATACTCATGCGGCAGATTATATCAAGGATCCTTGCAATTGCGGCAATTGCGGCTGCCTGGAGCAGGTGGCTTCCGCCACAGGAATCGTGCGTCTGGCCAAGGAAGAGCTGGAGACTGCGCCGGAAGAAGCTACGGTCCTTAGGGGAGCCGAGGTGAGCGCAAAGGCTGTGTTTGACGCAGTGAAAGAAGGGGACGCCCTGGCAGTCCGGGTGGCAGAGCGTTTTGGCAGCTATCTTGGGAAGTCTCTGGCGATCTTTGCGGGCGTGACGGATCCGGAGGCGTTCGTGATCGGCGGAGGAGTGTCCAAGGCAGGTCCCATTCTCCTGGATTTTGTCCGGAAATATTATCAACGCTATGCATTCTCTGCCAACCGCAGCGCAGCGTTTGTGCTGGCTACTCTGGGAAATGACGCAGGGATTTACGGCGCAGCTAAGATGCTTCTGTAGAGGGTGAAAATTCTGAAAAAGGATAAAAAAATGAAAGTTTTACTGACTGCCATTAATGCAAAGTATATTCATGCCAATCTGGCTATTTACAGCCTGCGGGCTTTCGCGGCAAAGTATGCAGATCAGATCGGACTGGCAGAATTTACCATCAATCAGTACAGTGATGAAATATTAGAAGAGATTTATAGGAAAAAGCCGGATATTCTGGCTTTTTCCTGTTATATCTGGAATATCGGGCTGGTGGAAGAGCTGGTGGAGAATCTCCATCTGGTTCTGCCCTCCTGCAAAATTTGGCTGGGAGGGCCGGAGGTGTCCTATGAGAGCCGGGCTTTCCTCCGGGATCATCCCCAGATCTGCGGTATTATGAAGGGAGAAGGGGAGCGGACTTTTCTGCAGCTTATGGAATATTATCTGGAGAGAAAGGGAAAACTGGATCAGATTCCTGGTATTCTTTGGAATAAAAGGGCATATAGGGAAGAAACAGCCTGTATGGAGCAAGAAGGCTTTGGAGAAACGGTCAGAGCGTCAGGAGAACTTGATGAGAGAGCGCGGGACAGCCGATGGCTCGCAGGAATAAAAAAAGGTGAGCCAGGGGAGATCCGGGAGAGCAGCGTTCCTCTTCCCCAGCTTCTTTCTATGGATGAGCTTCCTTTTGTGTATCAGGACATGGAAGACTTTTCCCATCGAATCATTTACTATGAGAGCAGCAGGGGATGCCCCTTTTCCTGCAGCTACTGTCTTTCCTCCATTGACAGGCGGGTGCGCTTGAGAAGCCTTTCTCTGGTTTACCAGGAACTGCAGAGATTTTTGGATGCAAAGGTACCTCAGGTGAAATTTGTGGATCGAACCTTTAACTGCAGCCGGAGTCATGCCATGGGAATCTGGCAGTATCTTCTGGAACACGACAATGGGATCACCAATTTTCACTTTGAGATCGAGGCGGAGCTTCTGGATGAAGACGAGCTTGCCCTCCTTTCCAGAATGCGGCCGGGATTGGTGAAGCTGGAGATCGGGGTGCAGTCCACCAATGAAAAAACGCTGGCGGCAGTTCACCGCAGCACGAAGTTTGAAACGCTGGCCTGGGCAGTGGGGGAACTCTCTAAAACCCACAATATCCATCTCCATCTGGATCTTATTGCAGGACTGCCTTTGGAAGATTATGAGAGCTTTGGCCGTTCTTTTGACCAGGTGTATGGACTGAGGCCTCAGGAGCTGCAGTTAGGCTTTTTGAAGGTGTTAAAAGGTGCGGGCATGTATCAGGATGCAGAAAGGTATGGGATTGTGTACCGGAAACGTCCGGTGTATGAGGTGCTTTTTACTCCCTGGCTGTCCTATGATGAGATTTTAAGACTAAAGGGAGTGGAGGAGATGTTGGAGGTCTATTACAACAGCGGCCAATTTGTCTGCACCATACGGGCGCTGGAGCAGCGATTTGCTTCTCCCTTTCATCTGTTTGAGGCTTTGGCGGCCTTTTATCAGGAACAGGAGCGGATGGGAAGCCTCTCCAGGCTTCAGCGGCTGGAACTGCTGCGTTCCTTTGCATATCAGGCAGATCCGGACAGAAAGAGGCGGTACGATCAGGAGCTGTTGATGGATCTGTACCTGCGGGAAAATGCCAAGACCAGACCAGCCTGGGCGCCGGAGCTTGGGGTGTATAAGGAAAAGATTACTCGATTTTATCAGAGAGAGGAGCAGGAGCGCGTCTATCTGCCGGAGTATAAAGGCTTTACAGGAAAACAGATGGCAAAGATGACCCATCTGGAGCCATTCTTCCTGAGGGATGGGGAAACGAAGGAACGCTGGATCCTTTTTGATTATCAGCAGAGGGATCCGCTCACGAATAATGCAAGAATCATAGAAATATCTTAAAATATCTTAAATTTTAAGGATTCCCTTGACAAGTCAGGAAAAAATAGAGAGAATATTTGTTAGGTGTAAAATTGGAGGTGATTTCCATGATGAATTTTAGAAATACCAAGACAAAGAGAATTATTGCAGCGGTGATCGTGATCCTCATCGTGTTGGCGATGGTGACAACCACCATCATAGGCGCTTTGATGTAAGAGCGACGTTTTGTGCAATTGCGATTGATAGATTTGGGAGTTACATAATGAAGAAAAGTCTGAAAAGAAGCTACATTGGAGCGCTGTTTCTGGCAGGCTTCTGTTTTGTTACCCTTCCGGGCAGCTGCGTCCATGCTCAGGAGGCAGTGATCAGCAACGGCATTTTTATCGAAGGCATCGATGTGGGGGGAATGACCGAGCAGGAGGCTTCCGATGCAGTGAAGCAGAAAGTAAAGGAAATGGGGGAAACTACAGTGACCCTGATGATGGGAGATACTCCCATCACAGCATCTTTAAATAATCTGGGATTGAAATGGAGCAATAAGGAGATCCTGGATGAGGTGATGAACCTTGGAGCTACAGGAAATATTGTGAAGCGCTATAAGGATCAGAAGGATCTGGAGCATCAGAATCAGGAGTATGAGATCGCCTTTGCTTTAGATGAGAAAAAAGCCCGCAGTTTTATAGAGGACTGCAGTGCTTATAATTCAGAGCCGGTAAACGGAACCGTCTATACTCAGGACGATGGAACTCCTGGGGTGGAAGGTGGTACAGATGGGATTACCCTCCGGGTGGAGGAATCTGTGAAGCTGGTAGAAGAGGCTGTGGAGAGCTGGGAGGGGGGAGAAATGACCCTGGATCTTGCGGTGGACCGGGTATCTCCGGAAATCACCAGAGAGGCTCTCAGTGTGGTGAAGGATGTTCTTGGAACGGCCACTACAGATTACAGTTCCTCCAGCTGGGAGCGGGCTACCAATGTTGAAGTAGGAACCGCCAAGATCAGCGGAACGCTGGTTATGCCTGGGGAGAGCTACTCTGTGACCCAGGCGGTGATTCCTTTTACGGCGGAGAATGGCTATCAGCCGGCTCCCTCTTATGAGGAGAATCGGGTGGTAGATTCTTACGGCGGTGGAATCTGCCAGGTATCCACCACGCTGTACAATGCACTGCTGAAGGCGGAGCTGGAGATTACCGCCCGTTCCAACCATACCATGAGCGTATCCTATGTGGATCCTTCCAAGGATGCAGCCATTGCGGAAGGCGTGATGGATCTGGCATTTTACAACAATCTGTCAGCTCCGGTTTATATTGTGGGATATGCTTACGGAGGCACCTTAAGCTTTACGGTCTATGGGCAGGAGACCCGCCCGGCCAACCGCAGCATTGAGTTTGAGAGCAAGGTGACCAGCACCATAGAACCCAGTGGTGTGAAGCTTTATCCCAATCCGAATCAGAATGTGGGATATCTGAATCAGACCCAGTCTCCCCATACCGGACAGACAGCGGAGTTGTGGAAACATATTTATGAGGATGGGGTATTGGTAGATTCCTATCAGGTGAACAGCAGTACGTATCAGGCAGTGGGCACTGCTTATGATGTGGGAGTGGCTTCCACCAGCCAGGCGTTGACTCAGGCCATGTACACAGCCATTGCCACCAACGATATCAGTCAGGTGCAGGCAGTGATTGCCAATGCCTCTGCTTACACCAATCCTCAGACAGAGGCACCCCAGCAGCCCCAGACAGATGCTCCGGCACAGACTCCAACAGAGGCGCCTACGCAGCCACAGGATCAGCCCATTACCGATCCAAATGCAGGGGGAACGTCCAATCCGGATGTGATCATTGACGGAACTGTGACGGTGGAATAAGAGGCAGAGACGTTCTGGACAGAAGGAAAGAAGAATAGGAAGGATTTCGCAGTCCGGCTGGCTTTCGGGAAAACCGTTCAAACGGTAAAACACAGGGGCTTACGATAGAGACCCGGCGGAATCCGAATTTTGGGGAATAGAGGAAAGGCAGCTGAGAATAAGATGAAAAAAGGCAAAGTTTCCGAAGCGGTATTAAAAAGATCTGTTTTAAGACCTTTCGCGCAGACGGGCGTATTGGACGCCGCAAGCGCATCGTTTGGGGAGGACTGTGCCTTTTTCTCGTTCTGGGGAGGAGAGAAATCCCCGGATGTGAAAGCGCAGGCTCCAGGTATTCTCTGTGCCACTGCTGTTGGGACAGCAGGAGGCTGCATAGACCGTACGCTTTCTATGCTGGTTGCTGAGATTGCCAATAATTTAAGTACAGGGGGTGCAGAACTTACCTGGCTGATGTTGGATATTCTTTATCCTCAGGGATGGGAGGAAGCCGGGCTGAAAGCTCTGACAAAAGAGCTGGCCCAGGTGTGTGAACGGCTCTCTGTCAGGATTGCAGGAGGGCATACCCAGATCAGCGAAGCGGTGAACTTTCCGGCAGTGACCCTCACAGGTTTTGGCTTTCTTCAGGAAGGTACAAGAAAAAGGACAGCGAATTTGAAGCCGGGCTGGGATCTGGTGATGACTGGATACGCAGGCTGGGGAGGTACGGCTGTGATTGCCAGACGGATGGAAGAGCAGCTGAAAAAACGGTATCCTTATTTTCTTGTCCAGCAGGCGAAAGAGTTTGACCAGCGGCTTCTGATCGGGGAGGCTGCACGAGCGGCCAGCCGCTTTGGGGCAGGAGCCATGCACGATGTGTCACAGGGAGGAATTTTTGGCGCCCTCTGGGAGATGAGTGAATGTGCAGGGGTTGGCCTTGAAGTGGATCTGAAAAAAATTCCGATTCGTCAGGAGACGATCGAGATCTGTGAATTTTTTGGATTGAATCCTTATCAGCTTTACGGACAGGGAAGCCTGCTGATTGGTACGGAAAAAGGCGATACACTGGTTTTGCAGCTGGCAGAGCTTGGGATTTTGGCTGCAGTGATTGGAAAAACCACAGCAGGAAATGACAGGATTTTGAAAAATGGTGAGGACATCCGCTTTCTGGACCGGCCGGCCCAGGATGCCCTCTGGATCTTGAAACCATAAAAGGAGAGAAGCATGAGAGAACAGATTTTAACGTTTTTGGAGAAAAACAGTAAAATAGATTTGGGAGAGCTGGCAATTCTGCTTGGATCCAGTGAGGCGGTGATTGCGAATGAAGTGCAGAAGATGGAGCAGGAGCACATTATCTGCGGCTATCATACGCTGATCGACTGGGACAAGACTTCTGTAGACAAAACCACTGCGCTGATCGAGGTGCGGGTGACTCCTCAAAGAGGCCAGGGCTTTGATAACATTGCAGAGCGGATCTACAATTATCCGGAGGTGCAGTCGGTCTACCTGATTTCCGGCGCATACGATCTTCTGGTGATTTTGGAGGGAAAGACCCTGAAAGAGGTGGCCAGTTTTGTATCCGATAAGCTCTCCACCCTTGATACGGTGATCAGCACTGCCACTCATTTTATTTTGAAAAAGTATAAGGATGATGGAATCATATTAGCAAAGAAATCAAAAGATGAAAGGATGTTGGTGACGCCTTGAGAAATCCGTTAGCTGATAAAGCCGTGGGGATCAAGCCCTCCGGCATACGAAAATTTTTTGACATTGCCAGTGAGATGGAAGATGTGGTGTCCCTGGGAGTGGGGGAACCGGATTTTGATACTCCCTGGGCAGTGCGGGATGAAGGAATCTATACCCTGGAACAAGGGAAAACCTTTTACACTTCCAATGCGGGCTTAAAGGAGCTGAGACAGGAGATCTGCCGTTATTTAAAGCGGCGTTTCGGATTAGAGTATGATCCGCTTCACGAGACGTTTCTCACTGTGGGAGGCAGCGAAGGCATTGACCTGGCATTTCGGGCTATGCTCAACCCAGGGGATGAGGTGCTGATTCCACAGCCCTGCTATGTGTCCTATCTGCCCTGTGTGGAGCTGGCAGATGGAGTTCCGGTGACCATTGATTTGAAGGCGGAAAACGAGTTTCGTCTCACAAAGCAGGAGCTTTTGGATCATATTACAGACAGAACCAAGATCCTGGTGCTTCCCTTCCCCAACAATCCCACGGGAGCGGTGATGGAGCGGAAAGACCTGGAGGAGATCGCAGAGGTGATTCGGGAAAAGGATCTGTTTGTGCTCAGTGATGAGATTTATGCAGAGCTTACCTACACGGAGGAAAGCCATGTGAGTATTGCCGCGCTTCCGGGGATGAAGGAGCGGACGATCCTTATCAATGGATTTTCCAAATCTCATGCAATGACCGGGTGGCGTCTGGGCTACTGCTGCGGTCCCAGGCAGATTCTGGAGCAGATGGTGAAGATTCATCAGTTTGCTATTATGTGTGCCCCCACCAACAGCCAGTACGCTGCTGTGGTGGCTCTTCGGGACTGCGATCAGGAGGTGGCCAAGATGCGGGAGGCTTACAATCAGAGGCGCCGCTATCTGATGCATGCCTTTCAGAAGATGGGACTTCCCTGCTTTGAACCCTTTGGAGCCTTTTATGTGTTCCCCTGTATTAAGGAGTTTGGGATGACCAGCGATGAGTTTGCCACCAGACTTCTGGAGGAGGAACATGTGGCTGTGGTGCCGGGGAATGCTTTCGGTGACTGCGGAGAAGGCTTTTTAAGGATTTCCTATGCCTATTCCCTGGAGGCTTTAAAAATAGCGCTGGGAAGGCTGGAGAAATTTATCACAAAGCTGCGGGCAGAAAAAGAAAAAAAGGAAGCAGATTTTTAGAATCTCTGCAGGCGGGCCATAAAGGCAGAAAACTACTCAGGTGTGAGCATGTGCGGTTTGTGACCCTTTGGCCCTGCCATCAGAAAATGAAAATACACAGAAAGGATCAGCGGGATATGGCCCAGTTAAATATCGTTCTTTTTGAGCCGGAGATACCGGCCAATACGGGGAATATCGGGAGAACCTGTGCAGCGACGGGAACCAGGCTTCATCTGATCGAACCCCTTGGGTTTCAGTTGACGGAGAAGGCCATCAGGCGGGCCGGCATGGATTACTGGCACGATCTGGATGTGACCAGATACAGCAGCTTTGCAGATTTTCAGGAGAAAAATCCAGGAGCCAAGATCTATATGGCAACCACCAAGGCCAGGAAAATCTACACAGAAGTCTCTTATGAGTCGGACTGTTATCTTATGTTTGGGAAAGAGAGCGCAGGAATTCCTGAGGAGATCCTGGTGCAGCATCCGGATACTGCAGTGCGTATTCCCATGATTGGAGAAACCCGTTCTCTGAACCTGAGCAATTCTGTGGCCATTATGCTTTATGAAGCTCTGCGTCAGAATCAGTTTGATCATATGAAGCTGGAGGGAGATCTCCATCGGTTAAGTTGGGATTAGGAAAGAAAAGGTAGGAGCAGCCATGAGATTGCCAGAAGAATTTACAAATCGTATGCGCCGTATTCTTGGTCAGGAGTACGGCGCTTTTGAAAAGAGCTATGAGGAGAAGCGCAAATATGGCCTGCGGGTGAATACAAGAAAGATCACCCCGGAGGAGTTTGAACAGCTGGCGCCTTTTCATCTTACGCAAATCCCCTGGATTCCTGGCGGGTATTATTATCTGGAGGAGGATGCCCCGGCCAGACATCCCTTTTATCATGCAGGTCTTTATTATCTTCAGGAGCCCAGCGCCATGACACCGGCCAGCGTGCTGGGAGCCAGGCCGGGAGAGCGGGTGCTGGATCTTTGCGCAGCCCCGGGGGGAAAAGCCACGGCGCTGGGGGCGGCGCTGCAGGATCGGGGGCTTTTAGTGGCCAATGATATCAGCGCCTCCAGGGCCAGAGCGTTGTTAAAAAATATCGAAGTGTTCGGTATTCCCAATTCTTTTGTCACCAATGAGGTGCCAGCCAGATTGGAGGAGCGTTTTCAAGCGTTTTTTGACAGAGTGCTGGTGGATGCTCCCTGCTCCGGGGAGGGGATGTTCCGGAAGGACGAGGGGACGATCCGGGCCTGGTATCCGGAAAAACCTTTGGAATGCGCTAAAATCCAGAGAGATATCATTCTCCGGGCAGCGGACATGCTGCGTCCGGGAGGGAGAATGCTTTATTCTACCTGCACGTTTGCGGTGGAAGAAAATGAGGAAGTAATAGCGTGGCTCTTAAGAAAGCGACCGGACATGGAGCTTTTGGAGATACCATTTCGGGAAGGGTTTGCGCCGGGGCTGGAACAGGGACTGACTTTTGCCGGCTGGACGGTTTCCGGGGAGGAGATCCCGTCCCAGAGGGAACAAATTTCCTGGCATCTGAGCCGCTGTGTCAGACTGTGGCCTCATAAAACAGGCGGGGAGGGGCACTTTCTTGCGTTGCTGCAAAAAAAAGGAGAGCAGGGCTTAAGGGAAGCCTGGTACCTTTCAGATCGAAGTACTGGAAACGATGAGGAAGACCGGGCAGAACGGGAAGCCGGAGATGTCCGGACAGACCAAAGCAAAGAGAAGCGAGGCAGAAAAAGAACAAAGGCGGACAGGGGAGGACAAAACGGCGGACAAAAAAACCAGAAAGACAGCCTTCGGGGCGGAAGACGGGGCAGCGGCGGAGCTGGTAACGGGAAGGATTCGGGACAGCGACGGCTTCTGGAGGAATTTCTGAAAGATGTGAGCTGTCCGATGACGCCGGAACAGTTGGAGATTCGCAAAGATCAGGTCTACTATGTCTCCGGACTTCTGCCGGAAGTTTCCGGGATACCATTTTTGCGGAACGGCCTGTATCTGGGAGAACTGAAAAAGAATCGGTTTGAACCAAGCCAGTCCTTAGCGATGGCACTGAAAAAGTCAGAATATGCCGCAGTCCTTGATCTGGATTTTTCGGATGAGCGAGTACAGCGCTATCTCCAGGGGGAGACCATAGAAGTGCAGGCGGAGGAGACGGTCCGCAACAGCGGCTGGCAGTTAGTATGTGTAAACGGCTATCCGCTGGGCTGGGGAAAACTGGTTAACGGGCTTTTGAAAAACAAGTATCATCCGGGATGGAGAAGCAGCGGCGTTTAAGGAGCGGGTTCTGCCAGGCAGAAAAAGGAGATCATACGATGAATACGGTTGTGGTATTGGAAGCAGGAATAGGCGCTTTATCTCTGGGATTTAAACAAGCCGGATTCCAGGTGACAGCAGCTTTTGAAAAAGATAAAAGATCCGTAGATATTTATGAATGTAATATGAAGGATCAAATTTATAGGCGCAGTCTGCAGGAATTATCTCCGGGGGAAATCCCGGAGGCAGATGTGATTGCGGCAGATTTGACAAGCGCAAAGCTGTTTAGGAACAGGACAGACGATGGGACGAAAGAATCTGGCATAAGCAACAGTTCCCTGGAAAAAATGTATGAGATTATGAAGCAAAATGCTCCGCAGGCATTTTTCCTGGTGCTGCCGGCTCGGATACACAGAGTGTCTGCATGGTCAGAATTTTTGGAGCAGTTATCGGATCTGAAGTATCGGTTTGAGTGGAGGGTTATAAACACCCGAGAGATGACGGGATTGCCGGTGGCAGAAAAAAGAGTGTATATATGGGGAAGCAGACAGCCGGGCTATGCAGTTAAATTTTTTAAAGCGGAGGAGAGAGAAACGCTTCCGATACGCAAGTTTGTAAGCTGCAGAAGAGAAAATGACTGGTATAAAACGGATCAGGAAAATATCCGGGAGAGGGGCGATGGCAGTGATTGTTTTTTGTGTTGGAGAAGGGATAAATATGTGGAACAGCCCTATGTGGATTGGAATGTTGTAAAGCCGGCTTTCATACGGGTTGACGGAGAGATTCGCAAGCTGACGTATTATGAAATGGCAAAATTAAAAGGGTTTCCGGACAGATTTGAGCTTGATCTGAGGAACAAAGCATGGATGTACAGAGCTTTGGCATATTCACCCAATGTGCTCGTGGTCAAGCGTATAGCACAATGTCTGAAGGGCAGTCTGCCTCAGACTTCGCTCCAGAAAATGCAGGCGCCGGAATGGAAATTTGAAAAGCTGTTTGAAGACTATCTTGGCCAGCAGGGCGGGGAACTGAAGATCGATATCAATCAGGATATGAATCAGGGGATTGATATGATCTATACATACAGAGAGACTACCTACTGTTTTCAGATGAAATATTACCGCAGCGATCATGGAATAGAGCGAAATTTACGCAGACTTTGCAGTTCCCTGTCTGAGAAAAGAAAAATGGAACAGTATAGGCGGATACTTGTGACTGCCAATCTTGTGAAAGATGAAATAAAAAAGTTGTGCAGTGATGAGTTCGGGATATCTGTGTGGGATGTGAAAAATCTTCTTTGGATTTTTGATGCGTTTGCAGAAATCAGAAATGAGTTCGTTGCGCTTTTAAATTATTCGGTGGAGGCTATTGGGCCGGAAGAGCCGGTTCCTAATATTTTCGGTAAGACAGAAGAAAAGCAGGAGTGCTATAGTCTGAAAGAAAAGCTGGAAAGAATCAAACCAGGAAAAGAACAGTATCAGGAGTATGAAGACCTTTGCGTGGAAATTTTAAAGTATGTTATGGGAGATTATCTGACGCTGTGGAATACCCAGGAAAAGACCGATGGGGGTATGTACCGGTTTGATTTGTGCTGCAAAATAAAAGATGGGGTAGACGAAGATTTTTTCAATACAGTGCGTCAGTACTTTGGCACGAAATACATTGTTTTTGAATTTAAAAACTATAATACTCCGATTACGCAGAAGGAAATTTATACCACGGAGAAGTACTTATATGAAAAGGCGCTGCGCAAAGTCGCAGTGATCATTTCCAGGAAAGGGGCAAGTGAAAGCGCTCTTGCGGCAGCGCGGGGCAGCCTAAGAGAGAACGGGAAATTAATT
>CAJLNC010000068.1 GCA_905207905.1 uncultured Lachnospiraceae bacterium | reverse complement strand
CTGTGGTTTCTTCGGTCTTGGCCTCTGTCTCCGCCTCTGTGGTTTCTTCGGTCTTGGCCTCTGTCTCCGCCTCTGTGGTTTCTTCGGTCTTGGCCTCTGTCTCCGCCTCTGTGGTTTCTTCGGTCTTAGCCTCTGTCGCTTTCTCTGTCTTTGCTTCTGTTTCTTTCTCCGTTGTCACTTTCGTCTCAGTCTCAGGTTCTTTCTTTCCCGAACATCCCGAAAGAGCTGCTGCTACCATAGACGCCCCCAACAACAAAGCTATCATTTTCCGTTTCAATGGCAATACCCTCCCTTTTCATTTGATAAAGCCAGTATACTTCTTTTTGTTTTAATTTTCAATCTACTTCTTATTTTTTTCTTATATTTTCTAAAAAATTTAGATATAAAAGGAACCTGCCATATTCTCTGCTCTCCAGCTTTTTATTTACAGAACCACCATTGCATCCGCATACATAGGAGACTACTGTCCTCTGTATACAAATACCGATAAAGCCACAGGCAATTGGAATACAGCAGGCTCCTCAGCACTACTTCACTGCTTCTTCTGCAAATTCTACTGCCACCAGATCTCCATATACCGCTCTTTCAGGCAATTCCCCTGCGCTCTCCAAAATATCCTGCAGCAATTCAAAACTGTCTTTTTCAAACACCAAATCTTCCTTCCAGGTATCCTGCTGCTGATAACGCTCTACAATCCTGGTAATCGTCTCCAGGTCGGTTTCTGTAAACTGAGGAGCAATGACCTGTGCAATCTCCTCCGGCGAATGACTGTTTACAAAATCCAGCCCTTTTTGCACCGCATTGGTAAAGCCCTGGATCAGCTCCGGTTTTTCTTCCATAAAATCTGACTTGGCACAGTAAGCAGTATAGGGAACATAGCCAGAATCCACGCCAAGGGAGGCGATTACATAACCAGTGCCCTGCTGTTCCAGCAGCGTGGCGGAAGGTTCAAACTCTACACTATACTCCCCCTGCCCACTGGTAAAGGCCGCTGCAGTAGAACCAAAGTCAATGCTCTGGTTAATGTTCAGATCTTTGGCCGGATCCAGGCCGTTCTGCCGGAGAATATATTCAAATACCATCTGCGGCATACCGCCTTTCCGTCCTCCCAGTACTTCCGCTCCCTTTAGATCGGTCCACTGGAAATCTTCCTGCTTTTCTCGTCCGATAAGAAAATTGCCTGCCCGCTGGGTAAGCTGTGCAAAATTTACCGGATAATCGGAAGCCCCCTGGATGTAGGTATAAATGGAAGCCTCAGATCCCATAAACCCAATATCTGCTTCTCCGGTAAGCACTGCCGTCATCACCTTATCAGCACCGAAACCACAGACCAGATCCAGATCAATACCCTGTTCCTCAAAATATCCCTTTTCTATAGCTACATACTGGGGAGCATAAAAAATAGAATGAGCCACCTCATTGAGTGTCAGCCTGGTAAGAGCTCCCTCCTCCTTTTTCGCCTCTGTCCCTGCCTCAGCAGACAGAGGTGCCGCTGCCATAATGACAGCTAAAAATAATGCGATTCCTCTCTTTTTCATAAAAACAGCCTCCTTCAATATACTGCTGTCAGTATATGAAAGAGGCTAAAAATAGTTCCTGTTTTAATTTAGTATCCCTGCACGTTTGTGGCATAGAGAGTGCCGTCTGAAGCAGTCTGAGAATTATCTACCGTGATTCCTACATACACGCCGTCATACAGACCGTCCACCGAGTTTGCGTTTGCTTCCCCGTAATATACGTTGTAGGTAGCGCCATCGTCTCCCTGGATCGTGAGGTAATCCATACCGGAACTGATGATGGTTCCTGAGATGGTCTGTGTGCCTTCTCCTGTAGATCCTCCGTTATTTCCTCCCGTATTCCCACCAGTGCCGCCATTGTTATTCCCGCCGGTTCCGCTGTTGTTATTCCCGCCGGTTCCGCTGTTGTTATCTCCATTGTTGCCTGCTGTCCCGCCGTTGTTTCCATTATTGTTAGAAACTGAGCTGTCAGAGGTTAAGAAAGACTTGGAAATGTAACCAATGCCTCCTCCCACGGACACTTTAAACCAGTTGGCAGATTCTCCCAGCACTGTAACAGAAGAACCTTTATTAACACTTCCTACCACCGCGCTGTCAGTACCCGGCTGTACCCGAATGTTTACTGTATCAGATGCATAAAGGGTAGTAGACTGACCATAATCTGTAATGGTACTTAACTCCGCTGCACTCTCCCCGGTATTATTCTGCTCTGTAGTTTCGGTCTGTTCCGTGTCTGCGGGAGCATCATACACCAGAAAATCCTTTCTCACATAACCTACATTTCCATTAATCATTACCTTAAACCAGCCGCTGGTCTCCCCGACTACGGTCACCTTGTCTCCCTTATTAAGCGTAGCCAATACATCCGCATCTGTGCCGGGAGCCAAACGAACATTCACTGCATCATTGCTGTAAAGACTGGCATCATAGCCATAATCTGTCAGTGTGCCCAACTCTGCACTGCTGGAATCAGCCGCTCCTGCATTGCTCTCTGAACTGGTCTGAGTAGTTCCGGAAATCATGTTCGTGGTGACTGTCTTCAGCGTCTCATCCTTTAATACCCGGAAACTGTCCACTGAGGTCTCTACTGCTGTGAGCAGTGTCTGATTCTCATCTGTAACCGTTCCGGTAATCACATAAGCCTGATCCGCAGCCACAATTCCGTAGGTCACAGCATAAGCCCACATTCTGGCTGTAGCGTTATATTTTACCACATAGCGGTAAGTATTCACCCCATTGATCACATTATTTTCAAAGCTCTGTACCTCAAAAGCTTTGGCATCAGAATACTGTTTCGTCAAAGATTCCTTCAGTTTCTCTTCTGTGGTCATAACCGAAAGATTCTGCAAAGCTGCCTCTGTGCTGGCATGTGTAATATTGATCATGGCTGCGTTTCCGGAAGAAAATACCCGCATCTCGTCTGCATCCTGCGTCACTTTCCAGGTATTATCCGGCAAAGTAATCTTGATGGTGCCGTCCTTTGAAGTATAATCCACTGATTTAATGAGCTTCTGTGTCTCGCTCTCTGTCTCTGTAAGCTTCTCTGTAAGAGCCTCTGTCTCTGTAACAGCCTGAGTCTCACTCTCCGTCTCCGGTGTAATCACATCGCTCTTTCTTTTTCCGCATCCTGTTAATGCAAGTGACAGAACGGACACAGCCGCCAAACTGATAATAAGCTGTTTTCTTCTGTTTTTCACTTTATTCCCCTCCATTATCAACAAATAAACCCTTATTTCTTTTCATCCTAAATGAAATAGGACTATCAGCTTATAATAACACTCTATGGCTTTTCACGCAAGTTTTTAGTCAAGAATTAAAGAAAATGTAAAATTTTTATATTTCCCTACTTTCTGGAAAATTTTGCCTGAATCTTCTTCTCTCCTGTCCAAAGACATCTGGCAAGCTCCGGCGTATCCCCAAAAATCTTTAAAAATTCCTGATGCTCATCCTGGATACCCTGACCGTGAAACACCCGAAACGCGCCAGCGTCACTGCCAAGGGCAACTACTGCTCCAAGCTCCACAGCCCGTCGTATCCGGCTCTGCTGCCGACCGGCCAATTCCCGAATCACTTCATCCTGAAAGCGTCCGCTGCCAAGAAGATTGGTGATCGTCACCAGGGTGGGAACCCACACTGCATCACTCTCTGCCAGTGCCTGAATACAGTTCTCGTCCATAAAATTCCCATGCTCCACCGAATCCACTCCGCCTTCCAGCGCAGAAAGTATTGCCTGGGAACCGTTTACATGAGCCATCACTGCAAACCCCTCCTCATGAGCAATATGGATCATCTCCCGTATCTCTTCATCCAGAAGAGCCGTTCCTGTCACATGACCATCTGTGGCAAAATCCAGGATCCCGGAAAACATTACCTTGATAAAATCTCCCTGGCCTTCCTTCACCTCCAGCACCAGATCGTGATACTCTTTCATAGTATCAAAACCTCTGCCTACAATTTTCCCATAATGTCCATTTTTATGGATGGCAAACAGGGGGGTTCGGTAATCAATTCCGTATTCCCAGGCGATTTGCTTCGCATACCTGGACACTCCCAGGTTATCTCCTCCGTCCCGGTAAAACGAAACTCCACAACGCCGATATTCTTCCAGCTTTTTCCTCACATCCGCACAATTCACTCCCGCCTCATGAAGGGCCACTGCCTGACGATAATTCTCTCCATTCATGAATATATGTCCATGACACTCTCCGAACATATCCAAAAAACCTCTTTTCCAGCTGTTAAATTTTAAACGGTTCCTTTTTTGCGCAGCCCATGCAAAAAAGAAGTCTGCGAGCAGACTTCTCCGCCTGCGGCGGGTCGCTTCAGCGATATCTTCCCTGTCCGCCGCAGTGCGATCCTGCCAAGCATTTTTGTTTCAGTAGGAAGGAATTTCCTATGAAACAACAAAAACTGCCGCAGTGATCCCTGGCTGCACTCTCTTGGAAACTTCCCAATAAAAGGCACTCAGCCGGAATGACTGCGGCAGCTGTCTTTACTCCCTATTCAACCAGATTTTTATTCACAAACCCTACTGCTCCCTCGTACTCTACTTTATACCAGCGATCTGTCTCTCCCAACGCTGTCACATGGGTACCGCTGCTAATGGTCGTCACAATCTCTCCATCCTGCCCCGGTACCGAACGCACATTGGCATCTGCAGACAAAATAATCGGAAAACTCTCCGCATAGGTGCGGACATCATACTCCAAATCCACTGCGGAGCTTCCGGTATTGACCGAGGTCTGCCCCTGCTCTTCCATCAGCTGCTGTATCTCTTCCGGTGACTTAGGCTCCACTGCAGTCTCTGAAAGTCCGTCCTTGCGCACATAGCCGCTGTAGTCATCTTTCTGAACCTTGTACCAGTTGGCCGTCTCAGCAGTGACGATCACTTCCTGCCCTTGGTCATAACTGCTGATGATATTGCCGTCATCCTCTGCGTCAGGTTCGCTTCTCACATTCAAATTGTCTTTTGCGTACAGAGTCCTGTTTCCCTTCAGCTCTGTCTCACGCTCCAATTCTTCCTCCGCCGTAAGATCCTTCGGCTGGGTCTCTGATTCCGTCTCCGTCTCCGTTTCGGTCTCTGTCTCGGTCTCCGTCTCCGTTTCAGTCTCCGTCTCGGTAGGCGCCTCTGTCCCCACCACCGTCTCACTCTCGGTCTCCGTCTCCTTATTCAGGCGGTCACCGCAGCCAGTCAATGATAATACTGCTGCCATGGTAAGGGATAAAATTAAAAGTCTGTTCCTATTTTTCATAATAGCATCCTCCGTTTTCATCTATCCGCTCTGGGCGGCGCTGATTAATTACATATATTTCATTAAGATTTAACATATATGTAACATAATACCATAGCCCCTGTTGAAATACAAGGCTTGTTTCAAATTTAAAGAAACTTTTAATGTTATTTTACCATTCTTTCGTGTTACAATAAAGAAAAACTTTTGGAAGGAGAAGAATTTTATGGCAATCATCTTTCATATTGATGTCAATTCAGCCTTTTTAAGCTGGACGGCAGCCGCACGGCCGGCAGATCCCGACCACCCGGATCTTCGCACTATCCCTTCCATCATCGGCGGCGATGAAAAAAGCCGTCACGGAGTTGTATTGGCCAAATCCACCCCTGCCAAAGCTTACGGCATCCGCACCGGGGAGCCAGTGGCCACGGCTCTGAAAAAATGTCCCTTTCTGGTGATGGCGCCTCCGGATCATGCCCTATATCGGAAGCGGAGCAGAGAACTGATGGAGCTGCTGCACACCTATACCTCTGATCTGGAGCAGCTTTCTATTGATGAATGCTTTATGGATTTTACCCCCATTGCCCATCACTTTTCTTCTCCATGCGCTGCTGCCCGTCAGATTCAGGAGCAGATTGAACAGCAACTTGGCTTTACGGTAAACATCGGCATCTCCAGCAATCGACTTTTGGCAAAAATGGCCAGCGACTTTCAAAAGCCCAATCGCATCCACACTCTGTATCCGGAGGAAATACCGGAAAAAATGTGGCCTCTGCCAGTGAATGAGCTCTATACTGTTGGCCGCTCCAGCGCCGCAAAACTTCATCAGCTGGGGATCCACACGATCCGGGATCTGGCCTTATCTGATCCAGACTTTCTTAGCAGCCATTTTAAAAGCCACGGACGGCAGATATGGGAATATGCCAACGGAAAGGCCTCCGATGTGATCCATTCTGAAAAGGCAGAAGTGAAAAATATCGGAAACTCCACCACTCTGGCCTCCGATGTGACAGACCGGGAGGCTGCCTGCAAGGTACTCCTCAGTCTTTCAGAGACCGTCTCTGCCAGGCTCCGCAAAGAAAAGCTCCTGGCCCAGTCTGTCACCGTGGAGATCAAATACAGCGACTTTACCTCCTGCTCCCACCAGTGTCCCCTTCTGTCTGCCACAAATTCCACAAACACACTTTACCAGACTGCCTGCCGGCTGTTTGACGAGCTATGGAAAGGGATGCCCATTCGTCTTCTTGGCATCCGCACCGCCAAACTGACAGATGAACATGCACCGGTACAGCTCTCTCTCTTTGACCTGGATTTTTCCGTACCGGATACCCAGGATGCCAGGGCGCCAAAAAACACCGGACCATCCAGAGAAAAGCTGCAGAAGCTGGATCAGGCCATGGATGCCATCCGCAAACGTTTCGGGGAGGACGCAATTGTCCGGGGCAGCTTTCTAAATCCTCTCAAATCTCAAAAAGAAACTGGAAAAGTTCCCTGCTTAACCTCTGCGAACAGGAAAAACGGAACAGAAAAACAAAAAAGGAACCAAGCCCCCCTTTAAATCCGGAAAAATGATAGCATTCCCCGTATCATTGTGCTATACTAATAGCCAGTTGTAAAATCAGCAGCAGAAAGGATTGTCATCTTATGTCAAATGTAAACAATACCGTTCCCGGCGAAGAACAGCCGGAGAAGAAGAAAAAAGAAACTTCCCTTATGAAAGAAATTTTAAGTTGGGTAGAAGTCATTGTCATCGCCCTTGTTCTGGCGTTTCTCCTGGATCGCTTTGTGATCGTCAACGCCAGAGTTCCCAGCGGTTCCATGGAAAATACCATTAAGCCAGGTGACCGGCTTTTGGGTCTGCGTTTTTCCTACCTGTTTTCCGATCCCAAACGCGGAGACATTGTAGTGTTCAAATATCCCATCGACCAGGCTCTTGGCAAGAACACCAACTATGTGAAGCGAATCGTAGGTCTGCCCGGTGAGACAGTGGAGATCCGGGACTCCAAAATTTATATCAATGGTTCCGATACCCCGCTGGAGGAACCCTATCTGAAAGAAGAGTGGGTGACCATGAATGACGGCTTCTCTTTTCAGGTGCCTGAGGACTGTTATCTTATGCTGGGAGACAATCGTAACAACTCCAGCGATGCCCGCTACTGGCCTATGAAGGCGATCTCGAAGGGGTTAGCCTCCACAGAGGAGGAAGCCATGGCCTACAGTTATGTACATAAAGATCAGTTTTTAGGAAAAGTTTCCCTCCGCTACTGGCCGTTAAATAAAATCGGTTCCCTGTATTAAGTCCTTCTTAATCGTCTTCCAAAAGGAAGGGGCTTCTCTACCTATGATATGTATATAGTTGTATAGAAATATTCTCCATATTCCGCCCACACAGCTGCGCATCATCGTTTTGTGCACCAGGAAAACAAGGGCTCTTGATCAACAATGGGGATGTCGCAAAATACTTCCGGCGGTACCATTTCGTGTGATTTTCTCCGAAAGCTAACATCTTTTCGAAGAAAAACACACCGAAAATCCACCGGAATTCACATTTTGCAACATCCCCTTACTCTCTCTAAATCCAGCTGGCTCCTCTTTGTCTTGGAAATCCTTCTATTCTTTTTCATATCCTTCTACATCCAGCCCGTCTCCAGCCATCTTCAGAATATCCCTGATTTCTTCCATTGGCATCTCCAGATAAGCTGACAACTCCTCTACAGATACCTTATGCTCCAGCTCCTCTTCCAGATTGTGTATCGCCTGACTTAAATGATTCACTCTCTTAACAATGCCATCTCCCAGATTTTTTTCTTCCTGCTGCTCCCTTAAGACCTTCTCCATGTGACGGTTCACCCGGTTCAGCAGCTGCGCTTGACTGGCGGCCAGGCTGTCCATGAGTTCCAGCTCCTCCAGGGCCAGCAATAGTCCCATGTTTCCCTCCTGTATCAGATCCTCGCTGGATATCTCACTGCCCTCATACTCTCCCGCCATTTCGCAGATGACCGGAAGATACGCTTCTGCCAGGCGGTTTTTGGAAAGGAGATCCCCTGCCGCAGTCTTACGGAACAGTTCCAGCTCCTCCGCCGGCTCTAAGGAAACAATTTTCTCTAATTCCTCCAGATATACTTCCATGGCAGAAGTCTGCTCCCTCTCTTCTGCCTCGTCTTGTGTGATTTCTTCTTCCACCGTTTCTGTTGCTTTTTCCCTAAAAAGGCTGGGATTTTTCTCCCGTTTCCAACCCTCCACCTGAATTCTCTGGCTCTCCAGATATTCATAAATCATCTCCAGCTGTTCCCTGGTCAGTTTTGCGTCAGCAAAAAAATCATCAATCTGGGCCACCGTAAGGCGGCCCCCCTTATGATCCGCCAGCTCCTTAATCTCGCTGAGCATTTCCCGAAAAATAATTTTCTGTTCCATTTTATCCATCCTGTTCTTTATTTTTTATTCACTCTTTTCTGATGTATGATTCTCTGTGACCGTATCCTCCGCAGACGTTTCCTGCATTTCCTTAAAATAGTTCAGAGCACGCTGAAGAGTACTGTCTTCCGCCTGACCTTCAAGTTTTTCTCCCGTCTCCTGCTGCTCAACAATCAGATCCGGAGTGATGCCCGTTCCGTCTATATCCTGCTCCCCTGCCGTATAATATTTCTCTGTGGTAAATTTCAGCGCAGAGCCATCCTGAAAAAGATAAGTGCGCTGCACCACCCCTTTTCCAAAGGTCTGGGTTCCAATGACAGGGCCGAGTTCATAGTCCTGTATGGCTCCGGCAAACAGCTCTGAAGCGCTAGCGCTGTTCCCATTTACCAAAACAGCCAGAGGGCCGTCATAAATCTGATCTTTGTCAGAAGTATATTCCTCCCGATCCCCGTTTTTTTCCTCTGTAAAAACAATAGGGCCTTCCGGAAGCAGATCATCCAGGATCTGGCAGACAGCATCCAGGACTCCTCCCGGATTGTCCCGCACATCCACCACCAGCTTTTCCATCCCCTGTTCTTCCAGCTCCTTTATGGCCTTCCGAAACTGCTCCACAGTCACCTTGTCAAACTCCGCAATCTTTACATAGCCCGTCTGATCCTCCAAAAGTTCCCATTTCACAGTGGGAATCTCCACCTGTTTCAGAGAAACGGTAAAAGTTTTCGTCTCTTCTCCCCGCAGAATCTGAATCTCTACCTTCTCCTTCTGCTGCTTTACCAGAGCGGCCAGGCTGGACAAATCCATACCCTCCACGCTCTCCCCTGCAACTGTAAGGAACACATCATCCACTTTCAGTCCTGCTTCCCAGGCGGGACTTTCCTCATAAACACCGGCAATGCGGATCTGCCCGGTTTCGGGATCTTTCAACATGGTAATGCCTATGCCATAATATTCCCCCTCATTGATCTGGGTGATCTCCTCTACTTCCTCCGGAGTATAATAGCTGGCATAAGGATCCTTCAGGCCTACTGCCAATCCTTTAAACATCATGGACACCAAAAAGTCCCCGTCTGCCTCATACAAATAATCTGACTTGACCTGATCCCGGATCTGCTGTAATTTCCTTTGAACCTCCAAATCCGTGAGAGCCTCTGCCCCCTCCCTGCTATTTCCTATATTCACAGTCCCATGGGAGACGAAAAAAATTCCCAAAGCAAACACGCCGCACAGCAGGATCCCAAAAAGCGTTCCCTTAAAAAACTCCGTGTTCTTCCTTCTCTCCTCTTTTTTCTCCCGCTCCGCTTTGTCCGGATGCTCTAACCCTTCCCTTTTCTCCAGATCCTCCTCTTTTTCCAGATCTGCTTCCTCCCCGCCGGAACTTATCTTATCATTTTTCTCTGCCATCCATACACCTCCCGCATAAAATGCATATACTCTCTGCTGATTCAGTACAAAAGAAGACCTCCCCTTCTCCACTGCCGCAATAAGAAAAGAAAGGAAAATGGGACCGCGCAAAGCCCAAGGCTTCTGCTCACAGCCCCATATCTGTTTCCTCTGTAGTTCCTGGTCTTCGTATCCAAAGGACTGCCTGTCAAAGGACAGGATATCTGTTCCTCCCTAACCGTATGATCCCTGATACGCGAATGCCATTCTGCTTTTAGTAATCCTGTCCTTCCATATATTTCATATATTTTACCACCATCAGGGCAATTTTGAACGTAATGGCATCTTCAAACACCCGCAAATCCAGCCCTGTAGATTTTTGAAGTTTATCCAGCCGATATACCAGGGTGTTCCTGTGAATATAAAGCTGCCGGGATGTCTCCGATACATTCAGGCTGTTTTCAAAGAATTTATTGATAGTGGTCAGCGTCTCCTCATCAAAATCGTCCGGAGATTTTCCTTCAAATATCTCTTTAATAAACATTTTACACAGAGGGATGGGAAGCTGATAGATCAGGCGGCCGATCCCCAAAGAACTGTAAGCGATGATCTGGCGTTCTCCAAAGAAAATCTTTCCCACATTCAGGGCCATCCTGGCTTCCTTGTAAGAGCGGGACACTTCTTTGATCTCACCTACAATGGTGCCGTAAGCAATCAGTGCATCCTGGCGCTTCTCTTCCGGCAATGACTCCAAAATCATGGCGGCCACTGCATTCATCTCCGGATATCCTTCTCTGTCATGTAACTCTTTCACCACAATAATGCTCTTCTCATCCACTGCTGTGATAAAATCATTCCCCTTGCTGCTGAACAAACTGCGCACAGTTTCCAGAGAACTATTCTCCTTCTCATGGCAGACCTCCAGAATAAATACCACCCGCCTTGCATCCGCATCAATGTGGAGCTTTTTCGCCCGATTGTAAATATCCACCAGCAAAAGGTTATCCAACAACAGATTCTTGATAAAATTGTCCTTATCAAAGCGTTCTTTGTAAGCCACCAGAAGATTCTGTATCTGGAAAGCCGCCATCTTCCCTACCATGTAGGAATCATCACTGCTCCCATTGACAATCAGGATGTACTCAAGCTGATTCTCATCCAGAACCTTTAAAAACTGGTATCCGGAAATCACCTGGCTGTCCGCCGGGGATCCCACAAAACTAAGCACCGATTCCCGAAAGCTTTCCGCTCCCTCGATGGTCGACGCCAATAAAATTCCTTCCGTATCCATTATGCACATATCGACTCTGCTGATCGCCTTTAACCCATCCAGAGTGGACTGTAGAACCTGATTAGATATCACAGAAGCATCCTCCTTTGCACTCACTTCACTGTCGAAAAACGTACTAGCATTATTGTAATATATTTTCCCAAAAAAATCAATCATTATTGTGAACTTTGCACTAAACCATTTTTTTCACAATTATCCTTTCATTTTCTGCTCTTTTTCCTCCTCGTTTTTCTTGTTCACAATTTGTTCATGACTATTTCAATTTCTTTTTAAATATGCATCATTATTTTTTCATTTCTTCCTTTTATAATGAACTTGTTTCAGAAGAGTATCTTACTACTCCTTTTCAAATAAACTTTTTCATAATATACCCGGCGGTATTCTCCGACTGCCGGGTATCCTCCCGTTTCTGAGGAGGATTAGGGATACTTGAAACAACACACCATAAAGGGGCTGCCGCACCGACGCGACAGCCCCTTCCTCTTTGGAATTTCTATCAATACTTCTATCCAGACAGTTCTGAAGTTAAGCAGTTCTATCAATACTCCATATTCGCTATTTTTCTGATGGATCGGGGAAGCTCCTAAGCTTCTGCAGTCAAGCTCCCCAAAATCTTATCTGTCAAACCTCAAACAGCAGGTCACCGTAGGAGGGCATAGGCCACATATCTTTATCCACGATCATTTCCAAACGATCCACCGGCTTGCGCAGTTCTTCCATGGCTGCCATCACTACATCATGATAATAAACCGCCTGTTCTCTTCCGCTCTCCATGGCAGATGCTGCATCTGCTGCATTGATCAGTTTTTCCAGCGCCAATTTTGCATCCGAGAGCAGATCGCTGCTCTCCGCCAGAAGCTCGCTCTGCACTGGTGTCTCCACTCCTGCCGCTCTCACTGCCAGTACCGTCTCCGCCAGATTTTTTGTATATTTGATCACAGCGGGGATGATCTGTTTGCTGGCCATATCAATGGCTGTCCGTGCCTCAATGTTGATGGCCTTGGCGTAGCTTTCGTATTTGATCTCCACTCTGGACTCTAACTCTGCCCTGGTAAATACTCCGAATTTGCCAAACAGCTCTACAGACCGGTCCGCGATCAGCCAGGGAATCGCATCCACCATAGAGCGGATATTGGGCAGTCCTCTTCGCTCTGCCTCCTGTACCCACTCCTCAGAATAGCCGTTCCCATTAAAGATAATGCGCTCATGCTCTGTGAGATACTGTTTGATCAGGTCATGTACTGCCTCTTCAAAGTTTTCCGCCTTCTCCAGCTCATCGCAGGCTTCGCAAAAGGCCTCTGCCACAATGGTATTCAGCACAATATTGGGGGAGGCCACAGAATCTCTGGAACCCACCATACGAAACTCAAACTTATTTCCGGTAAAAGCAAAAGGCGAGGTACGATTCCGGTCTGTTGCATCCTTAAACACATCCGGCAGCGTCTTTACTCCCGTCTGCAGCACGCCTCCCGCCTTGCTTCTGGTGGCAATTCCCGTGGAGATCAACTGTGTCACCACATCCTCCAGCTGCTCTCCCAAAAATACGGAAATAATAGCAGGCGGCGCCTCATTGGCCCCCAGTCTATGATCATTTCCCGGATCAGAAGCAGACTCCCGCAGCAGCCCTGCATGGATGTCCACTGCCTTCAGGATACAGGCCAGCACCAGAAGAAACTGCACATTTTCATGAGGCGTCTTTCCCGGATCCAGCATATTGATCCCATCGTCTGTGGTGATGGACCAGTTGTTGTGCTTGCCGGATCCGTTCACACCCTCAAAAGGTTTCTCGTGAAGCAGGCATTTTAAGCCGTGAGCTCTGGCCACCCGCCGCAGGGTCTGCATCACAATCTGATTATGATCCACTGCCACATTGGCTTTTGCATAAATAGGAGCCAGCTCATGCTGGGCAGGAGCCACCTCATTATGCTGAGTCTTGGCAGACACTCCCAGCTTCCACAGC
>CAJLNC010000067.1 GCA_905207905.1 uncultured Lachnospiraceae bacterium | reverse complement strand
AGTTGACACTGGTGTTTCTACCGTTGACGCTGAGAACGTAGCAGATTTCAAATAAGAGATCGCAGAATTTAAATCTATAAGATTGCCAAGGTGCTGCCGCACGATCATAAGTGCGGCAGCACTTTTTTTGTTTCATAGGAAATGTCTCCCTATGAAACAAAAATGTTCCGCAGGATCGCACTGCGACGGACAGAAATTTTTATGACATTCTCATTTGACAAAGGATGCCTGCTGTTGTATACTATAAAAAGTTCATTTAATGAACTTTTTGCAAAGAGGAAAAGGAAGCCAGTGCCAAGGCGAACTGTTTCCTGCAAATAAATTCTGTAGTGGAAAGGCATCAGGACAGAAAAGACAAAAGGACGATTTTAAAAATGCACGGCCAGTATCCTGATGCCAGTGGAAGCGATCATACAAGGAGAGATTTATATGGAAGAAAAAATGCTTCAGGAGGAGCTTTTGGATGCATGGCTGGGGCTGTCCTCTGTGATTTCCAATCACCGTTTGGTTTCCGGTTTTTCTTTTAATGAAGCCTTTGTCTTGAATTTGCTGTATAAGAGGTATGTGTCCGGAGATTATCTGGGTTTGACAGCTACTCAGCTTTGCTCAAAAACCGGAATTCTGAAATCTCAGATGAATGGGATCCTTACGGCGCTGGAAAAGCAAAATCTGATTTTTCGGCAGCGTTCCCAGACAGACCGCAGGCAGATCCATGTAGCGATCAACCCGGAATATTTGGATCAATATTTTGAATGCCATGAGCAGGTGCTGAAAAAAGTGGAAGCGCTGATCCATAAAGTGGGGCGGGAAGACGGAGAAAAAGCAGTAAAGATGTTGAATCATTTGTCCGGTTGTTTCCGGGAAGTGTTGGAGGAGGAACAGATATGTCAGTGCGAATCATAACCGATACATCATCGGAATATACCCCGAAAGAGGCAAAAGAACAGGGCATCACTTTGATTCCCATGAGCCTTACGTATGGGGAGGAGACCTTGCTGGACGGAGAAGAGATTGAAAAATCCGAATTTTATCGAAGACTGTTAGAGAACAAGGAGATCCCTGTGACTTCTCAGCCTTCTCCGGAGCAGTTTCTGCGGGAGTTTAAAAAGGCAAAAGAAGCGGGGGAGAGCGTGGTGGCAGTGCTTCTCTCCAGCAGTTTAAGCGGAACCTTTCAGAGCGCTATGCTGGCAAAGCAGATGGCAGATTATGAGGAAATTTATCTGATTGATTCCCTGAATGCGACAGCGGCAGTAAAAATTCTGGTGGGCACAGCCAGAAAACTGATACAGGAAGGAAAGACCGCGGCTCAGATCGCACAGCAGCTGGAAGCGTTAAAAGGAAGGATACAGATTTGTGCAGTGGTGGATACCCTGGAGTATCTTTACAAAGGAGGGCGGCTTTCCAGGGCGGAGGCCGGACTTGGAACACTGGCCAACATTAAACCGCTGGTGCAGATCAGCCGGGAGGGAAAGGTGGAAGTGTTTGGAAAATGTATAGGACGGAAACGGGCCTGCCATCAGCTGGTGGAAAAGATAAAAGAAGAGAAGATGGATCCGGCTTATCCGATTTATCTCCTTTATTCTGCGAACCAGGAAAATTGCCGGCAGTTTCAGAAGGAGCTTATGGAACGCACATCCCTGAACAGATTTGACGAAATGCTGGAAATCGGGGCAACCATTGGCACCCACATTGGCGGGGGCGCCTTTGGAATTGCCTTTGTCAGAGCCGATTAATTGGAAGTTTTCTTTTGGTTTTGGCATTTATTGTTTCCCATCTTCTGCGGACAGAAACACGATGAGAGTTCCTGCGCAGGAGATCAGGGTACCCGCAAACAGCGTGGCGGGGACGCCAAAGAAATTTAAAAGCTGTCCGCCCAGAAGGTTGCCCAGCACTCCGCCGATGGTGTTGGCGGTGGTCATGAGAGCCTGGCCTTTTACCTGATCTTTTTTGGGAATGATCTGGTTCGTATAGTAGACAGAGGCCGCAGTGTGGAGGCCAAAGGCCATCATCTGCAGCACCTGGGCCAGATTGATCATCCAGATCTGGGAGGCCAGGAGAATCAAAATTGCCTTTATGGAAAAGAAAGCTGCCGCGGTCTGCATCAGATGCTTGCATTTAAAGTGTTTCAGAAACCAGGAGAAGAAAAACATGGCGGGCAGTTCGCATACAGCGGCAATGGAGAGAGAGGCTCCCATATCCGCTGCCGTTCCACCCAGCGGTTCCATGATCTGAAACAGGTAAGAGTTTAAAATATTGTGATAGACAAACATCAGAGAAACCCCTGTAAGCAACAGGATGAATTTCTTATAAGTACGAAGAAATTCTCCCAGACTGCAGGGGGATTTTTCTTCTTCCGCAGAGGGCTGGGTATTGTTTACAAAGGGAGCGTATTTTCCATCTGTTTTCCGGGTATCCAGTGTGGAAACGGCAGCAATAAACAGCAGAAACGCAGTCAGAAACAGATAGAGAATAATATTGGGTGAATACCGGTCTACCAGTATGCCTGCTGCTGAGGAGATTACAGCAAAGGAGAGAGAGCCGGCGCCTCTGGCTAATCCAAAGTTCAGTGGATAGCCTCTGAGAATAAAAAAGGTTCCCAGAGAGATGGTAAGGGGTTGGAGTACCATCAGCAGGGTGGCTGCTGCCACATAAATCACTGCTGTTGGGACAAACATTTCCGGCATCAGAATTAGAAGCAGAGTCAGAACCGCCACAGCAGAGCCCAAAAGAATGGTGATCTGAGAGAGGGTCAGATGTTTGGAACGGTCTGCAAAGGCAGCCATGAAGGGCTGAAACAGAGCGGCCAAGAGGTTGGCCAGAGCCAGGATCAGTCCGATCTGGCCGTTAGTAAAGCCGCGGTTCAGCAAAAAGACAGAGGCAAAGGTCATGAGCACTGAATAGCCCATCCAGTAGGGAAGCTGCATGGCGGTGTATCGCACGTTTAAATCGAAATCATGTTTTACAGTCCCATTCTGTTTAGCAGTCAGAATATGTTTATCATCCATGGAAGAAACTCCTTTAAACTATTTGTAAAGATTCCGTGGTTCAGATGAAGCCTTTAAAAGGTCATGATTTATCCGGCTCTTTTTTGAAAATTCCGGCTCTGAACCGCTTTGAATTTTGGAATGCTACTATCATATCCTAATTTTTACCGGAACACAATCCCGGAATTGTAAAAATGGATTGTATATTGTATTTTCCCGTATTTTATAGTAAGATTTGAATATCTTAAAAGTATCCTTTTCCTGCGGGCAGATTTCTTTTTTGCACCCAGATAGCGGACCGCTCTGTTAGCTGGGAAGGAAAAGGAAGCAGTACAGATTGTACAGAGAGGAGTGGGAGAATGGAGCTACAGTCAGTTGTGTGGCTTGGGCTTTTGGTGGTTTTACTGCTGGTGGAGCTTGCTACTATGGGACTGACCACCATCTGGTTTGCAGGAGGAGCGCTGGCAGCCTTTGCGGTATCTATGTTTACGGAGACTGTTTTGGCTCAGGTGTTGGTATTTCTTGCAGTATCTGTGGTGCTTTTAATCTTTACCAGGCCCTTTGCAGTGAAGTTTGTGAATCAAAACCGGGTAAGAACCAATGCAGACAGTCTTATTGGGAAGGTCGGCGTTGTCACGGTGGAGATTGATAACCTTGAGAGCAGAGGAGAAGTGCAGGTGTCCGGCCAGATCTGGAGCGCCAGGTCGAAAGAAGGGGAAAAGAAGCTGGAAAAAGGAACACAGGTAAAAATTTTGGAAATCAGCGGTGTAAAGCTGATTGTAGAGGCTGTATAGCAGAAGGAGGAAGACTATGTATGCAACAACAAGCAGTGTCTCAAGCGTGTTTGGACCGATTCTCTGGATCATTTTGGGAATCATCCTGGTGATAGTGTTGGTATCCTGCATTAAGATTGTTCCTCAGGCGCAGGCGATGGTGATTGAGCGGCTGGGAGGTTATCAGGCTACCTGGGGAGTTGGCGTGCATTTTAAAATGCCTATCATTGACCGGGTTGCCAAGCGGGTGGTGCTCAAGGAGCAGGTGGTGGATTTCCCGCCTCAGCCTGTGATCACAAAAGATAATGTAACCATGCAGATTGATACAGTGGTATTTTTTCAGATTACAGATCCCAAGCTGTTTGCTTACGGAGTAGAGAAGCCGATTATGGCCATTGAGAATCTTACAGCCACCACTCTGAGAAATATTATCGGCGATATGGAGCTGGATCAGACGCTTACCTCCAGAGAGGTGATCAACACAAAAATGCGTGCAAGTCTGGATCAGGCCACCGACCCTTGGGGAATCAAGGTGAACCGGGTGGAGCTGAAGAATATTCTGCCGCCGGAGCAGATCGTAGACGCTATGGAAAAGCAGATGAAAGCGGAGCGTGAGCGAAGAGAAGTAATTCTGATTGCAGAGGGTGAGAAGAAATCTTCTATTCTGAAGGCGGAAGGAAAGAAGGAAGCGGCGATTTTGGATGCAGAGGCTGAGAAGCAGGCTGCCATTCTTCGCGCAGAGGCGCAGAAAGAGCGGATGGTGAAGGAGGCAGAAGGTCAGGCTGAGGCAATCCGCAAGGTGCAGGAGGCCAATGCAGAAGGCATCCGTCTGATTCGGGAGGCCGGTGCAGATCAGGCAGTGCTGGCATTAAAGAGTTTTGAGGCGTTAGCGAAGGTAGCAGATGGTCAGGCCACTAAGATTATTATTCCTTCAGAGCTGCAGAATGTGTCCGGGCTGGTGAAGGCAGTGGCGGAGATCGCCAAGGACTGACGCGATAAGGGCAGAACCTGAGAACTGCCGTAATTGTGACCGAGATGATCATGAGTGTTCTAATTATTTATAGAGTATTATCATTATGAATAGAAGAAGCGGAGGATAAAGGCATGGATTTGAAAGGACGGAGTTTTTTAACCTTAAAAGATTTTACACCGGAGGAGATCCTTTATCTGCTGGATCTGGCAGCAGAGCTGAAAGCAGACAAAAAACAGGGAAGAAGAAGAGAACTCCATCCGGGGAAGAATATTGCGCTGATTTTTGAAAAGACCAGCACCAGAACCAGGTGTTCCTTTGAGGTGGCTGCTCATGATATGGGTATGAATGTCACCTATCTGGATCATTCTGCTTCTCAGATTGGAAAGAAAGAAAGCATCAAGGATACGGCCAGAGTGCTGGGAAGGATGTATGACGGTATTGAGTACCGGGGATTCGAACAGGCGATTGTGGAGGAACTGGCAAAGTATGCAAAGGTTCCTGTTTGGAACGGATTAACCAATGAGTACCATCCGACCCAGATGCTGGCAGATATGCTGACTATTCGGGAACATTTGGGAGAATTAAAAGGAAAGAAGCTGACTTATATGGGAGATGCCCGGTACAACATGGGAAATTCTCTGATGATTGCCTGTGCCAAGCTGGGACTTCATTTTACAGCCTGTACGGCGAAGGAGTATTTCCCGGAGGAGAAGCTGGTGGAAGAATGCAGCGCTTATGCGAAGGAGAGTGGAGGAACCATCACGCTTACAGAGAATGTGATGGAGGGAACCAGAGGGGCAGATGTGATCTATACGGATGTGTGGGTCTCCATGGGAGAGCCGGATGAGGTGTGGGCAGAGAGAATCAAGGCACTGCTCCCTTATCAGGTGAATAAAGCGGTGATGGACAATGCAGGCTCTCAGGCTATTTTCATGCATTGCCTTCCTGCGTTCCATGATCTGGATACAAAGATTGGAAAAATGATTTATGAAAAATTCGGTTTAAGCGCCATGGAGGTGACAGATGAAGTCTTTGAGTCCAGCCAGTCCGTGGTGTTTGATGAGGCTGAGAATCGGATGCATACCATTAAGGCAGTGATGGCGGCCACGCTATAATGACGAGGAGAGCGTGTGATGAAGAGGATGGAGAGACTGCGCCGGCAGGAACGGAACCTGCAGTTTTTAGAGGATGTGAGCGTACTCAACGGGCTTTTGATTTTTCTTATGGCGCTGATTTTTCTCATGGACATTGCCAGATATCAGTGGCTGCTGTTGATTTTGATCACTCTTGGAATACTTTTGAATTTGACTTTGGCGCTTACAGAGTTTTTGAGAAAACGTTGGATAAGCTCGGTGACCGCGCTGCTGTTATCAGCGGGACTTTCGGCAGCGCTGGTCTATTTGGGATTTTTTTGATGCGGCAGGTGAAAAAGACAGGATATGGAAATGAAAAGCGAAATTTTGAGTGCCCTCAGGGAGGCAGAAGGTTACGTATCTGGCCAGGAGCTGTGTGGAAAGCTGCAGGTTTCAAGGACAGCAGTGTGGAAAAGAATCAAGCAGCTTCAGGAGGAAGGGTATGATATAGAGGCAGTGCCCAACCGGGGATATCGGATCAAGGGATGTCCGGATACCGTGTCTGCCCAGGAGATCGAGAGCCGGCTTGTTACCCGGTGGATAGGCAGACCGGTAAACTATTATGAGGTGATTACCACCACCAACCAGTATGCAAAAAAGGCTGGGGAGGAGGGAGCTCCGGAAGGGCTTCTGGTGGTGGCGGAGGAGCAGACCCAGGGCAAAGGGCGGTTCGGAAGATGGTGGAAAACGCCTTCCGGTTCCTGCATTGCCATGACACTTTTGCTTCGCCCAAAACTGCCGCCGGCCAGAATCTCCATGGTGACATTGGTGATGGGATTGGCGGTAACCGCTGCCATCCGGGAACTTTACGGCCTTCCGGCAGGGATTAAGTGGCCTAATGATGTGGTGCTGCATGGGAAAAAGCTTTGCGGTATTCTGACAGAGATGAGTGCGGAGCTGATGGCTGTGAATTATATTGTCATTGGCACTGGCATCAATGTGAACCTAAAAGAATTTCCCAAGGAACTGGAGGATACAGCGACATCCATTGCGCTGAATTTAGGGCATGAGGTGAATCGGGCAGAACTGATCGCAGCCTGTATGAAAAACTTTGAGGAGTATTATGAGAAGTTTGTCCGGGATGGAGATCTGTCCGGAATGATGGAGGAATACAATGATTTGCTGCTGAATAAAGATCAGAAAGTGCGGGTACTGGAACCGGGAGGCGAATATAATGGCACGGCCCTTGGGATCAATTCGTCAGGGGAGCTTCTGGTAGAGCGGGAGGACGGCTCTGTGGAGACGGTTTATGCAGGGGAAGTATCAGTTCGGGGCATCTATGGCTATGTGTAGAAAGTCGGCCGGGCAACCAGGCAGATGAAAGGCAGCGCAAAGAGGCGGTCAGCCGGAAAATAAGACGGTTAGGGCATAGAAGAGATCATTTAAAGCATAAGTCCCGGAGTAGCCGAAAGAAGCTTAGAAAGTATAGAGTAAGATAGGAGCTAGCATCCATGTACAAGGGCAATACGTCCCATGTACACGGATGCGAACAGAAGAGAAGAAGGAGCAGGATATGGGTGCACAGAAAGAAAAAAAGGAAAATACAGAGAACAGGGTGCTGTGTGCAGCCAGTGCCTATGAAGAAAAATATTATCTGAACCCTATGTTTTCGAAATTGCCGGAGGATATCAGAAAGGAGCTGCGGATCATCAGCGTGCTGTTTACCAGTGAGATCGGCGGCATTTTCATGATGGAATTTGACGGGAAAGGAACACTGAAATTTCGTACAGAGGCCAAGGATTCGGATTATAATTACGATGAGATCGGCGCAGCTTTGATGATCAAAGAGATACAGAAAAACAGGCGGGAGCTGCTGCGCTCCCTGGAATTATTTTATAAGGTGGTAATTCTGGGCACTCCCCTGGAGGAGGCTTAAGCAAAGCGTCTGCGGCGGATCCGCCGGGAAACAGCACCGGAAAAAACTGGATAAGGCGGAAACAAAATAGTACAAAAGCACAAAGAAGAAGCAGTATAAACAGGGATACGCCAATTAAGCAATCGATATAAAAAGTAAGAATATACAAATAAAGCAATATAAATATAAGGAAAGTAAAGTATAGACAGGAACGTATATGAAGATCGGAAATGTTTCAATTCCTAACAATTTAATCCTGGCGCCCATGGCAGGAGTGACAGACCTGCCATTTCGTTTGCTCTGCAAAGAGCAGGGAGCAGGGCTTTTGTGCATGGAAATGGTCAGCGCAAAGGCGATTACGTATCGGAACAAAAATACAGAGGCACTTCTTACCATTGCTCCGGGAGAAAATCCCGTATCTTTGCAGCTGTTTGGGTCAGAGCCGGACATAATTGCCCGGGCGGCCTCATATATTGAAGATAGGCCTTTCGATATTCTGGATATCAACATGGGCTGTCCGGTGCCAAAGGTTGCAGGGAATGGGGAGGGTTCTGCGCTGATGAAAAATCCGAAACTGGTGGAACAGATCGTTACCAGCGCGGTAAAGGCCATAGACAAGCCTGTGACCGTAAAGATACGCAAGGGATTTGATGAAGAGCATGTGAATGCGGTTGAGATTGCCAAAATTGCGGAGGGATGTGGAGCAGCAGCGGTGGCAGTTCACGGGCGTACCAGAGAGCAGTATTATTCCGGAAGGGCAGACTGGGATATCATTCGCCAGGTAAAGGAGGCGGTGTCTATTCCGGTGATCGGCAATGGAGATATTGATTCGCCTAAGCAGGCCAGGGCGATGCTGGAGCAGACCGGCTGCGACGGCCTTATGGTGGGACGGGCATCCAGAGGAAATCCGTGGATCTTCCGAAGAATCCAGACCTATTTAGAAACCGGACAGGATCCGGGTAAACCTTCCTTGGAGGAAGTAAAAGAGATGATGCTGCGCCATGCGAAGATGCAGTTGGAGTACAAGGGAGATTACACCGGAATCCGGGAAATGCGCAAGCACATTGCCTGGTACACCGCAGGCTTCCCTCATTCAGCAAAGCTGCGGGGAAAAATGAATGAGCTGGAGACGGTGGAGGAGCTGGAAGAGCTCTTGACAAAGATGGTTCTTTAGGCTATAATACTTTGACTATATTGGAGAATATTAGATACGATCTGCTGACGGTGTGAGTTTGGACACCGTCACATTTGTGCGGCTGAAAGAGCCCAAAAGAAAATTGAAAAAAGTTTATAAAATAGCAAAAATATGTAAAGAAAGCTTGGAAGGAAAGGTGTAGGAGACATGGAGGTAAAGAAAAATTTAATGACCTATGAAGGTCTGAAGGCCCTGGAGGATGAGCTTCACGATTTAAAAGTGGTAAAGAGAAAAGAAGTGGCAGAGAAAATCAAAGAGGCCAGAGAGCAGGGAGATTTATCGGAGAATGCAGAGTACGATGCAGCCAAGGATGAGCAGAGAGATATTGAGGCCCGTATTGAGGAGATCGAGAAACTTCTGAAGAATGCAGAAGTTGTGGTAGAGGATGAAGTAGACGTTGACAAGATCAATGTAGGGTGCACCGTATCTGTGCTGGATGTGGAATACGACGAGGAGATTGAATTCCGCATTGTGGGTTCCTCTGAGGCCAACAGCCTGAAAGGAAAGATTTCCAACGAATCTCCGGTGGGTAAGGCTCTTATGGGAAAAGGCGTGGGAGCTGTGGTGAATGTAGAGACTCAGGCAGGAGAATTCCAGTATAAGATTTTGAATATTCAGCGTTCCGTTTAAGTGCAGAAGATCATCCCGGTTGATGGGAAGAACTACAGATTATTAGAAGGAGTGAAGAAAGTGGGAGAAGAAAAGAACACAAAGCCGCAGCAGAAGAATCAGCAGCCTCAGGATGAGAATCAGCTGTTAAAGATCAGAAGAGAAAAACTGGCAGAACTGCAGGAAAATGGAAAAGATCCCTTTGTGATTACCAAGTATGATGTGACGCACCACAGCCAGGAGGTAAAGGATCAGTTTGAGGAGCTGGAGGGAAAGACCGTCTCTCTGGCAGGCCGTATGATGTCCAAGCGCGTGATGGGAAAGGCATCCTTCTGCAATATCCAGGATCTGAAGGGAAATATCCAGTCCTATGTAGCAAGAGACAGCATTGGCGAGGAGGAGTACAAGGCTTTCAAGAAATTGGATATCGGTGATGTGATCGGACTGGAGGGCCAGGTATTCAGGACCAAGACCGGGGAGATCTCCATTCATGCGTCCAGAATCACCCTGCTGTCCAAGAGTCTGCAGATTCTCCCGGAGAAATTTCACGGACTGACCAACACAGATCTGCGCTATCGTCAGCGCTATGTGGATCTGATCATGAATCCGGAGGTGAAGGATACATTCATCAAGCGTTCCAAGATTATTTCCGCTATCCGTACCTACCTGGCCGGGGAAGGTTTTATGGAGGTGGAGACCCCCATGCTGGTGGCCAATGCAGGCGGAGCAGCAGCCAGACCCTTTGAGACTCATTTTAATGCTTTGAATGAGGATTTAAAACTGCGCATTTCTCTGGAACTTTATTTGAAGAGACTGATCGTAGGCGGCCTGGAGCGTGTTTATGAGATTGGCCGAGTGTTCCGAAATGAAGGTCTGGATACCAGACATAATCCGGAGTTTACTTTGATGGAGCTGTATCAGGCTTATACGGATTATCACGGCATGATGGATCTGACGGAAAACCTGTACCGCTATGTGGCTCAGGCAGTGCTGGGCACCACGAAGATTGTTTACAACGGGATTCAGATGGATCTGGGCAAGCCTTTTGAGCGAATTACCATGGTCGATGCAGTAAAGAAATATTCCGGGGTGGATTTTAATGAGATCCATACCCTGAAGGAAGCCAGAGCTGTAGCCAAGGAGCATCATGTGGAGTATGAGGAGCGCCATAAGAAGGGAGATATCCTGAATCTGTTCTTTGAGGAGTTTGCAGAAGAGCATTTGATCCAGCCCACCTTTGTGATGGATCACCCGATAGAGATTTCACCACTTACCAAAAAGAAACCGGAGAATCCGGAATATGTGGAGCGTTTTGAGTTCTTTATGAACGGCTGGGAGATGGCAAACGCCTACTCAGAGCTGAACGATCCTATTGACCAGCGAGAGCGGTTCAAGGCTCAGGAGGCTCTTCTGGCTCAGGGAGATGAGGAAGCCAATACGACAGACGAGGATTTCATGAATGCACTGGAGATCGGTATGCCCCCCACAGGCGGTATCGGCTTTGGAATTGACCGAATGGTGATGCTGCTGACAGACAGCGCAGCCATTCGCGACGTGCTGCTGTTCCCCACCATGAAGACGCTGGGCGCTGCTAAGAACGAAGCGAATAATGCTGCCCAGTCTGTGCAGGCTCACAAAGAAGGCCAGACAGTTTCAGCGGAGGAGGAGCGCACCAAGGAAGCCTCTGTGAACGAAGCAGTCTCGGTAAATACAGAGATCGATTTCTCCAAGGTGGAGGTAGAGCCTCTGTTCGAAGATATGGTAGACTTTGATACCTTCAGCAAGTCTGACTTCCGTGCTGTAAAGGTAAAAGAATGTGAAGCAGTTCCGAAATCTAAGAAGCTTCTGAAATTCGTATTAAATGATGGAAGCGGCGAAGACCGTGTGATTTTAAGCGGCATTCATGATTACTATGAGCCGGAAGAACTGGTTGGAAAGACCCTACTTGCCATCACAAACCTTCCGCCCCGGAAGATGATGGGCATTGATTCCTGCGGTATGATCATTTCCGCTACGCATCTTGTAGAAGGAAGAGAGGGACTGAATGTTCTCATCCTTGATGACAAGATTCCGGCAGGAGCAAAGCTGTATTAAGATGATGTAACGAGGTACCGTTTCACTTTATAACCGAGATGTACTTCATTTGATGAATTTCTGAAAAAACGGCGATTTGCATCAAACTTACATCATTTGAGGCAGAAAATGGTGCAGAGCGAAAAAACACATAATTTAGAGCGTCAGCAGGAAAACAAGTACGAGCGAAGCACGGTAACGGCGTAGCCGTTGGATTTTGGAGTAATGAGAATGAATGGGCAGTCCTAAAACGGGATTGCCCATTTTTAGAAAAATGAAATTATAAGACTATGAAATGAGGCAGCGGATACGGAGAAAGATCCATTTAAGGAATATTTGAGAGAGGCTGAACCGGATAAAGCTTATAAAGGTTATGCTTGGAGTACGGCAATCGGACTTTAAGCGGTAGAAGGACTCAAACCATCTAAATTTGTCTGTGGATGAAATTATCCATCATCTTGCAGTTTTTATTTCACGATTGTGGCAAATCCATATTTTGGGAGAGGGAAATACGAGAACAACAGCGGTATTTTTCAAATGGAATTACTTGAATTGAAAAGTTCTGGCGCTTCTAAACTTATTTCTAATTTGATACACTCAGATACGATTGAACCTGTGTCAGGTTAGCATCCGTGTACAAGAGACAATACGGACGATAGAAGCGTATTGGACATACGCTGATTGAGGACAACGCAGAAAATTTAGCAAATCTCATGGCTTGAGGCGTATTGCCCCCTGTACACGGATGCTAATATTTGATGAGAACAAAATCAGAATTTAAGAAAAAGAATGTTGGATAAAAACGGATTCGGGATTTACAAAAAGAATGTTTGAAAGGATTGAGAAAATGAAGATTAGAAGATACCAGCAGTCAGACTGCAGAGAAATAACAGAACTGTTTTATCACACGGTTCATAAGGTGAATGCAAGGGATTATACAGAAGAGCAGTTGAAGGTATGGGCAAGCGGAAAGGCAGATCTGGAGAAATGGAACCAGTCGCTTCGAGAGCACTTCAGTGTTGTGGCAGTGGAGCAAGGGGGGATTGTAGGATTCGGCGATATAGATAAAACGGGTTATCTTGATCGCCTGTATGTGCATGCGGATTATCAAAGAAAAGGGATTGGAACAGCAATCTGCGATGAATTAGAACAGGCGGTTTCGGAAAATATTGTTACGCATGCATCCATTACGGCAAGGCCTTTTTTTGAAAAGAGAGGGTATGGGGTTGTGAAAGAACAACAGGTAGAACGGCAGGGAGTTTTTCTTACGAATTATGTGATGGAAAAGAAACGGTAAGTTGAAATAACGCCTGCGTATAAAATCTGAGGGGAAAAATGATAAAGGAGGATGGAAGATGAAAGCAAGTTGGGATTACAGAGCTGTATTCTTGGATATTGACGATACAATTTTTGATTTTGAAAAGTGCAGTGAAGGTGCCCTGAAACAGGCATTTGCGGCCTGTGGAATTTGTTTTTCAAAAGAAACATTGACAGTCTTTCGTTTTGTGGATGAAGCGCTTTGGACGCTGCAGAAGCAGGGAGCGCTAAATATTCAGGAAGTATTGGAAAAACGGAGCAGGGAAGTGATGAAGATTCTTGGAAGCCCGGAAAAGGCGGAAACGTTTCAAAGCGTTTTTCAGCAAAGTCTGACGGAGGAAATCTGTCCGGTGGAAGGTATTCAGGAGGCGCTGGAACTTCTATATAATAAAAAGTATTTGGTGTATGCGGCAAAACATTGTTTGCCAATATATGGATTGAAAATACATTACTAGTTCTGAGCGCCTTA
>CAJLNC010000066.1 GCA_905207905.1 uncultured Lachnospiraceae bacterium | reverse complement strand
AATATTCACATCTTCAAACAGGGCTTTCTTGCCGATTCGAAGAGTTACATTATTTGCACTGATCATTGTTCATCCTCCTTGTGAGTGCCTGTTCATAAGGGATAGCGGCCAGATGGCCGCACTGCTTCTATTGTACCGAAACTGTTGGAAAATGCAAGCAAAACCTTACAAAATTCCAATTCCCTCTAAAAGAATCTTTAAGCCGATAAAAATCAGAATGATCCCTCCGCAGATTTCTGCCCTGGATTTGTACCTGCAGCCGAAAATACTGCCGATCTTTATTCCCGCGGCAGAGGCGGCAAAGGTGATCACACCGATAAAAGATACGGCTGCCAGAATATTCACCTGCAAAAAAGCGAAGGTGACACCTACAGCCAGAGCGTCAATGCTGGTGGCAATAGCCAAAAGCAGCATGGACTTGGCATCCATGGCAGCATCCAGTTTTTCTTCCTCTCCCAGGGCTTCCCGGATCATGTTGATGCCGATGAACAGCAGCAGCACGAAAGCAATCCAGTGGGAGTACCGGGTAATGCTGTCTGTAAAAAAGCGTCCAAGAAAATATCCGATGAGAGGCATCAGCGCCTGAAATCCGCCAAACCACAGTCCGGCAAGCCCCATATGCTTTGGACGGATACATCCCAGAGAAAGGCCCTTACAGACGGACACTGCAAAGGCATCCATGGACAGTCCCACTGCTAATACGAAAAGTTCTCCAATTCCCATAATTAATCGCTCCTTTATGTATGTGTAGTAAAAATAGAAATGAAAGCAGCTGTTAAGAGCCGGCAGCTGCAAAAAAAGACCTGAAGAGTCAGAAAAGTCTGTCCGAAAAAAGCGGAAAGATAGTTTTCCTGACTCCCCAAGTCTCATCATTTCAAGTAATACCGGGTGCAGCGCACCAGTGTGTCGATAATACTGCAGCCATTTTTCAGAAGCCGCTGTCGGCGGCACTGGCGGACTGCTCCAAAACTCTGTCGAAAGAGGGTGGGGGACGGTCCAACAAAAGACTGCTGATTACTCCCTTAAGGATTTGTGGGGTGTTGCAAAATACGGCCCCGGTGGATTTTCGGTGTGTTTTCCTCCGAAAACGTGTTCGTTTTCAGAGGAAAATCACCCGAAAGGGTACCGCCGGAAGGCTTTTGCAACACCCTCATATGGGTCTGATTATAGCAGTCTTTTGCGTGTTTGACAAGGGCTGAAGTTTTTGTTTCTGTCTCTGTACCTTTAAAAATACAAAAAAATCCTGTTTAGAGAAATAGACAAACATATGATGGTGTGGTACAATGATCCTATATGGCAATCTGTACTATGGATGTCTGGGGCTTTGCGCCTCAGGCAAAATGGTGCAAAATGTACAATCAGAATTTCCGGATTTCCGGCAGTTCTAAAAATAAGGAGGAAAACTACAAATGGCAAGAAAAATGAAGACCATGGATGGTAATCATGCTGCAGCTCATGCGTCCTATGCGTATACCGATGTGGCAGCTATTTTCCCGATTACCCCGTCATCCGTAATGGCAGAAGCCACTGACGAGTGGGCTACCCAGGGCCGTCTGAATATGTTCGGACAGACCGTTCAGGTAACCGAGATGCAGTCTGAGGCAGGTGCAGCAGGTACCGTACACGGTTCCCTTTCTGCTGGTGCTCTGACGACTACATACACCGCTTCTCAGGGTCTGCTTCTGATGATCCCCAACCTGTACAAGGTTGCAGGTGAGAGACTTCCGGGCGTATTCAACGTTTCTGCCCGTGCTCTTGCAAGCCATGCACTTTCTATTTTCGGTGACCACTCTGATGTGTATGCCTGCCGTCAGACTGGCGCATGTATGCTGTGTGAGTCCAGCGTACAGGAAGTAATGGACCTGACTCCGGTAGCGCATATGGCAGCTATCAAGGGACGTCTTCCCTTCATTAACTTCTTCGATGGTTTCCGTACTTCTCACGAGATTCAGAAGATCGAGACCTGGGATTATGAAGATCTGAAAGAGATGACCGATCTGGACGCAGTTCAGGCTTGGAGAGATCAGTGCCTGAATCCCAATCATCCCTGCCAGAGAGGTTCCGCTCAGAACCCGGATATCTTCTTCCAGGCCAGAGAGGCAATTAACCCCTACTACGATGCAATGCCCGCTATCGTACAGGAGTACATGGATAAGGTAAATGCTAAGATCGGTACCGATTACAAACTGTTCAACTACTACGGAGCAGCAGATGCAGAGAAGGTCATTATCGCAATGGGTTCTGTATGCGACACCATTGAGGAGACCATTGATTACCTGATGGCAGCCGGCGAGAAGGTTGGTGTTGTTAAGGTTCGTCTGTACAGACCGTTCAGCGCAGAAGCTTTGATTGCAGCGATTCCTGAGACTGTTAAGCAGATTACTGTTCTGGATCGTACCAAAGAGCCTGGAGCACTGGGTGAGCCGCTGTATCTGGACGTTGTTGCAGCATTGAAGGGCAGTAAGTTCAACGATACTCCGATCTTCACCGGACGTTACGGCCTTGGTTCCAAGGATACCACACCGGCTCAGATCGTTGCTGTTTACAATAATACCACCAAGCAGAAATTCACCATCGGTATCGTAGATGATGTGACCAATCTGTCTCTGGAACTGGGCGCTCCTCTGGTTACCACACCGGAAGGCACCATCAACTGTAAATTCTGGGGTCTGGGCGCAGACGGTACAGTAGGCGCTAACAAGAACTCCATTAAGATCATCGGTGATAATACGGATATGTATGCTCAGGCATACTTTGATTATGACTCCAAGAAATCCGGCGGTGTGACCATGTCCCATCTGCGTTTCGGTAAGAGCCCCATCAAGTCCACCTACCTGATCCACAAGGCAAACTTTGTTGCCTGCCACAATCCTTCCTATGTACGTAAGTACAACATGGTACAGGAACTGGTTGACGGCGGTACTTTCCTTCTGAACTGCCCGTGGGATATGGAAGGACTGGAGCATCATCTTCCCGGACAGGTGAAGAAATTCATCGCTGAACACAACATTAAATTCTATGTAATCGACGGTATCAAGATCGGTAAAGAGATCGGACTGGGCGGACGTATCAATACTGTTCTGCAGTCTGCATTCTTCAAACTGGCGAACATCATTCCTGAGGAGCAGGCCATCGAGCTGATGAAGGCTGCTGCAAAGGCTACTTACGGACGTAAGGGTGATGCCATCGTACAGATGAACTATGACGCTATCGATGCCGGTGCTAAGCAGGTAGTAGAGATCCAGGTTCCGGAAAGCTGGAAGAATGCTGAGGACGAGGATATCATTGCCAAGGATGTTACCGGAAAGAGACAGGACGTTGTAGACTTCGTTAATAACATCCAGCATGCAGTAAACGCTCAGGAAGGAAACAACCTGCCGGTATCTGCATTCAAGGATTATGTAGACGGAACCACACCTTCCGGTTCTGCTGCTTACGAGAAGCGCGGTATCGCAGTAGATATTCCGGTATGGAATCCGGAGAACTGTATCCAGTGTAACCGCTGTGCATACGTTTGTCCTCATGCAGTTATCCGTCCCATCGCTATGACTGAGGAAGAAGTAGCAGCAGCTCCGGAAGGATTGAAGACACTTCCTATGACTGGTATGGCGAACTACAAGTTTGCTATGGTAGTATCCGCTCTTGACTGTACCGGATGCGGTTCCTGTGCAAATGTCTGCCCGGGCAAGAAGGGTGCAAAGGCACTGGCTATGGAGAACATGGAAGCAAACGCTGGTCTGCAGAAATACTTCGATTACGCTGTAGAGCTTCCTACAAAGGCAGATGTAGTAGAGAAATTCAAAGAGAACACGGTAAAGGGCTCTCAGTTCAAACAGCCGCTGCTTGAGTTCTCAGGCGCCTGCGCAGGCTGCGGTGAGACTCCGTACGCAAAATTGATCACTCAGCTGTTTGGCGACAGAATGTACATTGCCAACGCAACAGGATGTTCCTCCATCTGGGGTAACTCTTCACCTTCCACACCTTACACGGTAAACCAGAAGGGTCAGGGTCCTGCATGGTCCAACTCCCTGTTCGAGGATAACGCAGAGTTTGGTTACGGTATGCTGCTGGCGAACAATGCCATCAGAGGCGGACTGAAAGCAAAGGTTGAGGATCTGGTAGCTAACGGCGACAACGCTGCAGTGAAAGAAGCCGCACAGGCTTGGTTAGATACCTACGCAGTAGGCGCTGCCAACGGCGCTGCTACTGAGAAGCTGATTGCTGCTCTGGAAGCATGCGGATGTGACAAGGCTCAGGAGATCTTAAAGAACAAAGATTATCTGTCCAAGAAGTCCAACTGGATCTTCGGCGGTGACGGATGGGCATACGATATCGGTTTCGGCGGCGTTGACCATGTACTGGCTTCCGGTCAGGATATCAACGTAATGGTATTCGATACTGAGGTGTACTCCAACACCGGCGGACAGGCTTCCAAGGCTACTCAGCCTGGTGCAGTGGCTCAGTTCGCAGCTGGCGGTAAAGAAGTGAAGAAGAAAGATATGGCTTCCATCGCTATGAGCTACGGCTATGTATACGTTGCTCAGATCGCTATGGGTGCTGATTACAATCAGACTGTAAAGGCTCTGGCAGAGGCTGAGGCTTATCCGGGACCGTCTCTGATCATTGCATATGCTCCTTGTATCAACCATGGTATCAAGAAGGGTATGTCCAAGGCTCAGACTGAGGAGCAGCTGGCTGTAGAGGCTGGTTACTGGCATCTGTTCCGCTTCAACCCGGCTGCAAAGGCAGAGGGCAAGGCAGCCTTCACTCTGGACTCTAAGGCTCCTACCGGAGATCTGATGGAGTTCCTGAATGGTGAGGTTCGTTACAACTCTCTGAAGCGCGCTAATCCGGAGAGAGCAGAGAAGCTGTTTGCTAAGAACGCAGAGTGCAATAAGGAAAGATATGAGTATCTGAATAAGCTGATCACTCTGTATGGCACAGAAGAGTAATCGGCAGACAGATTAGTGATCACAGTTATTGCGATCTGATTCGTATGAAATAGAGAACCGCTGCAAAGTGGGGTAGAGAGGTTTCTGAAATAGGACAGTGCGTCTCCTGGTAAGGAGACGGCTGATTTCAGAACCGTTGCTCCCACTTTGCAGTGGTTTTTTTATGAAAGAGAACCGGGAGAATGGGAGCAATTTGTAGCAAAAGAGATAAATTTCCGATAATTTGAGGTTTTCCTTGCTGAATCTAAGTTTTTGCACTATAATAGTTCCGGTGGGCGCAGTGCGCCCCCCGGATATTTTTATTTCATAGGAAATTATTTCCAGTGAGATCAAAAACGCTCCGCGGGATCGCACAGTAATGTCTAAAAAGCCGCTGAAAGGGCGGCCAAGAGATTTGAAAAACAGAAATGAGGAGATAGACATGAGCGAAAGAAAAGTGGGAACAGTATCAAGAGGAATCCGGTGTCCGATTATCCGGGAAGGAGATAACCTGGCTAAGATCGTGGTGGACAGCGTTCTGGAAGCAGCAGAGAGCGAAGGTTTTGCTCTGAGAGACCGGGATGTGATCTCTGTGACAGAGTCTGTGGTTGCCAGAGCTCAGGGGAATTATGCCAGTGTGGAGGCGATCGCAGAGGATGTAAAGAATAAGCTGGGCGGAGAAACGGTAGGCGTGATCTTCCCCATTCTTTCCAGAAACCGTTTTGCCATCTGCCTGAAAGGAATCGCTATGGGAGCAAAGAAAGTGGTTCTGATGCTGAGCTATCCCAGTGATGAAGTGGGAAATGAGCTGGTTTCCATTGAACGTCTGGATGAGGCAGGGGTGAATCCTTACAGTGATGTGCTGACGCTGGAACGCTACAAGGAGCTGTTTGGAGAAAATAAGCATCCTTTCACCGGGGTGGACTATGTGGACTACTACAGCCAGGTAGTGCGGGATGCAGGGGCAGAGGTGGACGTGATCTTTGCTAATCAGCCAAAAGCCATCTTAGAATATACAAAGAACATTATTACCTGTGATATCCATACAAGAGCCAGAACAAAAAGAATGCTTTATGCAGCAGGGGCCAAACGGGTGTGCGGCCTGGATGATCTTTTAAACGCTCCGATAAACGGAAGCGGCTGCAACGAAAAATACGGACTTCTTGGCTCCAACAAGTCTACAGAAGATACCATTAAGCTGTTTCCGAGAGAGTGTACAGATTTTGTTCTGGATATCCAGAGACAGATTTTGGACAGAACCGGAAAACATGTGGAAGTAATGGTTTACGGTGACGGGGCATTCAAAGATCCGGTAGGAAAGATCTGGGAGCTGGCAGATCCGGTGGTTTCTCCGGCGTACACACCGGGCTTGGAGGGAACTCCCAATGAGGTGAAATTAAAGTACCTGGCAGACAATGACTTTAAGGATCTTTCCGGAAGAGAGCTTCAGGAGGCTATCTCCAAGAGAATCCGGGAAAAGAGCGATAATCTGGTAGGAAACATGGCTTCTCAGGGGACCACCCCAAGGAGACTGACCGATTTGATCGGTTCTCTCTGCGATCTCACCAGCGGTTCCGGAGACAAGGGAACTCCCATTATCCTGGTGCAGGGATATTTTGATAACTTTACCAACTGATCTGTGTAAAGCAGATTTTGGGAATAAGCTGATATGACTGACAGAAAAAGAAGCGCCACACTGCCACAGACAGATTCCGCGTCGGGCAGGCGCTTCTTTTTTCGTAGGAAATGACTTCCTGGACTGGGAAATGGGTATTGATTCTGAGGAGAGAACCAAGTAGAATAGATTTGTTATAGAATGTCAAATAGAGATCCTGAAAATTTACGATTTGGAGGAAGGACATGGCAGCAAGAAGGCAGCGGAGGCAGTCCTCCGGTTTTTTGAGCAATGTCGGACTGGCTTTGGTACTGACTACGTTTATTTTTACTTTTGCAGTGGTGTTGGTTTTAAATGCAAAATGGCTATACTATATAGACATTACTATGCTGAATATTGATAAACAGTCCGGAATGACGGTGGAAAATATTAAGGCGAATTATGATACACTGATCCTTTACAATCAGTTCTGGTACTGGAAGGAGCTTTCTTTCCCTACTTTGTCTATGTCAGAGTCGGGACGCATTCACTTTCAGGAAGTGAAGCAGATTTTTGTGGCCGTACAGGTGCTGTGCATGACAAGTTTTGTGGGCTCTGTGATCTGGATCATAAAAAAGGCCAGGCGGGGACAATATGGCTATCTGAAGATTACAGGGCTTCTGTCACTGGGAATTCCGCTGGCGCTGGGGGTAGCGGCGATCTGGAACTGGGATCGTTTTTTTGTCACCTTTCACCATGTATTTTTCAGAAATGATTACTGGCTGTTTGATCCAAAGACAGATCCGGTGATCCTGATTCTGCCGGACGCTTATTTTTTCCACTGTGCGGTGTTTATGCTGCTGGTGATTCTGCTGGCAGGATCCCTGTGCCTGTTTTTGGCAAGAAAACACAGAGACCGGGTAATATCCCGGGGCAGGAGATAAGGAGCGGCAGTGTCACGACAGCTTTCGCTTCTGGAATTTTGAAAAGCGTGTAAATAACAGCAGATCGTTGATCGTCAAGAGACACAGACCGTTCGTATATCACTATTTACCATATTACTATATTTATATTAAGGAAGGAACAGAAACATGGATCTAAAAAATCTTCCAGCCTATGAGCTGGTCTTAAAGGAAACGATTCCGGATATCCAGTCAGAGGGATATCTGCTGCGGCATAAAAAAAGCGGCGCCAGAGTGATGGTGCTGGAAAATCAGGATGAGAATAAGGTGTTTAATATCGCATTCCGCACCGTCCCCGGGGACAGTACGGGAGTGGCCCATATTCTGGAGCATTCCGTGCTGTGCGGAAGCAGAAAGTTTCCTTCAAAGGATCCCTTTGTGGAGTTGGTTAAGGGATCCGTGAATACCTTTTTGAATGCCATGACTTATCCGGATAAGACCATGTATCCGGTAGCCAGCTGCAATGACAGGGATTTTGCAAATCTGATGCACGTATACCTGGATGCGGTGTTTTTCCCCAATATTTATCAGAAAGAGGAAATTTTCCGCCAGGAGGGCTGGAGCTATCAGATAGAAAAGCCGGAGGATGCGTTGGTTTATAACGGAGTTGTTTACAATGAGATGAAGGGGGCCTTTTCTTCACCGGAAGATGTGCTGGAGCGGGAGATTTTAAGTTCCCTGTTTCCGGATAATACCTATTATTATGAGTCCGGGGGAGATCCGGAGGTGATTCCGGAGCTGTCCTATGAGGCCTTTTTGGATTTCCACCGAAAATACTATCATCCCTCCAACAGTTACATTTATCTGTACGGTGATATGGATTTTGAAGAGCGCTTAAACTGGATGGATCAGGAATATTTAAGCCAGTTTGCGTATCATCCGGTAGATTCTGAGATAAAACTCCAGAAGCCTTTTGCAAATATGCAGGAAGTTTATCGGAAGTATTCCATTGCCCAGGGAGATACGGAGGAGGACAATACCTTTTTGGCCTTCAGCACTGTGGTGGGAACCAGCCTGGATACGAAGCTGGCCAGCGCCTTTGCGGTGTTGGAGTACGCCCTTTTAGAGGCTCCGGGAGCGCCTCTGAAAGAGAACCTTCTGGATGAAGGAATCGGAAAGGATATTATGAGCTCCTATGACAGCGGGATCTGCCAGCCCGTGTTCTCGGTGATCGCAAAGAATGGAAATGCCTCTGACAAAGAGCGGTTTCTGGAGGTGATCCGAGGGACGCTGGAGAAAATCGTAAAAGAGGGAATCTCTGAAAATGCTCTCCAGGCCGCCATTAATATTATGGAGTTTAAGTTCCGGGAGGCAGACTACGGCAGCTTCCCTAAGGGGCTGATGTATGGAATTGATGTGTTTGACAGCTGGCTTTACAGCGACCGGCATCCCTTTGATTATTTAAAGCAGCTGGATGATTTTGAATTTTTGAAACAGCAGGTGGGTACCGGATATTATGAGCAACTGATACAGACCTGGATACTGGACAATCCCCACGCCTCCCTGGTTGTGGTAGCTCCGGAAAAGGGGCTGACAGCCAGGATGGAGGAAGATACCAGACGCAGGCTTCAGAAGATCAAAGAGGGGATGAGCGAAGCCGAGGTGCGGGGGCTGATAGAAAAAACAGCAAAACTTCGTGGATTTCAGGAGACTCCCTCCACCCAGGAGGAGCTGCAGGCCATTCCCATGCTCTCCAGAGAGGATCTGAAAAAAGAAGCGGCTCCTTTTAAGACAAGAGAAGAAAATTGGAACGGCACCCAGGTGCTGTACCACGATTATCCCACCAACGGAATCGCTTACCTGAACCTGCTTTTTGACGCTTCCAGCCTGGAGCGGGAGGAGCTGCCCTATTTTGGAATTTTGAAAAATGTACTGGGTATGGTAGACACGGAGCATTACGGGTATCAGGATCTGTACAATGAGATCAACCGGAATACGGGAGGAATCACGCCGGGAATCAGCGTATTTCCAAATGAGGAGAACAAGGAGCTGGTTCGGGCAGCCCTTGGCGTGCAGGTGCGCACACTCTATGATAAGCTGGAGTATTGTTTCCAGATGATCCGGGAAATCCTCTTTACATCCAATTTAGAGCAGGAAAAACGGCTGAAGGAGATTGTAAGTAAATTAAAATCCAGGACCTCTGCCCGGCTTAATTCCAGCGGAAGCGCTACGGCGGCAGTCCGCTCCATGTCCTATTTTTCACCGGTGTATGTGTTAAATGACAGCATTAGCGGAATTGAATTTTATCAGACACTGGAAGATCTGGAAAAACATTTTGAAGAGAAAAAGGGATTCTTAAAGCAGCAGCTGAAAAAGGTGCTGAAAAAGGTGTTGAAGCCTCAGGGAATAATTCTGGATGTGACGGCAGATGAAGCTGTGCTGAAAGAGCTGCGGCCGCTGACGGAGAGCCTGGCAAAAGAGATGGCAGAATTTGCTGCTGACGGACACCTGGAGGGCGGCTTCCAGGCGGCCGGGGAGGCTAAAACAGAGGAAGGAAAGGCAGAAATAGACAGGAAACCAGAGCGCTCCTCTTTGAAGTATCTGACCGGATTAAAACCAGAAAAGAAAAATGAAGGTTTTCTTACCCCTGCCAAGGTACAGTATGTAGCCCGCAGCGGAAACTTTAAAGAAAAAGGCTTTGATTATACAGGGGCGCTTCGCGTGCTGAAGGTGATCATGAGCTACGAGTATCTGTGGACGAATATTCGGGTTAAGGGAGGCGCCTATGGCTGCAGCGGCAGCTTTGGAAGAAATGGAGATTCGAATTTTGTCTCCTTCAGGGATCCTCATCTTAGGGGCACCAATCAGGTTTATGAAGGGATTCCGGCTTATTTGGAGCAGTTTACAGTGGAAGAAAGGGATATGACAAAGTATGTCATCGGAACCATTGGTGAGATGGATACGCCCCTGAATCCTGCAGCTCTTGGCAGAAGATCCATGAATGCATGGATCTGCGGCCTCACAGAGGAGCGTATCCAGCAGGAGAGGGATCAGGTGCTTTCCGCCTCCCAGGAGGATATCCACAGGCTGGCGCCTTTCATGCAGGCGGTTCTTGACCAGAATTGTATCTGTGTTCTGGGCAATGAGGAGAAGCTGAAAGCAGAGTCAGATCTGTTTATGAAGCTGGAGGAATTTTAGAAAGCCTAATTCCTGCAAGCTATGCGCCAGGAAGCCGCGCTTGTGCGGATATTTGGCGCATGCTGCGAGGGGCAGATTCCCAGCAGCTGGCTGCGGGACGCAGCTTTCCATGTTTCACAGGAAATTCCGTCCTATGAAACAAAAATGCTCCGCAGGATCGCACTGCGGCGAACAGAGAAGATGTCGCCGCAGGCGGAGGGGATGTTGCAAAATACCTCCGGCGGTACCCTTTCGGGTGATTTTTCACCGAAAAAAAGCATATTTCCGGAGAAAAACACACCGAAAATCCACCGGAGCCATTATTTTGCAACCCCACTTTTTTACTTAGAAGTAGAGCGTTCAAATACAGAAAAAGGAAGCAACAGGAAGCGCGTTTGGGAAAAAGGTTTCAGAAAATAGATAAGGAAGAAATTTATGGAAAATACAAAATTTAAATCCGGTTTTGCCACCTTGATCGGCAGGCCCAACGTGGGAAAGTCTACACTGATGAATCATCTGATCGGACAGAAGATCGCCATCACCTCCAATAAGCCTCAGACCACCAGAAACAGGATACAGACAGTGTATACCTGCAAGGAGGGACAGATCGTATTCCTGGACACACCGGGAATCCATAAGGCAAAGAATAAGCTGGGCGAATATATGGTGACGGTAGCGGAGCGCACCTTAAGCGAGGTAGACGTGATACTGTGGCTGGTGGAGCCCTCTGATTTTATCGGCAAGGGGGAGCAGCATATCGCAGAGCAGCTTCGGAAAACCAGGACGCCGGTGATTTTGGTGATGAATAAAGTAGATACAGTGGATAAGGAAAAAGTACCTGGATTTTTAGAGGCTTATCGGAAAATTTATGATTTTGCGGACATGATTCCAGTGTCCGCCCTCCGGGGAAAGAATCTGAAGGCAGTGCTGGATGCTATTTTCAAGTACCTGCCTTACGGTCCGGCTTTCTACGATGAGGATACTGTGACGGATCAGCCGCAGCGGCAGATCGCAGCAGAACTGATCCGGGAGAAAGCTCTGCGGTGCCTGGAGGAGGAGATCCCTCATGGTATCGCAGTGGCTATTGACAGAATGACGGAGCGGCCGGACGGAAGTATTATGGATATCGAAGCTACCATTATCTGTGAGCGGGATTCCCACAAAGGCATCATTATTGGCAAAGGAGGCGCCATGCTTCGGAAAATTGGAAGCCAGGCGCGTCGGGAAATTGAGAATATGCTGGAAATGAAGGTGAATCTTCAGCTCTGGGTGAAGGTGAAGAAAGACTGGAGAGACAGCGATTTTATGATCAAGAATTTCGGATACAATAAGAAGGAAATCTAGATGAGTCAGGGAATCAGGCTGACCGGCATGGTGCTGTCGGCAGTTCCGTCAGGAGAATATGATAAGCGGGTAGTGCTTCTGACAAAGGAGCGGGGAAAGATTACTGCCTTTGCCAGAGGAGCCAGAAAGCCAAACAGTTCGCTGCTGGCGGCAGCCAGCCCATTCTCTTTTGGGATTTTTACGCTCTATGAGGGGAGAAGCGCCTACACCCTGGTGCAGGCGGATATCTCCAACTATTTTTCAGAGCTAAAAGCGGATTTTGAAGGTGTTTACTACGGCTTCTATTTTATGGAATTTGCGGACTATTATGGCCGGGAGAATCTGGATGCCTCCGCAATGTTGAATTTGCTTTACGCTTCCCTGCGGGCTTTGGAAAATGCCAAACTTCCCAATGAGCTGGTGCGCTGGGTGTTTGAGGTCAAACTTATGGTGATCAACGGAGAATTTCCCCAGGATGTGATTTATGATTCCACCCTGCAGGAGGCGGCCCGGTTTGCTTTCCAGTATGTGATCCAGGCTCCCATTCAAAAACTGTACACCTTTGTGGTGAAACCGGAAGTGCTGCAGGAAATGAAGCAGCGTCAGAAGAAAATTCGGGAGGGACAGATCGACAGGAGACTGAAGTCTCTGGAAATCCTGGAGGATATGGTGGATATGCCGGAACCGCAAATTTTCTATTGAAAATATGTGGCTTTAAGGCTATAATGAATTGGATTGGTTTGGTAACTGACGAATTTTGTCGGTTTTTAGGAGGATACAGAATGAGAACAGGTAGAACCGGGAAGCTGGCTGCAGTGATTTTGTGCAGTCTGATGCTGAGCGGCTGCGAGATGCTGGAGGAGAAATTTCCATCCGAGAAAGCGCCTACAGAGACGACTTTAAAGATAGAAAAGGATGGGACTGTGACAGAGACAGTGATTGATAAGCTGGATCAAAGCTATTACAACAGCAAAGATCTGGAGACGATGATTAACAGCTCTGTCAGCGAGTATAATCAGCTTCATGGCACTGACGCAGTAAAAGTGGAGGAGCTTTTGTGGGAAGGAAACCAGATTTCTCTGAAAATGGTTTACCAGTCAGCAGAGGACTATGCAGAGTATAATAATGTAAAATTCTACAATGGTTCCATGCTGGGAGCAGAGATGGAGGGATACCTGTTCTATAATCAGTTTAAGAAGGTGGAGGATGGCCAGGCGGATCAGGCTGCTATTTCCAATGAGGAGCCTCTGAAACATAAGGAGCAGCAGGTGCTGGTGACCAACAGCGACCATGTGGTGGAGGTTCCGGGAAACGTGCTCTATGTCAGCGCCAATGGTTCACCCACAGGAAAGAAGTCTGTAAAGCGGGACGCTCAGGCGGAAGAAGCGAAGGAGGAAGGTCTGGTGCTGCCCTCGTCCGCAGTGTATGTGGAAGAGAAGGATGGCGCTGCCCTGACTCAGACAGATCTGGAAAAAACATATTTATATATTATTTATGAATTCTAAATTTAGGAGGAGAGCTATGGAAAAGACCATGGAGAAGATCGTTGCATTGGCAAAGGGCAGAGGATTTGTATATCCCGGCTCCGAGATTTACGGCGGTCTGGCAAATACCTGGGATTATGGAAACCTGGGTGTGGAACTGAAAAATAATGTAAAAAAGGCCTGGTGGCAGAAGTTTGTCACTGAGAATCCCTACAATGTAGGCGTGGACTGCGCTATTTTGATGAATCCTCAGACCTGGGTGGCATCCGGTCATCTGGGCGGATTTGCAGATCCTCTGATGGACTGTAAGGAATGTCACGAGCGCTTTCGTGCAGATAAGCTGATTGAGGATTACTGTCAGGAAAAAGGCATTGAACTGGAAAAGCCCATTGACGCTTTCAGTCAGGAAGAGATGAAGAATTTTGTGGAAGAGCACAACATTCCCTGCCCTTCCTGCGGAAAGCACAATTTTACCGATATCCGCCAGTTTAACCTGATGTTTAAGACCTTCCAGGGGGTAACGGAGGATGCAAAAAATACCGTGTATTTAAGACCGGAGACTGCTCAGGGAATTTTTGTAAACTTTAAGAATGTGCAGAGAACCTCCAGAAAGAAAGTTCCCTTCGGTATCGGACAGGTTGGAAAGTCCTTCAGAAATGAGATCACTCCCGGAAACTTTACCTTCCGTACCAG
>CAJLNC010000065.1 GCA_905207905.1 uncultured Lachnospiraceae bacterium | reverse complement strand
CGGCTGGGATGACAACGGCGTATTCAACTTTGAAGGCGGATGCTACGCAAAAGTTATCAATCTGGACAAAGAGTCTGAGCCGGATATCTACAATGCCATCAAGAGAAATGCTCTTCTTGAGAACGTTACTCTGGATGAGAACGGCAAGATTGACTTCGATGATAAGAGCGTAACCGAGAATACTCGTGTTTCTTATCCCATCGACCACATTGAGAAAATCGTACGTCCCGTATCCGCAGCTCCGGCAGCTAAGGAAGTAATCTTCCTGTCCGCAGATGCTTTCGGCGTACTTCCTCCTGTATCTATTCTGACTCCGGAGCAGACTCAGTACTACTTCCTGTCCGGTTTCACAGCAAAACTTGCTGGTACCGAGCGCGGAATCACCGAGCCCACTCCTACTTTCTCCGCTTGCTTCGGCCAGGCATTCCTGGAACTGCATCCCACCAAGTATGCAGAGGAGCTTGTTAAGAGAATGGAGAAGAGCGGCGCTAAGGCTTATCTGGTAAATACCGGATGGAACGGCACCGGAAAACGTATCTCCATCAAAGATACCCGCGGCATCATCGATGCGATCTTAAGCGGAGATATCTTAAAGGCTGAGACCAAGAAGATCCCGTATTTCAACTTTGAAGTACCCACTTCTCTTCCTGGCGTTGACACCAACATTCTGGATCCCAGAAACACCTATGCTGATGCTTCCGAGTGGGAAGAGAAAGCAAAGGATCTGGCTGGCAGATTCATCAAGAACTTCGCTAAATACGAAGGAAACGATGCTGGTAAGGCTCTGGTATCCGCTGGACCTCAGTTATAATTTCATTTCAAAACAGAAAGGGCGCCCTATTTCAGGGCGCCTGTTTTATTTTCTTTTTCCCCTCCGTGGACAGGGACGCGTACGTCCCCTTGTCCACAGAGGGGAACCAATGTTGAAACCCATGTCAAAAAGCAAATGTCTCTACCTCCCATGAGGCACGAAATTCTCCGGATCTTCAAAATAAACGTTCAGCTCTGCGCCCATAAACCACAGATACATACAAATATACAGCCAGAGCATCATGATCACCAGTGTTACAAGACCGCCGTAAATTACGGACATATTTTTGGCATAGTCCAGGTATATGGAAAAGAAGTAAGAAAAAGCACACCAGGACAAGGTGGCAAACACTGCCCCCGGAAGCTGACTCAAAAACCGCAGTCTGCGGTTCGGCAAAAACACATACAAAGCAGCGAAAATCAGGGTCAAAAGACACAAAGCCAGAAGGGTCTGAATGTAAATCAGCAGATTCTGATGGCGGCTCAGCAAAGGAATCAGTTCACACAGGTATTCCTGAAACCGGAAACCAAACACCAGGATCGCCATAGCGACGATAAAAGCAATCACCAAAAAAATAGTATAAAGGGAGGCTCTGGCTCTCAGAATCAGATAGTTTCGATTCTCCTCCAGGCCCCGGATATTGTTTAGACCGCTCATCAGGCCCATAATGCCTTTTCCTGCCACCCACATCAAAGATACGGCTACGAAAGAAATCAAAGTAATGGAGCCATCATAAACGTTTCCGACCACTTCTTTTACCGTAGCCAGCATATCCTCATTCAGGATCTTTCCCACTGCATCAATCACCATCTCCTGTGACAGCGGGGTGTACTGAAGCAGGGTAAACATCACCATGAGGATCGGAATCACGCTCATGATGAGATAAAAGCTGGCCTGAGCAGCATACACATTAATTTTATCGTAGCGCATTCTCTTATCAAACTTTATGATAAACTGAACGGCTTTGCTTTCGTTCCATTTTCTTTGCTTCACGTTTCAAATCCTCTCTTACGTTTCCGGATATTCCTCCAGGCTGCAGTCCGGGTAATAATAGCTCAGTATTTCCTCAAAGTTCGCTCCTGCTTTCGCCATAGCTTTGGCTCCATTCTGAGACAACCCTTCCCCATGTCCGTAGCCGCCTCCCTTTAGTATAAAAAGAACGTCTGCTTTTGCTTCCTCCTGCACAGCAGTCTCTTCTTGTCCAAAGTTCGCCCTCTGCCCTGCTGCCCCATTGTTTTTTTTCTCTGTCCCATCGTTTATTTTCTGATCTTCTGAAGTGATCGTTTTCTCTGTCTCTTGGGATTCCTGGACGTAAAACCAAGCGCTGGGCAGCATTCCCACAGAAGTACTGCTGCCGTCCTGCAAAATCAGATCTTCTTTTTTCGGAGAGAGTACCTGGCGAATCTCATACTCCCCTTCCACTATTACCGTTTTTTCTCCGCCTGTAATCTCCAGCACTTTCGCCCGACCGCTTTCCTCCCGCTCTCGTACATTCAGTTCCTCCACAATATCCGGAGTCTCCATCCCGAGGGTTTCCATATTTTTAAGAATGGTCGTCGAAGTAATCCCAGCCTGCCATCGATACCACGGCTCCTGATATTCAAAATCTGTCAGCCTCACACCGCTGATAAAGCTCTGGAAATCTGCCTCCTGTGCCAGATGATCTTCTTTCCCCGCACCGCTGGAAGTAGAAAAATAGTAGATATCCGCCAGCGCGTCCTGTCGCATCAGCACCTGCCCGCTGGTATTCTCCACCGCTTTCCGGCTCTCTTCTGTACTGCTTCTATTATTATACACTTGGAAGGATACACTGTCATCCAAATCAGCCCCGTAATATTGATCCTTGCTCTCCACCATCCGCTTCAGGGCATAGGTTCTTGCGCACACTGCCTGGGCCTTCAGCGCTTCCTCCGGAAAATAAGCGGACATTTCACTGGAAAGAACCAAAGGCAGATATTCCTCCAGCGACACTTCATTGATCACTCGGATCCCCTGATCCGTTTTTTTTAGTTCCAGACACCCACCGTAGGAAGGCGGTGTCTGATCCCGCTTTAAATTCAAAATCTGCAGTTGCCCATCCTCACTGACAGGATAAATCTTCATCCACTTCTTCTCTCCAAGAGTCACTGTCTTGCCTGCGGGTAAAAGCTGCAGATCTTTTCCCGCACGAACGCAAAAATCTGTGGTGCAGGTAATCTGAGGATTTTCATGATAGAGTCCGGAAAAATCGTCTCCCTTGATCAGCACCCGGACAGCCTCAGGAATATCTTCTTGTTTTTCCGCATTTTCCTGTTTCTGATCCTCTTTCGTCATATCATTCATTTCTTTTTTCGTATCTTGAATCTGCTCCGTAATGCCCTGGAAAGCCAAAAGCTCCGAAGCTCCCTCTGTCTCTTCTTTTTCCCCGCCAGCTTTGAAAACCTTCCCCTGTGTTCCTGCCGTCTTTTGTACCTGGGACTGTTGGATGGTATCAGCTACAATCACTGAGGCAAGTACCAGCGTGATCACACAGATCCAGATTTTTGTTTTCATATACTCCCTCCCCGCGGTCTGCTGCAGTCTTTTTCCAAAAAATCACTTCTCCTTTAACAGAAAACATGCTGTTGCAAAGACAGTTCTTATTCTAAATAAGTATATGAAAAGAGGACATGAAACATGTCCTCTCCCAATACCCAAAGTGCCGTTTCCCATATTTTGACTCCTAGCAAAGCTAGGTGGGTAACCGCAGCCATCTCCTCTGTCTTCCACTCATGGGAGGCCTGACATCAGCAATGGCGATATAAGAATCCCATAAAAGTAAATGTAGGTTCAAAATAATAGGATTGTCGAACACCCCAGGCAATATTCACTTGTCCGTATACTCCGGCACATAGAAATGACTCCATCACCTTGCCGTTCTTAACCTAACAGTATTATAACCCAGTATATGATTTTTTACAATAATAAATTCCAAAAAAAGAAGCTCTAAAGAAGCTCTTACAAATTTTAACTTTTTTTAATTTTTATTCCTGAGTATTTTGTGTTATAATGAGTAGCATATCATTTTTATTCTCCTTTATCCTGCTGGAATTTTCTTCCCAACAGGATAAAACCAGCCCGGGTCTTTCGTCAGATATTATTTCACTATATATCATTTTTATTTCCATTGACCATATTGAATGAATATTTTCAGGAGGAGCCTATGAACAATCAACTTTATTCCGAAATCACCCCCGATATTTTTAATTTTTCCAAACAGTGCGAACAGATCAGCTATATTGATCCTGCACTGTATCCCAAATATGATGTAAAGCGGGGACTTAGAGATCTAAACGGTAAAGGTGTGGTGGCCGGACTTACAGAGATTTCCAATGTGGTAGCCAAAAAAAAGGTGAACGGAGAGGAAATTCCCTGCGAAGGACAACTTTTCTACCGCGGACAAAATGTGCGCACACTGGTTCAGGGATTTTCCAAAGACAACCGCTTTGGTTTCGAGGAAATCGCTTATCTTCTGCTGTTCGGAAAACTGCCGGACGAGAAAGAGCTGAAGATTTTCTCTGATATTCTCTCCGGATACCGTACACAGCTTCCCACTAACTTTGTTCGTGATATTATCATGAATGCCCCAAGCCCGGATATGATGAATGTACTGGCCCGCAGCGTACTGACTCTGTACGCCTTTGACGATCAGGCCGATGATATTTCTATCCCCAATGTGCTGCGCCAGTGTCTGCAGCTGATCAGCTTTCTTCCTATGATCTCCGTATACGGCTATCAGACCTATCAGCACTATTACAACGGAAAGAGTCTGTATATCCATACCCCTAATCCCAAACTTTCCTTTGCAGAAAACATTCTGTGGCTTTTGAGAAAAGACGGAAAATATACAGAACTGGAGGCCCGGCTGTTAGACATCGCTCTGGTACTTCACATGGAGCATGGCGGCGGTAATAACTCTACCTTCACTACCCATGTGGTCTCTTCCTCCGGCACAGATACTTACTCTGCTTTCGCAGCCTCTTTAGGATCTTTGAAAGGTCCCAGACACGGCGGAGCCAATATTAAGGTTGTAAAGATGATGAAAGATCTTCAGGAGCATGTGGCAGACTGGAAGGATGAGGAGGAAGTACAGAATTATCTCCGGGCTCTTTTAAACAAAGACGCATTTGACCATTCTGGTTTAATCTACGGTATCGGCCATGCGGTATACTCTCTTTCCGATCCCCGCGCAGAGATTCTCAAATCTTTTGTAGAACGGCTCTCTAAAGAAAAACAGCGTTCAGAAGAATTTGACCTCTATTGCATGGTAGAACGTCTGGCTCCCAGGGTAATTGCAGAGAAAGCAAAGATCTACAAAGGCGTCAGCGCCAATGTGGACTTTTACAGCGGCTTTGTTTACAGCATGCTGAATCTTCCGCTTGAGCTGTACACCCCTATCTTTGCCATTGCCCGCACCGTAGGCTGGAGCGCTCACCGCATTGAAGAACTGGCAAACAACGGAAAGATCATCCGTCCTGCTTACCTTAGCATTGCAGAAGAACAGGATTATGTCCCAATGGCACGGCGATAATATATCTCTGGAAATCCATGAGCAATTTCTGCATTCAGCGCCGGATAGGCTGCCTGAAACCTGCTTAAAAACAGCTGCGCAGCTGAAGGCAAAAAGGGCTGCGGCAATTCCAAGAAGCAGCGCTTCTGTCCAGGTAATACCTGGCCGGAAACGCTCTTCCTCTTGATTTGCCGCAGCCCTTTTATGTTATAGAGTGACAGAAAAGTGCTTTTCTTCCTGCAGAATAAAATCGGGATGCGTGACTGTATACGAAACATTGCAAAACATCCAACGGAAAAATGTACTGTGAAAATAAGCGGTTTTGTCTTTTCCTACCAGAAGGTTTTCTCCGCCTTCTTCACTGCCATCAAATACCAGATCATCACCGCAAAAAACAGCACCATTGACGCATAGTACAAAACTGCAGGAACGGGAGCCACATAATCCTGATACAGCCCCACTGCACCACTTAAGACAGCCGCAAGCCCAAAGGCTAAAAGCCGGATACCTATGTACTTTTTATAGCCCTCCAGATCCTTGCATTTTCTCACATCCGTTTTCTGGGAAACTAAAATTCCCTGTTTGATCTCATTTTTTGCCACCAACAAATAGTAGGCATAAATAATATACAGGCCGCATCCAAAAACAATCAGATCCATCAGCCCAAACATCATACTGGTTTCCATTTCTTTCCTCCTAAATCTTTTTCAAAATCTCCTTTAAACTCACTCTGCTGCCATCTGCCTGCTTTCATTTCCTGCAGCAGTTTCAAAGATCTCCCGGCTCTGCTCCGGAAAATTTTGCCTGGCTCCAAGCAGTACCTTTCCGTGTTCCTTTTTTTCCATTCTCCGCTTGCTTTGAACGTTTACCGACATCCCAGGCTTCTTTTTACCGTTTCCTTCATCTGTCCGGTCTCCACCACCAAATCGTGAAGCACCGGCGCGGTGCGAATCTCTTCAATGGCATTCGGAACTTTCACACCGGACAATTCACATAATCGATCCACCAGTGCAAAATCCGGCAATTCTCCGCATTTTGAATCAATCGCTTCCATCACGCTTCTGGTAAACTTATAAGGACTGGCAGTGGATGCAATCACAGTCTTTGTCTCATCCCCAGTCTCCCGGCTATATTTCTGGTATACACAGGAAGCCACAGCCGTATGGGGATCCAGCACATATCCTGTCTTTTCGTAGACTCTGCCAATCTCCGCTGCTGTCTCTGCCTCAGAGGCATAATTGCCATAAAAATCCTGCAGCTTCTGCTGCATCTCCTCTGTGATCTCATATCTCCCCGTTGCAGAGAGCTGTCCCATCCGCGCTGCTGTCGCCTCAGCATCCCGTCCTGCAATCAGGTAGAGCAGCCGTTCCAGGTTGCTGGAGATCAAAATATCCATGGAAGGAGACGTGGTAAGGATGAACTCCCGATTCCGATCGTAGGCTCCAGTTTGGAAAAAATCCACCAACACCTTATTATCGTTAGAAGCACAGATCAGCTTTGCCACTGGAAGCCCCATCTGTTTTGCAAAATAAGCAGCCAGAATATTTCCAAAATTTCCTGTGGGAACTGCCACATTCATGGCCTCTCCTGCCTTTAGTTTCCCCTCTTTTACCATACGGCCATAGGCATAGACGTAGTATACGATCTGGGGAACCAAACGGCCGATATTGATGGAATTGGCAGAAGAAAACTGAAAGCCTGCCAAATCCAGTTCCCGTTTCAGCTCCTCATCGGCAAACATCTGTTTTACTCCGGTCTGTGCATCGTCAAAATTCCCCTTGATACCCACTACCCAGGTGTTTTTCCCTTTTTGAGTAACCATCTGTTTTTCCTGAATGGGACTGACCCCGTTCTTGGGATAAAATACAATGATCCTGGTACCAGGCACATCCGCAAATCCTGCCAGCGCGGCCTTTCCTGTATCTCCGGAAGTGGCGGTGAGAATCACAATTTCCTTTTCCACTCCATTCTTTTTAGCGGAAACTGTCAAAAGATGAGGCAGAATGGATAATGCCATATCTTTAAATGCAATAGTAGCACCATGGAATAGCTCCAGATACCAGGCGCCAGCCGCCTCCCGCAAGGGCGCAATCGCCTCTGTATCAAATTTTTCATCGTAAGCCCCTGCAATACAGCTTTTCAATTCTTCCTCCGTAAAATCTGTAAAGAACAGGCGCATCACCTCATAGGCAGTCTCCTGGTAACTTAATTCCTGCAGCTTTTCCAGAGGCACTTCCAGACTGGGAATACAATCCGGCATAAACAGACCGCCATCCTCTGCCAGTCCCTTTAAAATCGCCTGGGAAGCTGTCACCGCTGTTTCATGACTTCTTGTACTTCTATAAAACAGTTCCATGTGTTCAACCTCATCTTCCTTTGATTTATTTCTGATTTTTATTCATTGCTTTTGAGTATACCATACCTGTTCCCATTTGAAAAGACAAAAGAAAAAGAGCTGCCGCAAAATGGAAGGAATTCCTTTCCCACATCAGAAAATTCTGATATTGAAAAAAATCCTGTCCATTTTACGGCAGCTCTTTATTCACAGTACTCGCGGAAAGTATAATATTCATGGCCACCGTACTCGAAAAGCCATACCAGTGAAGAATCAAACCAATCTACATTCTGCGAAGCCGCAGAGCTTCTTGCCACAAAAAACAAAGCTCCCTGTGAAAGATCTTCTCCCGCTAACGCCCGATCTACAGCCCGAATCGTAGAGCCGGTAATCTCGCAGGAAGAAATCCTGCCATCCGCTGTGGGAGAAAACTGTGCAGAGCCGTCAACCACTTGCCAAACCACATCATAGACGGTATCCGGGAAATGCGAATCCTTAACACGGTTCAAAACTACGTTTGCCACCAGAAGCTTACTGGTCTCATCTCCTCCGGTAGCCTCCGCCTCCACAATCTGTAAAAGCGTATAGTAATCATTGTAGGACATCTGATTCTCCGCTACTGTCTCCAGCGCATCTTGTCCCAAGGCTCCCGCTGCCTGTACACCTTCCAGAAAGGCATTTCGGTTCACAACGCCTAAATCTACTTCTTTCGTTCCTACCAGTATTTCCTCATTCGCATTCGATACATCTTTCGTCTGTCCTGCCTTGTAGTACGCTTCCATACAGGCCACACCGTTTACCACTCCCATAAGTCCCGCCTGTACAGATCCGCCGCTCTGAGCAGAAACATCACTGACTGCATACACCACGCCCTGGCCCCCAGCGAAAAAACCAGATACCACCAGAACGCATACTCCTGTCAGCAGTATGCCTGACAAAATCAACGCCAAATCTCTGATTTGCTGCTGCAAGATTCTCTGTAAAGAACCTCGGCAGCTTTTCCATACGTTCACTAATAGATCCATAAACTCTCCTAACCTGTTTATTTGTTCTAATAGCATCTCCCCGTACTATCGCCGATTCTTTGCGTCCCCCTATTTATACTGCCTCTGCAACTGTCTATAATTATAAGAAATTTTTATCATAATGTCAATATATTTTTCACACTTTTGTAATATATCCCTCTGTTTTTCCGGTTTTTTCTTCAACAAAAAATGCCAAAGGCCGTCTGTTTTCGACATTTTTCGGCTTTTGGCACGTTTGTTAATATTTTTGTAACATTTACCTATTTATCTTTTACCATATTGTTTACCGCTGTCAGCAGTCCATCAATGGATGCCCGGATAATATCTACGTTCAATCCAGCCCCCCAGTAGAGCATTCCGGTACTTCTCTCCCGGATCCCCACATAGGCAATTGCTCTGGAGCTGGAGCTCTGTTCTAACGCATGCTCCTCATAAGTGACCAGATCATATTCCAGACGATAATGACGTTTAATGGCATTGCTTACTGCATTCAGACGGCCATTTCCGGAAGCAATAATCACATTGGTTTTGCCCTGGAAGGTAGTCGTCACCTCTGCGATAATACCATTGTGCTGTTTGAAATGAACCTCCGTAATCTGATAGGGAACTGACACATTTTCAAATTTTTCTTTAAAGAGACTGAAGATCTCTTCCGGCATCATTTCCTTATGTCCAGTATCGGAAGCTGCCTTCACTGCATAGCCCATAGCTTCCCGCATCTTCTTGGGCAGCCGCAATCCATAGTGCTGCTCCAGAATATAACCCACACCGCCTTTACCGGACTGGCTGTTAATACGAATTACATCCGCATCGTAGCAGCGGCCGATATCTGTAGGATCAATGGGAAGATAGGGAACTGTCCACAGCTCCTCCTTTCTCTCCTCCCTGTATTTCATTCCCTTGGCAATGGCGTCCTGATGAGAACCGGAAAAAGCTGCAAATACCAGAGCGCCGCTGTAAGGACTTCTCTCATCCACTTTCATTCCTGTATACTGCTCATACTGCTCGCAGACAGAAGGCATATCAGAAAAATCCAGTTCCGGATCTACCCCTTGAGCATAAAGATTCATAGCCAGCGTCACAATATCCACATTTCCAGTTCGCTCTCCATTGCCAAACAAAGTACCCTCAATCCGGTCTGCGCCCGCTAAAATCCCCAGCTCTGCATCAGAAATGCCGCAGCCTCTGTCATTGTGAGGATGCAGAGACAAAATCACATTATCCCGGTATTTCAGATTTTCACTGATATATTCAATCTGGCTGGCATACACGTGGGGCATGGAAAGCTGCACTGTACTGGGAAGGTTGATAATGGCCTTTCGGTCAGCTGTGGGCTGCCAGACATCCAAAACGGCATTGCACACCTCCAGGGCATACTCCGGTTCTGTGCCTGTAAAGCTCTCCGGGCTGTACTCAAAGCGATACTTCGCTCCCGCTTCCTCTGTCAGATCCTTCAGAAGCTTTGCCCCGTCTACCGCAATCTTTTTAATCTCCTCCTTTGATTTGTCAAACACCTGCTCCCGCTGAGCCAGGGAAGTAGAATTGTATACATGCACTACTGCATTTTTGACCCCTTCCAAAGCTTCAAAGGTTTTTCGGATAATGTGTTCTCTGGCCTGAGTCAGTACCTGCACCGTCACATCGTCCGGAATCATATCACGCTCAATCAGCGTTCTTAAAAACTGATATTCTGTGTCAGAGGCAGCAGGAAATCCCACCTCAATCTCTTTAAATCCTACTTTCACCAGAAGGCTGAAAAAATCCAGTTTCTGTTCCAGGGACATAGGCACTACCAGTGCCTGATTTCCGTCCCGCAAATCTACGCTGCACCAAATAGGAGCATGATCCACATACTCTTTTTCTACCCACTTGTTGGATGTAACCGGCGGCATAAAATATTGTCTGGTATACTTCCTGCAATTCATCATTCTAACATTCCTCCATGTTTTCATTTTTTACAACTCATTTCGGCGGGGATGTTGCACAATGCTCATTTCGGTGGATTTTCGGTGTGTTTTTCTTTTAAAAGATATTATTTTTCGGAGAAAAATCACCTGAAAGAGTACCGCCGCAGGTATTTTGCAATCAATGTCCTTATCTTATTGGCATTGATTTCGCAACATCCCCTTTTTGTTTCATAGAAAAAAATTCCTATGAAATAAAAAAAACTCCCAATCCCCATGGCTTACAGCCACAAGAGACGGAAGATTCTAAATCTTTCGCGGTACCACTCCTGTTCGTGAAACACTCACGCACTCATCGGATACGGATCTGCATAACCAGATCATATACCCTTCCCGAATAACGGCCGGAACCCGTCTGCGCCTACTCTAAAACCTGTGTCCTATTTGGGGCAGCCGCTCAGAGGTCAGTTCCCCTTCTCTCCTCCGCTGTCTCGCATCACCCGGCAGTTTTCTGTATCTGGCAGGAAAGGTACTACTCCTCATCTTCGCATTTTGGTTCAGTGAATTATTAACACTTTAACACTTCTTTTTAAAAAAGTCAATCTGTTTTTCAATTTTTCTCTAACACTTTAAAGTAATAATTTACAGATTGGCAAAGAACGATTATAATAGTATCCGTGATGTCTTATCGCATCAGGCTGCCGTGGGCAATACTACTGCTCTCTGCACACTGATGCCGGACGAATGATAAACATGGGAGGTATCTATGCTTTCTTCAATTTCAAACTTTTTTGTCACAATCATCGAAACAGTCTATTCCTTTCTCTGGGGAGATCTGTTTTTTATCCCTTTGCCGGGCGGCGGACAAATGGGAGTTTCTCTTCTGGTTCTGCTCCTAGTTCCCACGGGAATCTATTTCACGATCCGCACCCGCTTTCTTCCTATCCGACTTTTTCCTGATATGATCCGCGCGCTTACCGAAAAAAAGGAGAAAACATCCGGGAGCCTTTCCACCATGCAGTCCCTGATCGTCTCCACTGCCACAAGGGTTGGCATGGGGAATCTGGTAGGCGTGGTAGCTGCCATCTCCGCCGGAGGAGCCGGAGCTGTTTTCTGGATGTGGCTCACCGCCATCATCGGCTCCTCCACTGCTTTCATTGAAGCCACCCTAGCGCAGCTTCACAAAGAAAAGGATCCTCTCTACGGCGGATACCGCGGCGGTCCAGCCTACTATATCCATCACTATGTAAATCAAAAGAGAGGCAGCAAATCCCCAAGGCGCTCCATTCTGGCCGTACTGTTCGCTCTATCCGGCCTGATCTGCTGGTGCGGCATCAGCCAAGTGATCGGAAATTCGGTCTCTTCTGCCTTTAAGAATGCGTTTCACATTCCGCCCCTCTACACTACCATTTTTCTGGTAGTACTGGCTGCCCTGATCGTTCTGAGAAAAAATGCATCGGTAAAAGTATTAGACATCCTGGTGCCTATCATGGCTGCCTGCTACTTTGCTGTCACTATTTTTCTTGTCCTCCTTCATATTGGACAACTGCCGCAGGTGATGGCCCGAATTTTCCAGGAAGCCTTTGGTTTCCGTCAGGTAGTGGCCGGCGGCTTTGGCGCTGTGCTGATGAACGGAGTGAAGCGCGGTCTTTTCTCCAACGAGGCCGGCTCCGGTTCTGCCCCCTGTGCAGCAGCTGCTGCGCAGACCGATCACCCTGCCAAAGTAGGACTTACCCAGGCTCTCGGCGTATTTATCGACACCATTGTAATCTGCAGCTGTACCGCCTTTCTCATGCTTCTGGTTCCCGAAACCATTACAAACGGGCTGGAAGGCATGAATCTTCTCCAGGCTGCCATGAATTACCATCTTGGAACCTTTGGAGTTGTCTTTATCGCCATTATTCTAGGCCTATTCAGCTTTTCCACTTTTATAGGAATCCTGTTTTATGCCCGCTCTAATCTCTCCTATCTTTTTGGAGACAAATGGTGCTTCCAGACAGGATACAAGCTCCTGGCTCTGGTTATGTTGTTTATCGGCGGACTGGCTGCCTACACAGTTGTCTGGGATCTGGGGGATGTGGGAATCGGACTGATGACTATCTTCAACATTCTGTTTCTCTATCCCCTCTCAGGTCAGGCCCTTCAATCCCTGAGAGAGTATGAGAGCACCCGGAAAAAGAAACGCAAAAAAGCAAACGGAACGACTGTTTAAAATCATCATTATTATCATAAAAATGCCGTTCAGGAATGAAAGGTTGCAAAATGATAATCCCAGTGGATTTTCGATACGTTTTTCTCTGGAACAGGTTCGTTTTCAAAGAAAAATCACACCATGGAATACATCTGGAAACATTTTGCAACCTTCCCTTTTTCTATGCCTCTATTACGCTGCGCTTCCCCTGGGATCCTGTTTCTCTTTTCTGCAGGTCTGTTCAAATTCTTTCAGCCTGCGCTTCGCTTCCATGCTCAGATAGCGTGGTACCTGAATTTCTACTGTCACATACTGATCCCCATGCACAGCTGGCTGATCCATCTTTACAATTCCCTTTCCCCGCAGACGGATCTTGGTTCCGCACTGCGTTCCGGGCTTCAGGCTGCACATCACCGTCCCTGTAATGGTCTCCACCGGTACCTCCCCGCCAAACACAGCTGTTGTAAAAGGCACCTGAACCACCGTATAGATGTCAGCTCCCTGGCGTTTAAAACCCGGTTTTTCCAACACAGACACCTTCAAAAGCAGATCCCCAGGCGCTTTGCCTCCTGCCCCTGGCTCCCCTTTCCCTCTCAGACGAATCGTTTTCCCCTCCGAAATACCAGCCGGAATATGGACCTCGTACGACTCCATCGTTCCATCGCCTTTTTTGAAATGCACCAGTTTTTTTCCGCCGAAGGCCGCCTCGTCGAAAGTCAGGGTAATCTCTCCACTCACATCCCGCCCCTTTGCCATATATGGGCGTCTGTTTCCCCATGGGCCGGAGCCGGATGGCTTCTGATACCTTCCATACTTTTCCTGATCCCCAGTGTCACGATATCCGGAAAAGCCTCCAAAATCGGAACCATGGAAGGAAGAATGAAAGAATTCATTCAGAATATCATCCATATTTCCGGCGCCTCCTTCAAAATGATATTCCTGCCAATCGTCGGTTCCTCCTCCAAAGCCTGAAAAACCAGATCGATATGAGCCTGAGGTTTCCGCTCCACCCTCAAATGCTGCATGACCAAACTGATCATACTGTCTGCGCTTTTCCGGATCGCTCAAAACGGCATATGCCTCCTGCGCTTCCTTAAATTTTTCCTCACACTCTTTATCTCCCGGATGCATATCCGGATTTACATATCCCTGAATCAGAGAACGCAGGATGCCGTGCATGGCTCTCCGGTAGGTTTCCTTCTCTTCATCCGTCTCAGGCAGATACCTCATCATCTCATGCATACCGCACACAGCCACAGCCGCTGCTGAGGAATCTCTGGACTGTCCGGAGCCGTCTCCGAAGATCAGATCCCAGTAGCACACATCATCCTGAGGCAGGCGGTTGAGAAAGTAATTAGTCATTCCCTCAAACAGCGGCAACGCACTGCTGTCCCTTGT
>CAJLNC010000064.1 GCA_905207905.1 uncultured Lachnospiraceae bacterium | reverse complement strand
AAAATGCTGGAAGGTCTGGAGAAACCGGGCAAGGTCAGCTACCTGCATCGGTTACGGGCAATATTATCAGAGATGGAGTGTTTATGCTGTATAGAGCAGAAGAACCGGCAGCAGGCGGAGCGTGCTCTTAAAAAGGCGTATGCAATGGGAAAACTCTTTAATGAGAGCCCGGATTATGGAGCTGAAAATATCCGGTTTTACCATGGGGAAAAAGCGGGGATAGGAGATGATTTTGGAGAAGATATCCTGGATGCAATGGAAAAGCAGATCTTGGATTCTGAAAAGGAATATCCCGGGCTGATAAAATTGTGGCAGAAAGTCAAAGGGGGAAGCGTAGAATGAATGATATTCAAAAACAGCTGAGAAAGAGACGAAAACCATATATTCACCAGATGTTTAAAAAGAATCATCTGCTGTTTGCCGTTACTCTGGCTATCTGTCTCTGGGTGGCAGCGGTAAACCTGATATTTTCCTGGGTTCTGCAGCAGATCATCGATCTGGTAGCCGGGGCTCGGGCGTATTTTACAGTGGGACAAATCGGTTGGGTCTGCGGGATTGTTACAGCCGGGCTGGCAGTTTCTATACAGATTTTTGCCCACTGTCGTTCAGAATTTGGCAGGAGGGCCATGCAGCAGTATAAGGAGTTTGCTTTTGAGAAGATTTCCAGCAAGAAGATGGAAGCATTTTCGGAGGAAAATACTTCCAGGTATTTGTCAGCCCTTACCAATGATGCCTCGACCATAGAGACAGACTATCTGGCTCCTTTGTTTCAACTGCTTCAGGAGATTGTGATGTGCGGGGGAGCTTTTGTGATGATGATCTTATACAGCCCTCAGCTGACGGTGGCAGCAGTGGTTTTCTCTCTGTTTCCGGTGGTATCCTCCCTTCTTACTGGAAACCGTCTTGCAGTCAGGGAGAAAGAGGTTTCTGACAGAAATGAAAATTTTGTCGGAATGTTAAAGGATGTGCTCACAGGATTTTCAGTGGTAAAAAGTTTCCGGGCGGAAAAAGAAATTTTCGGACTTCTGAGGGAAAAAAACAGGGAGCTGGAGAGTGCAAAGTACAAAAAGGCCTTTCTTACCAGAACGCTGGAAAATATAGGAGTGCTGGCAGGGGTGATCGCTCAGTTTGGAGTTTTTCTTGTGGGTGCCTATTTGGCCATGAAAGGAGAACCGATCACCGCCGGTGTGGTGCTGGTATTTACCCAGCTTTTGAATTTTATTATTATGCCCATTGGGGATATTCCCAAGATACTGGCAGGGCGAAAGGCTGCCAGAGGGTTGATCGACAAATTGGCAGAAGCGCTGGAGCAGGAGCCGGGAGAAGAAGGCAGAGCCGCTTTATCTGAAAATATTCCACAGTGCAGTGGATTTACCAGGGGGATTGCTGTGGAAAATGTGGATTTCTCCTATCAATCCGGCACACCGGTGTTGAAAAATATAAATGTAAGGTTTGAGGAGGGAAAGAGTTATGCTATTGTGGGAAGTTCCGGCAGCGGAAAGTCTACGCTGCTGAAGCTATTAATGAAGGGCAGGGAGGATTATTCCGGAAAGATTCTTTTTAATGGTGAGAATCTTCACAGAATGCCCACAGAGGAGCTTTATTCTCTGGTTTCTCTGATTCAGCAGAATGTGTTTGTATTTAACAGCACCATCCGGGAAAATATTACTATGTTCCGGGAATTTCCGGAGGAAAAGCTTCAGCGGGTTATTAGTATGTCCGGGTTGGATGAGCTTTTGGAACAAAAGGGGCGGGAATATCCCTGCGGGGAAAACGGCAGTGGACTTTCCGGAGGAGAACGTCAGAGGATTGCCATTGCCCGCTGTCTGCTGCGGGAGACTCCTGTTTTGCTGGCGGATGAGGCTACTGCCTCCTTGGATGCGGCTACAGCTTTCTCCGTGTTCCGTTCCATCCTGGAACTGCCGGGGCTTACCAGGATCATTGTCACTCACAGTCTGGAGGAAGAGCTGCTGAAACGTTATGATTCCATTCTTGTGATGAAAAACGGCAGAATCGAAGAACAGGGTACTTTTCGGGAACTGATGGAGCAAAAAGGCTATTTCTATTCTCTGTTTACAGTGGCACAGTAACTGGCTGTGAAGCTGTCGGAAAAATCTCTTGCATCTTTTAGAAAAACTTGCTATGATGGTAAAACGAAAGACGGACTTATCGAAGCAGAATGGTAAGAGGGAGTAGCTGGCATAGTTTCTATGTATCTTTGGTCGTCAGGACAATAACCGGGTTATTCGTCAAAGGTTGAAACAGCGAGACTCTTACTACAGTAGCAGTTACTGTAGTAAGGGTCTTTTTTATTTCATAGGAACTAAGTTCCTATGAAATAAAAAACGCTCTGCGGGATTGTACTGCGGCGGATAGGAAGGATATTGCGGAAGCGACTGGGCCCAGGCGGAGAAATCTGCGTGCAGGATTGCTTACAGTATGATCCGGCGTATCCGACGAAGAAAAAGGCTACAGGGATTGCGGCTGTGCATAAATTACAGGATAAGAGCTGTCTGATCAGAGAGAGGAGAGAGTACAATATGGAATTTTTAGTTGAAGGTCTGAAAATGCTGACCTGGCAGCAGCTGGTTATGTACGGTATCGGCGTCTTGCTGATCTGGCTGGCCATTAAAAAGGAGTATGAGCCGGCGCTGCTTTTGCCCATGGGATTTGGTGCCATCTTAGTAAACTTGCCTGTATCCGGTGTGCTAAACCAGATACTGCCAGGCGTGGGAGAAGTGCCGGGAATTATCCAGTGGCTGTTTGAAATTGGAATAGAGGCTTCCGAGGCCATGCCGGTACTTTTGTTTATCGGTATCGGAGCTATGATTGATTTTGGCCCCCTGCTTTCCAATCCCAAGATGTTTCTTTTTGGAGCAGGCGCTCAGTTTGGTATTTTCGCAGCGATCCTGCTGGCAGTGGTGCTGGGCTTTGATCTGAATGACGCAGCGTCCATCGGTATAATTGGCGCAGCAGACGGCCCTACCTCCATTCTGGTTTCCCAGATTTTAAATTCTAATTATATCGGAGCCATTGCGGTGGCTGCTTATTCTTATATGGCTCTGGTGCCGGTGATCCAGCCTTTTGCCATCAGACTGGTAACCACAAAGAAAGAGCGTATGATCCGTATGGATTACAATCCGTCCTCTGTTTCCAAGACAGCCAGGATCGTATTCCCCATTGCAGTGACAGCAGTGGTTGGCCTTGTAGCTCCTTCTTCTGTAGCTCTGGTAGGATTTCTGATGTTCGGAAACCTGATCCGTGAGTGCGGTGTACTGACTACTATGTCTGAGACTGCGCAGACTACCCTGGCAAATTTGATCACGCTGCTTCTGGGAATCACTATTTCCTTCAGTATGCAGGCAGACAAATTTGTCACCATCGACACCCTGATGATCATGCTCATCGGCGTATTTGCCTTTGTGGCAGACACCATCGGCGGCGTGCTGCTGGCAAAGTTCATCAACCTGTTTTCCAAGAAAAAGATCAATCCTATGGTGGGAGCAGCTGGAATTTCCGCATTTCCTATGTCCTCCCGTGTGGTGCAGAAGATGGCTATGCAGGAAGATCCTGGTAATGTGATTCTGATGCATGCAGCCGGCGCTAATGTATCCGGGCAGATTGCATCTGTCATTGCCGGTGGATTGGTTATTAACCTGGTAACCAGTTTCCTTGGTTAGCAGATGTGAGAAAGGAGAACAGATATGAATAGTAATATCATGGCTGCTTTGGATATTATGTGGAAAGGCATGGGGGGCATTTTTGTCACCGTGCTGATTATCATGCTGATCGTATATGTGATGGGTAAGATCGGAAAAAAATAAAAAGAAATAAAAAGAGATAAAGGAAAAGGGGATGCTGCAAAATGCTAATTCCGGCGGATTTTCGGTGTGTTTTTTACCGAAAGGGTACCGCCGGGAAAATGCTTTGCAGCATCCCCTTTTTGCAGTATCTCCAGGATTCTATAAAAGAACATCCTCCTTGTCAAAGGAGTATTCCTCACTGTATTGCACAAGAAGCTCCCGGTTTTTGATGAGATAGCCATGGGTTTTCCGAATCAAAATCCCCTGTTCGCAGAATTTTTTCAGCATCCGCAGCAGATGGCGGTAGCTGGTATTTAAGATTAGTGCGCAGGTGGTGAGGCGGAAGGAGAAAATATCCTGGTTGGAGTAGCGGAGGATAAATTTGGCCAGACGCATTCCCAGAGGCTCTAAAAGGGTTCTTGGAGAAAAATTGCAGTCATTCAGTTTGCAGCTTAGAAGCTGGCAGGTATTTTGCATAAAGAGAATGTCTCCAAGCAGGGTTTCCCTGTGAATGGACAGGTCAATGGCAATGCAGATGCAGGTATTTAAGGCGCATACATTACAGTTGGGAGCAGTGTTCCAGAGGGAGGCGGCCTCTCCCAGCCATGCCACCGGGGTCATATATCCGATGCACAGAGTCCGGCTGTTGGAGGAGTAGGTGACAATGGCCTCCCCTTTTACCAGAAAGTACAGATAGCGGGAGGGCTTGTCTGTATGAATCAGAAATTCTTCCTTTTGAAATTCCTGCAGTTCTCCGATCTCTTTTAAGGGAGTCCTCATAATCGTCTGGAGCTGGTATTCGTCAATATAGTTTGCAAGCTGTTCGGGAGAATTGATTTTTTTCATAAAAGCTTCCTTTCCGAAGAAATTGGTTTCTATAGATTTATGAAGAATCTGGAATACATTGCAATCCATATCACAGATGGGAAGCCGGCGGGTTTCCCACTGTCGATCGCTTTATCCAATATTATACGTTTTTCCTTTTGGGATGTAAAGCGTTCTGAACCGGTACCGGAATGTAAAGAATTGCAGAAATTTTTGTTTTGGAAAAGTAAAATGTGACCCAGGTCATAGAAATAGAAACTGGGGTCATGATATGTTAAGACCATCGGGCAGACCTGGGAAAATTCCGGGAATACTGTCGGAGAACAACTATGATTAAGCGGTTCTTGAAAGGAGAAAAACAAATGAGAAGTAGGAAGATCGCAGCAATGATGGCAGTTGTTGGAATGAGCCTTGCAGCAGTAACCTGTGCAGGCGCAGAGGAGGTAAAGGAGCTGAATGTGCAGTTTGTGCCCACCAACAATGACGGAAGCATGGAAGCAAAGGCAAAACCTTTTGCAGAGTATCTTACAGAAAAGCTGGGCTGTGAAGTAAATGTGACGCTGGCAACAGATTATTCCACCATTGTGGAGGCTATGGCTTCCGGTCAGGTGGATATCGGAATCATGCCGCCGGCAGCTTATGTGCAGGCCAGAAATTTAGGGGCTGCCCAGGCGCTTCTGACTTCTCAGCTTGGCAGTTATAATGATGAGACCGGGCTTCCTGAGGAAGGGGTGCTTTCTGCTACCTTTAAGGGAGAGGTTCTTGTAAAGGCAGACAGCGATATGGAAAAGCTGGAGGATCTGAAGGGAAAGAAGATTGCCACTTTAAGTCCTAACTCTGCCAGCGGTTACATTTATCCGGTAGCAGAATTAAAGAATCTTGGGATTGATCCGACTGTGGACTGCACGCTGACCACAGTAAATGATATTCCTAGTGAGATTACCTCTGTACTCAATGGGCAGCAGGATGCCTGCTTTGTTTTTGAGGGAGCAAGAAACGTGTTTGCAGGAAAATTCGCAGACATGGATTTGTTTGAAGAGCTGAAGGTGCTGTATCTTACAGAAGGGGATATTCCCAATGATGCCATTGCAGTGCAGCCGGATATGAGCGAGGATATGAAGGCTCTTGTAAAAGATACTTTCCTGAATATGAAGCAGGATGAAGCTGGTGCAGAGGCGATGTCTCTTTGGAATCATCTGGGATATGAGGAAGTAGATGAGTCTGTGTATGACACGGTGGAGGAGTACACGGCAAAGGCAGCAGAGTAAAGAAAAACAGCGGAGCGGCAAAGAGATGATAGAATTTAAGAATGTTTCCAAGGTGTATAGCAACGGAGTGCGCGGGCTGGATCATGTGAATGTGACGATTCAGGACGGAGAATTCGTTTCTGTGATCGGTTTGTCCGGGGCGGGAAAAAGTACTTTTCTGCGGTCCATCAACCGATTGATCGATGTGACGGAAGGGGAAGTGTGGGTGGATCAGACTTCTATTACAGGAGCAGACAAAAAGCAGCTGAGAAAGATTCGCTGCCACATTGGAATGATCTCTCAGAATTTTAACCTAGTAAAACGAAGCACAGTGCAGAAAAATGTGCTGTCAGGGAGACTGGGATATTATTCCACTTTCCGGAGTATTCTTGGGCTCTTTACAAAGGAAGATTATCAGCGGACATTGGATGCTCTGGAGCGGGTGGGGCTGGCAGATAAGCTTCACTCCAGAAGCGATGAGCTTTCTGGAGGGCAGCAGCAGCGAGTCTCCATTGCCAGGGCTTTGGTGCAGCAGGCGGATATTATTCTGGCAGATGAGCCAGTGGCCTCTTTGGATCCGATCACTACTCAGAAAATTATGTCAGATCTGAAGCGAATCAATCAGGAGCTGAAGCAGACGGTTGTGGTGAATATCCATTCGGTGGAGCTTGCAAAACAGTTTTCCACCAGGATTCTTGCTTTTAAGAGCGGAAAGATCGTATTTGACGGGCTTCCCTATGAGTTGACCGGAGAGGAGCTGCAGCGCATCTACGGGAGAAACATTCTGGAGGATCAGGAAAATGAAGATTAAAGATACAGTTCACTATGACTGGTACAAAAAGGTTCTCATTTTCCTGGTGATTTTGGTGGGAATTGTGGCCAGTGCAGTGGTGACAGAGGCGGATTTTCTGGAAGTGATGCAGAACCGGAAGCAGATGTATCTGTTTCTGGAAAAGTTTATGAAGCCGGATTTTGCTTATATTCCCAAGATTATAGGGCCTATGGTGATGACGCTGAAAATGTCGGTCACAGGAACGGTGCTGGGCGTTCTTTTTGCAGTGCCCGTTGCATTTCTGGCCACGGAGGTGGTGACATCCAATAAAGTGGTGACCTTTGTTGTCCGATTTATTCTGGATGTGGTAAGAACGATTCCCAATCTTCTGCTGGCAGCTTTGATGGTGGCCATTGTGGGGATTGGGGAATTTACCGGCGTGCTTACCATTGCCGTGTTTACTTTTGGACTGGTGTCCCAGCTGATCTATGAGTCCATAGAAACCATTGATTTTGGCCCAATAGAAGCAGCGCAGGCAGTAGGAGCCAATAAGATCCAGACGGCGGTATGGGCAGTTTGGCCCCAGGTGATGAGCCAGATTGCAGGCTATACCTTTTACGCTCTGGAGATCAATGTGCGGGCTTCTACAGTACTTGGGTATGTGGGAGCGGGAGGAATTGGGGTTATGCTTAATTCTTCCCTGGCTCTTTTACAGTATGGACGGGTTTCCATTATCATTCTGGTTATTCTGGCGGTAGTTGCGGTGGTAGATTTTGTCAGTGAGACCATCAGGAGGAAATTAAGATGACACGATCAAAAGGAAGTATGAAACGGATCCTGGTGGGAGCTCTGACGGTGGCAATTATCATCTACTGTGCAGCCGGAATCGACTATTCGGGAGCAGCCTCCTTTTCACCGAAGCTGGCGCTGGATGTATTCCAGGGACTGTTAAAGCCGGAGTGGGGATATCTTTATGACGGCAGCGGGGAAGATCTCATAAGCCTTCTGCTGCTTACCATCGGCATTGCTTTTCTGGGAACTGTCATTGCCACAGTGTTTGCTATTCCCCTGGCGCTGGTTTCCGCAGCCAATCTCTGGAAGGGCCATACGCTGGTTCCCAGAATCGGAAAGCTGGTGTGCAACGTGCTCCGTGCTTTTCCGGAGCTGGTATATGCCATTATCTTTGTTAAGATTGTAGGGCCGGGGCCTTTTGCAGGCGTAATGGCTATCGGCGTCCATCAGATTGGTATGCTGGGGAAACTTTACACGGAGGAGATGGAGGCTATGGATGAGGGTCCTGTGGAAGCCATGATGGCTGTGGGAGCCAATTTCTGGCAGACTCTATTTTTTGCCAGAGCGCCTCAGCTGATGCCGATCTATACTACCCTGTCTCTGAATCATTTTGAGATTGCTGTTCGAAGCGCTTCCACCCTGGGACTGGTGGGAGCAGGAGGAATCGGAGCGCCTCTGATTTTTGCCATTCAGGCCAGAGGCTGGGCAAAGGTGAGCATTATCCTGCTGGGTGTGATCGTCACAGTATTCCTGATTGATATGCTGGCAGGCGTAATACGGAAAAAGCTCAGGTAGTCGATAAGAAAAGGAATTCAAATATTCAAAAAACATGGGAGAGAGGACTTCATGAAAATCTTACATATTTCCGATGTGCATTTTTGTATTTCCTATCGCAGCCCTCAAAATCCTTATGAGACAATGCTGGAAAAGATGACCAATCCCAGAAAACATCTGGAGACCTGTCTGAAAAAAGCGCTGGAGAATCACCAGCCGGATCTGCTGGTGATTACCGGAGATCTGTCTGATGAAGGTACGGCAAAAGATTACCGGCAGCTGCGGCAGATCATCTGCAATCTTGTGGGAGAAAAACAGCCGGTTCTTATTACTCCGGGGAATCATGACCGAAAGGATCAGTTAAGAGAAGGGTGGCTTTTGGAGCCCCCCTCTTTTGAACCATGGAACAGCGTTTATGAAACAGAAGACACTCTGGTGATTTCCCTGGACAGCAGCAGGAATGGGGATCCGGATGGACGGATTGATGAACAGCAGGTGCAGTGGCTGAAGGACGCAGCATCCGGGAAAGAAGGAAAACAGATCATCCTTATGACCCATCATCATTTGGATCCCAAACAGGCGGAGATTCCGCCGGCAAAAACCATTCCTTTTTTTGAAAAGGTTCTGGAGCAGATTGCTCCGGTCTGCATTCTCACCGGGCATACCCATTATCCTGCACAGGGCGGGATCGGAGAAATACCCTATTATACCGCTCCGGGCATGGCTTTTGTGGGAATCTCCCAGAAAGACGGAACCCTTCGGTTTGAGGAAAGATGGGGATACAGCTGGTATTGCATTGAAAACGGACTGGTAAAAGAAGCGGTCTGGCACACCTTTACAGAAGGGAAAGTGATCCACACTTTTCGGTGGGAATAGACGGATAGAATGCAGAAAAGCAGAGAAAACCTGGTTTCAGGATACGGATTAAAAAATATCCGGAAAATTTAGGGATATCTGGAAAAGAAAGATGCCCGAAATGAGGAGTGCCCCGACAGCAAGCTGCCGGGGCTATTATGAAAAAATTTATCAATATGTGTAATGGAATCCATTACAACATAATTTTGAGAATTCCTTCTCAAGAACTGTTTTAACAATACCATGTAAATGTGAATAAATTGTGAACAAACGGTAAAAATATAATAAAATAAACAAAACAGAAGAGAAAAATAGAAGATTGTTGGTAAAAATGACATGATTTGAAAGGAGCTGCGCCGAAAACAAGGACTGATTAAACAGTTGCTGTATTTTGGCGCGGCTCTTCGATTATCTGTGAGCAGCGTTTCCAGGTAAGGTGCGTGTTCTACTTTGGATACTGACGCTATCCAAAGTAGGAGAAGTATGATAGAATATGAAGCAGAAAGAAGGCAATAGATGGAATTGGCCGGAGGCAGCGATGGCTTTGATTTTAGGAAAGGATAGTATCCGTGTACAAGAGGCGTATTGCCCCCTGTACACGGATGCTAGAAACAATCACAGAAAAGGAGAACAGTATGAGTATTAAACGAGCATTTGTAATTGTATTGGACAGCTATGGGATCGGATATCTTCCGGATGCAGAAAAGTTTGGGGATGTGGGAGCGAATACACTGGCTTCTATTGTAAAATCCGAGAAGTATGATACGCCCAATATGAAAAAAATGGGACTTTTTAATATTGACGGGGTTACCTGCCAGGAGGGTGTGGACGCCCCCATTGCTTCCTACGGACGGATGCGGGAAGCATCCATGGGAAAGGATACCACCATCGGCCACTGGGAGATTGCAGGCATGATCTCTCCCAACCCGCTTCCCACTTACCCGAATGGTTTTCCCGAGGAAGTGCTGAAAGAATTTTCAGAAAAGACAGGCAGGGGTGTACTCTGTAATCGGCCTTATTCCGGCACGGATGTGATCCGGGATTACGGAGAAGAGCATATGAAGAGCGGAGATCTGATCGTGTACACCTCAGCGGATTCGGTATTTCAGATCGCAGCCCATGAGGAGGTGGTTCCTCTGGAGGAGCTGTACCGGTATTGCCGGATTGCAAGAGAGATCCTGCAGGGAGAACACGGAGTAGGCCGGGTGATCGCAAGACCCTTTGTGGGTACCTGCGCAGCTGATTTCTCCAGAACAAGAAACCGCCACGACTTTTCTCTGGTGCCGCCCAAAAAGACCATGCTGGTCAGTTTGCAGGAGCAGGGCCTGGACACGTATGGTGTGGGAAAGATCTACGATATCTTTGCCGGCCAGGGAGTGGAGCATACGGTATCCATTTCCAGCAATGAGGACGGAATGGAAAAGACCTTCGATTATATGGAGGAAGACTTCCATGGTCTCTGCTTTGTGAATCTGGTGGATTTTGATATGCTTTATGGTCACAGAAATGACATCGACGGATATGCCAATGCGGCTACGGTATTTGACCGGCAGCTGGGAACTTTTATGGAGAAAATGAAAGAGGACGATGTGCTGATTATCACAGCAGATCACGGCTGCGATCCGGGATTTAAGGGAACGGATCATTCCAGAGAGTATACGCCTATGCTGATCTACGGAAGCCAGGTAAAACCGGGAGTTTCCATTGGAACAAGGAATACCTTTGCAGATATCGCAGCCACGGTGCTGGAGATGCTGGGAGTTGAGGAACGTCTGGATGGAACCAGCTACTGGCAGCAGGTCAGAAAGTAAAAAACGGATATTTTGGGGAGGGAATATGACAATCGATAAAATGGAAGCTGGGGCAGGAACCCGGGAAGGAAAATTAAAAAGAACGGTCTGTGTGGTGGGGCATAAAAATCCGGATACCGATTCAATCTGTTCTGCAATTTCCTATGCCTATTTAAAAAATCAGACAGAGGATGGAAATCACTATGTGGCGGCAAGAGCCGGGCAGGTGTCGGCAGAGACTCAGTATGTGCTGGATTATTTTAAAGTAAAGCAACCGCTGTATCTGGATAATATCGGAACCAGGGTAAAGGATATGGAGATCCGCCAGGTGCCTGGCGTGCGCAGCAATATTTCCATTAAGAATGCCTGGACTCTGATGCGGGGGCAGAACGTGTTTACGCTGCCTATCACAGATAATGAGAATCAGCTTCACGGCCTGATCACCATTAATGATATTGCCAAATCCTATATGGAGGAGTATGACAGCGCTATTGTGTCTGTGGCAAAAACACCTTATAAAAATATCCTGGAGACTTTGGATGCCCAGATGATTGTGGGGGATGAGAACGGGTATTTTGACAAGGGAAAGGTTGTGATCGCAGCAGCCAATCCGGATGTGATGGAAAATTATATTGACGAGCATGACATGGTGGTGCTGGGAAACCGCTATGAATCTCAGCTTTGTGCCATTGAGATGAGCGCCGGATGTATTGTGGTGTGTCTGGGAGCGCCTGTTTCCAGAACGATCCAGCGGCTGGCCAGGGATCGGAACTGTACGGTGATCGTGACGCCGCTGGATACCTATGCGGTGGCCCGTCTGATCAACCAGAGCATGACGGTGGATTTTTTTATGAAGAAAGAGAATCTGATCACCTTCCGGCTCAATGACTATACGGATGAGATTAAGGAAATCATGTCCAGCAAACGGTATCGAGACTTCCCCATTTTAGATAAGAATGGAGGGTATATCGGTATGATCTCCCGTCGGAACCTGCTGGGAGTGCGCAAGCGCGCGGTGATTTTGGTGGATCACAATGAGATCACTCAGGCAGTGGATAATGTGCAGGATGCAGAGATTTTGGAGATCATTGATCATCACCGTCTGGGCTCTTTGGAGACTATCGCTCCAGTGTATTTTAGAAATCAGCCGGTGGGTTGTACGGCTACGATTATTTATCAGCTGTATCAGGAGCGGCAGGCAGAGATACCAAGGCACATTGCGGGATTGCTCTGTGCGGCGATTCTTTCAGACACCCTGATTTTTCGCTCTCCTACCTGTACCTATGCGGATCGGGCGGCAGCGGAGGCGTTGTCTAAGATTGCAGGGATCAAGTGCCAGGAGTTTGCCAAGGAGATGTTTGCCGCAGGCAGCGACCTGAAGAACAAGACTCCGGAGGAGATCTTCTACCAGGATTTCAAAAAATTTGAGTTTGGGGATAAAAAGCTGGGAATCGGGCAGATTACTTCTATGAGCCAGAAGGAGCTGGATGACATCAAACAGCGCATGGTGCCTTTCCTGCAGAAAGCATACAAAGAACACGGGCTGGATACCATGATCTTTATGCTTACCAATATCATGGAGGAATCCACAGAGATGCTGTGCCATGGGGAGAATGCCAGTGAGCTGGTGGAAGCGGCGTTTCCGGTGAAAGTGGTGAATAATGCAGCTATCGTTCCGGCTGTGGTATCCAGAAAGAAGCAGGTAGTTCCGGCTTTGATGGCTGCCTTAAACCGCAGCAGCGAGGTATAGATATGAAAAAGAAGGAAGAAGCCATGAAGTCCGGAAAGCGGACAGGGAAGGGTACAGAAGATGCGAAAAGGCCTGGGAATCAGGTGCGAAAGGGTGTGGAAGGAACCCGAAAGCCCGGGAGCCGGGAAGGAAACCGGCAAAAAGAGACTTCGGGAACCGGAAGCCGGGAACGGCAGGTCTGGCGGGGCGGAAATATGCTCTATCCGGTGCCGCCGGTGCTTGTGAGCTGCCAGAGGCCGGGAGAAAAACCGAATATCATCACCGTAGCCTGGGCAGGCACGGTCTGCAGTTCTCCGGCCATGCTCTCCGTTTCCATCCGTCCGGAGCGGTATTCCTACGATATTATCCGGGAGACCGGAGAATTTGTGGTGAATCTTCCTACCAGGAAGCTGGTCCAGGCAGTGGATTACTGTGGAGTAAAGTCTGGCAGAGAGGTGGATAAGTTTGCACAGATGGGGTTGACGGCGGGGATATCTTCTGAAATTTCGGCGCCCTTTATCGCAGAGAGCCCTGTAAATCTGGAATGCCAGGTAATCCAGGTGCTGGAGCTTGGGTCTCATCATATGTTTTTGGCCAATGTGGCGGCGGTGGATGTGGATCCTGGGTATCTGGATGAAAAAGGAAAGCTGGATTTAAACAAAGCAGAGCTGATCACCTATTCCCATGGGGAATATTTTGCATTAGGAAAAGCCCTCGGCACCTTTGGCTATAGTGTAAAAAAGCGAAAATATTAATTTTTATTTACAAAAATCTGAAATGTGATATAATTAAATCGATTCTGAGAGTTTAGGGGTAAGATTTTCGAATCGTGAAGGGGAAAAAAGGATGCCCATCGGGGTATTGGTATAAATAAAAATTACAGAGGTGTTCTATGGAACAATATATTATAAAGGGCGGAAACCCGCTGGTAGGCGAAGTGGAGATCAGCGGTGCTAAAAACGCAGCCCTGGGTATCTTAGCTGCTTCTATTATGACAGATGATACCGTATTAATAGAAAATTTACCGGATGTAAGGGACATCAACGTTTTGCTGGAAGCGATGAGCGAGATCGGCGCTAAGGTGGAGCGTATTACCAGACATGCGGTTTTGATCAACGGATCCTGCATCGGCGGGGTAAGTATTGAGTATGAGCTGATCAAAAAGATCCGGGCATCCTACTATCTGCTGGGAGCCCTGCTTGGAAAATATAAAAAGGCTGAAGTGCCTCTTCCCGGAGGCTGCAATATCGGCAGCAGGCCTATCGACCTGCATCTGAAAGGGTTCAAGGCTCTGGGGGCTGAGGTAACGATCCGCAACGGTTCCATCTGTGCGGAGGCAAAGCACTTGAGAGGCAGTCATATTTATCTGGATACGGTTTCCGTAGGAGCCACCATCAATATTATGATGGCAGCAGCTATGGCGGAGGGCCGTACTATTATTGAAAACTGTGCCAGAGAGCCTCACGTGGTAGATGTAGCCAACTTCCTAAACAGCATGGGTGCCAACATTAAAGGGGCAGGTACGGATGTGATCCGTATTCATGGAGTGGAGAAGCTGCATGCCACAGAGTATTCCATTATTCCTGACCAGATTGAGGCAGGTACCTTTATGTTTGCCGCTGCAGCCACCAAAGGCGATGTGCTGGTAAAGAACGTGATCCCGAAGCATCTGGAGGCCACCTCCGCAAAGCTTCTGGAGATCGGTTGTGAGGTGGAGGAGTTTGACAACGCGGTGCGGGTGATTGCGTCCAAGCGGCTGGTGAGTACCAATGTAAAGACCCAGCCCTATCCCGGATATCCCACGGATATGCAGCCTCAGATCGGCGTGGCGCTGGCGCTGGCAGCAGGCACCAGTATTGTGACAGAGAGTATTTTTGAGAATCGGTTCAAATATATGGACGAGCTGGCCCGCATGGGAGCTGTGGCTAAGGTGGAAGGCAACACGGCCATTATCACTGGTGTGAACAGACTTACCGGGGGGAGAATCAGCGCGCC
>CAJLNC010000063.1 GCA_905207905.1 uncultured Lachnospiraceae bacterium | reverse complement strand
GCCGCGTAAATGGAGGCGTTTATATGAGTTTAGTACCTTATGTCATTGAACAGACCAGCAGAGGCGAGCGGTCCTACGATATTTATTCCAGACTGCTGAAGGATCGCATCATTTTCCTGGGTGAGGAAGTAAATGATGTGAGCGCCAATCTGATTGTTGCGCAGCTTCTGTTTTTGGAGGCGGAGGATCCCAACAAGGATATTTGTTTTTACATTAACAGCCCTGGCGGATCCGTGTCTGCCGGCTGGGCGATTTATGATACGATGCACTACATTAAGTGCGATGTGTCCACCACCTGCATCGGCATGGCTGCCAGCATGGGAGCATTCCTTCTGGCAGGGGGCACCAAAGGCAAGCGCTATGCGCTGCCCAATGCGGAGGTTATGATCCATCAGCCCTCCGGCGGAGCCCAGGGACAGGCCACAGATATCCAGATTGTGGCAGATAAAATCATTCAGACACGTAAGAAATTGAACCTGCATCTGGCAGAGAACACTGGTCAGCCCTTAAGTGTCATTGAGGCGGACACAGAGAGAGATCACTGGATGACAGCAGAAGAAGCGAAAGCCTACGGTCTGATCGATGAGATAGTGACGAAGAGATAAGGTATAGAGGCGGGCTGCTGCAAGAGGTTTTGCGGCAGCCTCTCTTTAAATAGGGTTGGAGACAGTACAGCCCTACTGGTAAAAATATTTATGTGAGGTGGAAAGATGCCTGGAAGAATCGGGGAAAAAATCAGATGTTCCTTTTGCAACAAGACAGAGGATCAGGTGAGAAAACTGATCGCAGGACCCGGAGGAGTTTATATCTGTGATGAATGTATTGATATCTGCTCTGAAATTATAGAGGAAGAACTGGAGGATGAACAGGAGGAGGAACTGGATGAGGCCAGCTCCATCAACCTGCTAAAGCCGGCAGAGATCAAATCTTTTCTGGATGAGTATGTGATTGGCCAGGAAGATGCCAAAAAGACCCTGGCTGTAGCAGTTTACAATCATTACAAACGAATCCTGGCGGGAGATAAGGCTTCCAAGGATGGTGTGGAGCTGCAGAAAAGCAATATTCTAATGCTGGGTCCCACTGGTTCCGGGAAAACCTTTTTGGCTCAGACCCTGGCAAAGATTTTGAATGTACCCTTTGCCATTGCAGATGCCACTTCCCTGACAGAAGCCGGATACGTGGGAGAAGATGTGGAAAATATTCTGCTGAAGATTATTCAGGCAGCAGACTATGATATTAAGCGGGCAGAGCACGGAATCATCTATATTGATGAGATTGATAAGATCACAAGAAAATCCGAAAATGTATCGATCACCAGAGATGTATCCGGAGAGGGCGTACAGCAGGCTCTGTTAAAGATTCTGGAGGGCACTGTGGCTTCCGTGCCGCCGCAGGGAGGAAGAAAGCATCCCCATCAGGAGCTTCTGCAGATTGATACCACCAATATTCTTTTTATCTGCGGCGGAGCCTTTGAGGGCTTGGATAAGATGATCGAGGGACGGATTGATACCCGGTCCATGGGCTTTATGGCAGAGATCATCAGCAAGGCAGAGAACAATGTGGGAGAAGTGCTGCGTCAGGTACTGCCCAGAGACCTGATCAAATTCGGTATGATCCCGGAGTTTATCGGCCGTGTGCCGGTGGTGGTTTCTCTGGATGAGCTGGATCGGGCAGCGTTGATTCGAATCCTGAGAGAGCCGAAAAATGCCATTATCCGCCAGTATGAGAAGTTGTTTGATTTAGACAGCGTAGCTCTGAAATTCGAGGAAGCTGCGGTGGAGGCGATTGCCGATAAGACCATTGAGCGGAAAACAGGAGCCAGAGGACTGCGGGCTATCATTGAGACGGCTATGCGGGATGTGATGTTTGAGATTCCTTCAGATGAAAACATTACGGGCTGTCTGATCACTAAGGATGTAATTGAAGGAACGGGAAAACCGGTTCTGACCTACCGGGGCGGTGTCTTGGCGGACAGCAGGGAAGGTCAGGAACTGATAGGAGAGACTGCGTGAGAAATATATGAGTGAATTGATAAGGAAGATGCCTGCCATTGCGCTGCGGGGAATGACGGTGCTGCCCTCTATGATCGTCCATTTTGACATCAGCAGGGATAAGTCCATTAAGGCCGTGGAGGCTGCGATGCAGGCAGATCAGTTGATTTTTTTGGTAACACAGCAAAATCCGGATATGGCAGATCCGGATTTTCAGGATTTATACCGGGTGGGAACCATTGCCAGAATCAAAAACCTGGCCAAGCTGCCTCAAAATATCATTCGTGTGATGGTGGAGGGACTGGAGCGGGGAGAGCTGGCAGACTTAGACAGCACCGAGGGGTATCTGAAAGCTGAGGTGGTGACCGGATCTTTGGAAGATCAGCCAAAGCTTGGGGAAGCAGATGAAGTGGCAATGCTCCGGGCCTTAAAGGATATTTTTACTGCTTTCTGCGGGGAAAATAAACGGATTGGCAAAGAGCTGGCCCGCCAGATTTTAGAGTACACAGATCTGGAGCAGTTGGTGGAACAGATTGCGATCAATATTCCCATGTACTATGAGGATAAGCAGAGGATTCTGGAGGCTGCTTCTCTGCCAGAGCAGTATGACGCTCTGTGCCTCATTATAGGCAAGGAACTGGAAATCATGAGAATCAAAAATGAGATCCAGCAGAAGGTAAAAGCCAGAATTGACAAAAGTCAGAAAGAATATATCCTGCGGGAACAGCTGAAGCTGATCCAGGAGGAATTAGGGGAGGACACTCCTCTCAATGATGCAGATCAGTACCGAAAGCAGCTTAAAAGACTGGAAGCTTCAGAGGAGGTAAAGAAGAAGATCGCCAAGGAGATCGACCGGTTTAAAAATCTGGGCGGCAATTCTGCGGAGGCTTCTGTGTCCAGAGGATACATTGAGACGCTGCTGGAGCTGCCCTGGGATAAGATGTCCCAGGATAATGAAGATCTGAAATTTGCCAGAAAGGTTCTGGATGAGGATCACTATGGGCTGGAGAAGGTGAAAGAGCGGGTGCTGGAATTTCTGGCTGTCCGCACGCTGACGAAAAAAGGTGATAGCCCGATCCTTTGTCTGGTGGGGCCGCCGGGAACCGGAAAGACCTCCATTGCCCGGTCAGTGGCCAGAGCTTTGAACAAGAAGTATGTGCGCATCTGTCTGGGAGGCGTGCGGGACGAAGCGGAGATCCGGGGACACAGAAGAACCTACATAGGCGCTATGCCGGGCCGTATTGCCAGCGGAATGCGAACCGCAGGAGTGAAGAACCCACTCATGTTGTTGGACGAGATTGACAAGGTAAGCAGCGATTATAAGGGGGATACTTCCTCCGCTCTGCTGGAGGTTCTGGATTCCGAGCAGAATAATAAGTTTCGGGATCACTATGTGGAGCTGCCCATGGATCTTTCAGAAGTACTGTTTATTGCCACTGCCAATGATGCCCACACCATTCCCAGACCTTTGCTGGATCGTATGGAAGTGATTGAGGTAAGCAGCTACACAGAGAATGAAAAGCTTCACATTGCAAAGGATCATCTGGTGAAAAAGCAGCGGGAACATCATGGTTTGACGGAAAAGCAGCTTTCTATTACAAATGGAGCGCTGCAGAAAATGATTTCCGGATATACCAAGGAAGCCGGAGTGCGCCAGCTGGAGAGAAAGATCGGCGAGATCTGCCGGAAGGCTGCAAGGGAGATCTTAGAGGAACATAAGGAGTCTGTGAAAGTGAAGGCTGGAAACCTGGAACAGTATCTGGGCCGGGCTAAATACACGATCCAGAAATTAAACGACAGGGATGAGGTGGGAATCGTCCGTGGTCTGGCCTGGACCAGTGTAGGCGGAGACACTCTCCAGATCGAAGTGAATCTCATGCCTGGAAAAGGAGAATTTCTTCTCACAGGGCAGCTGGGAGATGTGATGAAAGAATCCGCTCAGGCAGGGATCAGCTATATTCGTTCCGTCAGCGAAAATTATGCGATCAAAGAGGATTTCTTCCAGAAGCACGATATCCATATCCATATTCCGGAAGGGGCGGTGCCCAAGGATGGGCCTTCCGCCGGCATCACCATGGCCACCGCCATGTTCTCTGCTATTACCGGCACACCGGTGCGGGCAGATGTGGCAATGACCGGTGAGATCACCCTCCGGGGACGGGTGCTTCCCATTGGAGGGCTGAAGGAAAAGCTTCTGGCAGCAAAAAATGCAGGGATGCTTACTGTGATCGTGCCGGAGGAGAATCGGGCAGATGTGGCAGAGTTATCTCAGGAGATTGTGGGCGGATTGAGAATTGTGTATGCCAGCACCATGGCAGATGTGCTGAAAGTTGCTTTTGCAAAGTGATTCGGATAACATCTTTTCGGAGAAAAACACACTGAAAATTCACCGAAAACAGTAGTTTTAACAACCCCAAGCTGCTGCAAATTACATCCAGTGGGATTCGTTTGGGTGATTTTCCTTGGAAAAGTAAAAAGTTTTCCCGGGAGAATGCGCCAAAAGCCACAGGGAAGGGTAGTTTGCAGCAGCTTTTGTGTTTGAATCCCATAGGTATACCAGGCAGATCTGTAACAGGAATCTGATTGGTTTGTAATATAGATTTTTTGGGAGTTTCAAAAAAGGAGAAAACAGAATGGTAATTAAACAGGTAGAATTGGAAACCGTATGCGGCATTACCAGCAGGCTTCCGGAAAATGTGCTGCCCGAGGTGGCTTTTGCCGGAAAGTCCAATGTGGGCAAGTCTTCCCTGATCAACGGGCTGGTAAACCGAAAAAGTCTGGCCCGCACCAGCGCCCAGCCGGGCAAAACCCAGACCATTAACTTTTATAATGTAAACCAGGAGCTTTACCTGGTGGATCTGCCGGGATACGGCTACGCAAAGGTCTCTGCAGAGGCAAAGGAGCAGTGGGGAAAGCTGATTGAGCGGTATCTCCATGGCTCCAAACAGCTGAAAGCAGTCTTTTTGCTGGTAGATATCCGCCACGCTCCCGGGGAAAATGATAAGATCATGTACGAGTGGGTGTGTCATTACGGCTATGATCCCATCATCATTGCTACCAAACTGGACAAGATCAAGCGGAGCCAGATCCAGAAACAGCTGAAGATCCTAAGAGAGGGCCTGCAGGTAAAACCGGGCACAGTGATCCTGCCCTTCTCAGCAGAGACTAAGCAGGGCAGGGAGGAGATCTGGCAGGTAATCGAAGGGCTTACGGCTCCTTCACTGTGATACCGTTTACCTGAACCTGATCCGTGATGGGAATCACCAGGCAAGGGCGGCCATCAATGATTCTGGTTTCCACCAGGTCCGGACGATCCGGGCTTACCTGGATGGTGATATCCGGTGTTTTTACTTCAAATTTTCTGGTATTCATAATGTTGCTGGCCTGGAAGGTGGTGTTGGGGCCTGCGGTTTCCTCAAAGTGCTGGTCAAATTCTTCCAGCTTTTCATTGGAGACTCCGCTGATGGCAAAGAGATTTTTGACCTCTGCCTGGCTTAGCACCACAGGGTCAGGGCTGTCTTTTTGTTCCTCCGCCATTTCGTGGAGATTTTCATGGATATTTCTTACCACCTCATAGTCGCAGTCCTCACTTAAGGTCTCTTCCACCAGCGTCTGGAATACTTCCTTTTGACTTTTGGCAGAGAGGGGAAGAGCGCAGCCTAATACCGTATCGGTAAATTCAAAGTGAAGCTCTTCCGGATTTTTACAGTAGTACAACAGACTGTGAATGTCGCTGCTGCGGTCATTGAAGGCGGGGAAGAGGAAGCCTAGCTGAGGCATATCCACCACCCAGTCCCGAATCCGGTTCTGGAAACATTTTTCTTCTGCATTGTAGGTGAGAGCAGGCTTGGCCAGCTTCACCGGACAGATGCAGGAGAGGACATAGTTGTACACTTCATCGGAGGCGTCAAACATTTCCAGGTTATCAGAGGCCTTTCCAGGCACATCATAAGCCGCATAGATCAGCAGAATCAGATAATTTTCTCCGTACACGTAGGACTCTATAACTTTGTCATAGTACTGCTCCAGCAGTTCCTCTTCTTTTAGCTGGCTGTCCCGGAGATGCAGCAGAAATTCCTGGGTGCCGCCCTCTTTTTCCGTATTCAGAGGGAACTCCATATTCAGCAAGTTCTTTCCTATGGTTCCGGATAAGGTTTTACGAAAGATTTCAAAGTATTTAAAAATTTCCTCCTCAGGGAGAGGCAGAAATGCCTCCTGGAAGGTTGCCAGCTTTTCTTTTTCCGCGCTTACATAGCATCCGCAGATGCGTGTGATGGCGCAGTTGGCAGGAGTGAATTGCTTTTTGATCTCAGATATTTCTTTTTTATTCATAGATAGAAACCTCGATGTTTGTTCTTATGTTGGCAGAATCAGTGTACAAGGCGTGCTGCACTTTGTGTGCTTGGGCATTCCTATATGAGAGAGCATGATCTTGCAATTCCGCGCACACGATTCTGTACAAGCTATTATAGCTCAGGGGGATGGCGGATGTAAAGACAGAAAGGCGTTCCTTTCCCATCCTTTCCTTGCTTAGCAGGCCTATACGCTGCTTCATGACTGGGAGAATTTTGTTTTGTAATTTTCGCCCCACTCAACCATAGCGTCTAAAATCGGTTTCAAGCTGTACCCTGTTTCTGTCAACGTATATTCGGTATGAGGCGGCACTTCAGGAAATACTTGACGTGTAAGCAGCCCGCTTTCTTCCATAGAACGTAAATTTGCAGTCAGAACCTTTTGAGAAATTGTTCCAATCGATTTCTTTAATTCTCCAAAACGCTTTGTACCCCCTAATAAATCCCGGATAATCAAAACTTTCCAACGGTCGCTAATCAGCATTAACGTTGTTTCCACCGGACAGGCTGGTAATTCTTTTTCCATAAAACAACCTCTTTTCTTTCTATGGCATCCATGCATCTGGGACGTGTTGTCTTAGGTACACGGATGATAGTTTCTTTTAGGTAACTACAGCACAAAAAAGTGCTTACTTTACGAATTTGCTTTACGGATATATCATAATCTTGCAATTCAAAAAAAGCAATACGAAAATGAAATATGGAGGGAATGACTATGAAGATTGCAGTTGTTTGTGCAAATGGAAAAGAAGGGAAACGGATTGTAAAAGAAGCAATAGACAGAGGACTGGATGTTACTGCGGTTGTGCGGGGAGAAAATCAGTCTGCTGCGACAAAGATTATCAAAAAAGATCTGTTTGACCTGACCGCTTCTGATTTGGAAGGGTTTGACGTAGTAATCGACGCTTTCGGTGCATGGACACCGGAAACGCTTCCGCAGCACAGCACTTCTTTGAAACATCTTTGCGATATGGTAAGTGGCAGAAATACCCGACTTCTGATTGTGGGCGGTGCCGGAAGCCTGTATGTAAATCCGGAACATACGGCACAGGTGATGGACGGTGCTGATTTCCCCGACATCTTCAAACCGTTAGCTGCTAATATGGGCAAAGCATTAGAAGAACTCCGTACCAGAAATGATGTAAAATGGACCTATTTGAGTCCTGCCGGAGATTTCCAGGCAGATGGTGTAAGAACAGGGAAATACATTCTGGGAGGCGAGGAACTGATACGGAACTCCAAAGGCGAAAGTGTAATCAGCTATGCGGATTATGCAATCGCTATGGTTGACGAAGCAGTAAGCGGCAAGCATATTCAGCAGAGAATTTCCGTTGTGGCGGAATAATCGAAAAATACCGGAAATGGGAGGTTGTAAAATACGCCGGTGGATTTTCGGTGTATTTTTTTAAGAAAAGATGTGATTTTTCGGACAAAAATCACCCGAAAGGGTACCGTCGGAGGTATTTTGCAACATCTCATTTCTTATAGGAGAAATACAATGAGAGCAGAAAAATATTTACAGCTTTTACAACAGGACATACACTCCGTTATTTTTGCTACGACAGATGAGCAGAATTTACCCGTTACCTGCGTAATTGATCTTATGCTGGCGGATAAAAACGGATTATACTTTTTGACAGCAAAAGGAAAAGCCTTTTGTGACCGCTTGAAAGCACACCCTTTTGTTTCTTTGACAGGATTGAAAGGAAACGATACCATGCACAGCCAATCGATTACTTTGCGAGGTGAAGTGCGGGAAATCGGACCGGAACGATTGCGTGAAATTTTTAATCATAATCCGTATATGGCAGAAATTTATCCAAATCAAGAAAGCCGCTCTGCGCTGACTGTATTTCAAATTTACAAGGGAAGCGGAGAATTTTTTGATTTAAGCTGCCGCCCAATTTTTCGGGAGAAATTTTCCTTTGGGGGAATGGAAACTAACACGACGCTTTTTTGTATTACCGAAAAATGTAATAGCTGCAAGCTATGTTTTCGTGTCTGTCCGCAAAAATGCATAGATACATCTGTCTGTCCGGTAAGAATTCAGCAGGAGCATTGCCTGCATTGTGGAAAATGTAAAGATATATGCCCACAGCAGGCGATAGAGAGGAGGACGCTATGACACAGCAGGAACGATTGCTCTATCTAATTGAATACCTAAAAAATGAGAGTATGGAATGGAAAAGACTGGAAATTCCCCAAAATGAAACAGAACAAAAAAGATTATTGCGTTCCCTTATGAATATGCGTCCGCCAAGAGCGATACCGGAGAAATTTTTGAACATACAAGATGAATACTTGCAGGAAGAACAAAAACAGAAAAAAATTGTCTCCCTGGCAGAACTTTCTCCTGTCAAAGAGGGAATTTATTTATGGCAGGGGGATATAACCACTTTACAAACAGACGGAATTGTAAATGCTGCAAACAGCGATTTGCTGGGCTGCTTTGTTCCTTGTCATGGCTGTATTGACAATGCAATCCATTCCGCAGCGGGAATACAGCTTCGGTTAGAATGTGCCCGTATTATGGCAGTGCAGAAATCAGCAGAACCCGCAGGGAAGGCAAAAATCACAAAAGCATATAATCTTCCCTGCCGCTATGTACTTCATACAGTAGGTCCGGTCATTCGGGGGAGGGTAACAAAACAGGATTGCGATTTGCTGGCAGGTTGTTATCGTTCCTGTTTGGAACTCGCCGGGCATTATGGATTAAAAAGCATAGCTTTTTGTTGCATATCCACAGGAGAATTTCATTTTCCAAATGAAAAAGCGGCAGAGATAGCCGTAGATACAGTAACAAATTATAGACGGCAAACTCAGAGTGGATTGGAAGTGGTTTTCAATGTTTGGAAAGATACAGACTATAAAATATACAGACAGCTATTGTGTGCAGTTGAAACAGCTTAAAGAAAAAATCAATACAGCAGACGTTATTTTGATTGGGGCGGGAGCCGGACTGTCTGCCTCTGCCGGATATACTTATTCGGGAGAACGCTTTGCACATTATTTTTCGGACTTTATTAAGAAATATGGTTTTAAAGATATGTATACGGCAGGTTTTTACCCCTATGAAACCTTAGAGGAGCATTGGGCATATTGGAGCAGGTATATTTATATCAATCGGTATGCACGAAGACCAGGGGAACCATACGAAACCCTGCTTGAACTTGTAAAGGACAGAGATTATTTTGTGCTGACAACGAATGTGGACCATTGTTTTCAAAATACAGGTTTTGATAAGCAACGCCTTTTTTATACCCAAGGAGATTATGGCTTGTGGCAATGCTCTAAACCATGTCACCAGAGAACGTATGATAATGAAACCGCTGTAAAAAGAATGGTTGAAGAACAAAAAAATATGCGCATTCCGTCTGAGCTGATTCCATACTGTCCGGTCTGCGGCGCGCCTATGACTATGAATTTGAGGGTAGATCAAACCTTTGTGGAAAATAATGGATGGCACAAGGCAGCAGGCAGGTATCGAGATTTTTTACGTCGGCATAGCGGCCAATCTGTTCTCTATCTGGAATTGGGGGTAGGTGGGAATACTCCGGGTATTATTAAATATCCGTTCTGGGAAATGACCTATCAAAATCCCAAGGCTGTCTATGCCTGTATTAATTTGTCTGAAACATATATACCGGCAGAAATTAAAAAGCAGTCCATCAATCTTGCAGGAGATATCAAGGAAGTTTTGTCCTATATTCATCATCCTGTTTCAGCTTCTGCCTGATTCGTTCATATAATGCTTTCGTCTCCTCCGGGGTTTCCTGATTTAAAATTACGATTCCACCATCGGTCTTTAGGGAAATGCCCTCCTGGCATTTTACATAGGTGTAGCGGATATAATTGCCAATTTCCGCTGCCTTAAAATGACCTGCCAGGAGCCGGTAGCTGCCAAGACCATTGGTGCGGGTTCCCCTGGGAAGCGTTTCTAAATACTCTGCGGATTGGATCTGCTCCAGGGGGATTTCTTTATCCGCCCAGAAGGAGCTTTGAATTTGAAGGGTGCTGTCGTCCAGATGGACGCTAATATCTCCGGTAAAGAGCATGAGGCCTACAAGGGTAACCAGAATGAGAACAAAGGCGGAGGTTCCCCATTTTAGGAAGCGCTCTGTTTTGGCGGAGCCCGGCCTGGCGGAGTTTTTGGCCAACTCTTCCGGATTTTGTTTTACCAGCGGGCTGTTGGCCAGGAAGATGGTCAGAACTACATCCGCCAAAGTCAGGATTCCCCCGGCCATGGGAAACCAGCGGGGGGCGGTGTCCCAGGTCTGGAGGGCACAGCTGACAGCAATGATTCCCATGCTCACGCCCATGAGACGGCACAGCTTTTTTTCATCGTATCGCTTCTTTTGTTCTTTGGATGCAGTATTATAGCCTGCAATCAAAAAACTCCCTTTTCCAGTGAAAAACAAAATATTGAGAACTGCAAATACTCCTGTGATGACCCAGATCATTTTTTCCCTCCCGTTTAGATGGTTTTCAGATGGATTACAAGGCTTTACCTAAAATATAACGGTCTTTTCCACCGTACTTCTTGGTGCGGAGCAAAATTTCAAAGCCTTCTTTTTCGGCATTTCTCATGCTGTAACGGTTGTCTGGACAGATGGTGGTCAGAAGCGTTCCGCCCGGTTTGACCTTTCTTGCTTGTTCTATACACAGAGAAATGAGAAGCCGCTGCAAACCTTTGCCACGAAAAGCAGGATCTACCACAATGGTGTCCAGATTGGTGCAGTTTCTCACCTTTTCCTCAGGCCAGCCAAGATCCCAGCCAAGATTTTCCTGATCTTTTTCCAGAAATCCCATGGATCCGTATGCAATCAGTCTTTCCTCTGCGTATATGCCCAGAAGCAGATTTGGTTTTTGAAAAAATTTCTCATTTTCTGTTCTGGAGGTTTTGGCAAACCATTCCTTTTCTTCCATTCCATCCAGAATTCTTTTTTGCAGATTCATCACATCGTTCAGATCCTGCGTGGTGCAGGGGCGGATATGCAGATTCTCTTTTGTCAGAACTTCGTTTATTAAGCGTTTTTCTACCATGCGTTTTTCGCTTCCTTTTAAAATTTTTGTCATTCATTCCGGCGGCAATGAACCAGGCAGTTCTGCTTGTGGGAAGATTTGGCCAATGACGCCAGGAGCAGATGTCTGCAGCTGGCGGCGGGGGATTGGATTTTTGCCATTGCCTGGATCGGATACCGCCATTATTTGCTTGAATTATAGCACAGTGATTGAATTTGTAAAGAACAGAAATGTGCAAAAGGCTTCTGAATAATTTCCCATTTATTTTACGATTGAAACAAGGCGGTATTTGGTGCATACTAGTAGTCAGATATCTGAGGAGATTGGATTTACGGAACTATTGAGAAAAAATAAAAAACAGAAATAAATAGGTGAATGAAATGATAGACACAAGGATAGACACAAGGATAGACAAAATGAAGATTCGGGGAGCCAGAGTGCATAACCTGAAAAATATTGATGTGGATATTCCGCTGCATCAGATCGTGGGAATTGCGGGGGTATCCGGTTCCGGGAAATCTTCCCTGGCCCTGGGAGTCCTCTATGCAGAGGGTTCCAGACGATATCTGGACGCTCTTTCTACCTACACAAGAAGGCGGATGACCCAGGCGGAGAAGGCTCAGGTGGATGAGGTGCTGTATGTACCGGCGGCGCTGGCGCTGCGGCAGCGCCCGGGAGTGCCGGGGATCCGAAGTACCTTCGGTACGGGGACGGAACTGTTAAACAGTCTGCGGCTGATGTTTTCCCGGCTGGCCAGCCACTGCTGTCCCAATGGCCATTATCTGGAGCCAACTCTTTTTGTGGCGGCGGAGAAAGAGCTGGAATGTCCGGTGTGTAAGGCCAGATTCTATGCGCCCTCCGCGGAGGAGTTGGCCTTTAACAGCCAGGGAGCCTGCCGTACCTGTGAGGGAACCGGGATGGTTCGCCGGGTGGATTTAGATACCCTGGTGCCGGACGATACGCTCACCATTGATGAGGGGGCGGTGGCACCTTGGAATTCCCTGATGTGGTCGCTGATGACGGACGTATGCCGGGCCATGGGAGTCCGGACCGATGTGCCTTTCCGGGAACTGACGGACTGGGAGAAGGAGATGGTGTACCATGGTCCGGCAGAGAAGCGCCATATTATTTACAAAGCCAAGAAATCGAATCAGGCAGGGGAACTGGATTTTACTTATTATAACGCGGTGTATACCGTGGAGAATGCGCTGGCTAAGGTGAAGGATGAGAAAGGCATGAAGCGTGTGGAAAAATTCTTGAAGCAGCAGGTGTGCCCTGACTGCGGCGGATCTCGGTTGTCCAAAGAGGCGAGAGCGCCGAAACTTCAAGGAATTTCTCTGGATGAGGCTTGCCGCATGTCTCTGACAGAGCTGACAGACTGGGTGGGAGCTGTGCCGGGTTCTCTGCCCCAGGAGATGAGGCCCATGGCAGAGAGCATCTGCGAATCCTTCCAGATGGCATCCAAGCGCCTTCTGGATCTGGGGCTGGGCTACCTGACTTTGGAACGGGGGGCTTGTACCCTGTCTACCGGCGAGCGGCAGCGGATGCAGCTGGCCAGGGCAGTGCGAAACCGCACTACCGGGGTGCTGTATGTGCTGGATGAGCCGTCCATTGGACTTCATCCCTCCAATCTGGCCGGGCTTACGGGCGTGATGGAGGATTTGATCCGGGACGGCAATTCTGTGGTGCTGGTGGACCATGACACCCAGATTTTATCTAAGGCGGACTGGCTCATTGAGATGGGACCTCAGGCGGGAGCGGGGGGAGGCCGTGTCATTGCCCAGGGGCCGCTTCGTGCCGTGGAGAAAGATCCGGCTTCCCAGATCGGCCCCTTCCTCACAGGAAAATCAAGGGTGCAGGTAAGAAGCAGAGCCAGGAGAGAGGAGCTTTTTGCGGAGGGAAGCATCTGCCTGTCCACAGGAGAGATCCATACGGTAAAACCTTTGCAGGCAAAGATACCCAAAGGAAAACTGACTGTGGTAACAGGCGTCTCCGGTTCCGGGAAAACTACCCTGATTCTGGAGAGCCTGGTTCCGGCGCTGAAGGCGGTTCTGGAGGAAAGGCCTCTGCCAAAACATGTACATTCTGTGGCAGCCGAAGGAATCCGGCAGGTGAAGCTGATCGATGCTTCTCCTATTGGAATCAATGTGCGTTCCACTGTGGCTACCTATGCCAATGTTCATGATGAACTGCGAAAGATGTTTGCCAGAGCTCCAAAGGCAAAGGAATTTGGTTACCGGGCAGGAGATTTCTCCTACAATACAGGAAGCCTTCGCTGCCCGGAATGTGATGGAACCGGGGTAATCAGCCTGGATGTACAGTTTTTGCCGGATGTGGAAATTCCATGTCCCCTTTGCAGGGGATCCCGGTACGGGAAGGCCGCCAGAAAAGTAAGGATTGAAAACAGCAGGGGAGAACGCTTTTCCCTTCCGGAGCTGATGGATATGGATATCAATACAGCTCTGGAAGCCTGCATGGGAATGAAGCTGGTCTGTCAGAGACTTCAGGTGCTGAAGGAGCTTGGACTTGGCTATCTGACTCTGGGTGAGGAGACTCCCAGTCTGTCAGGAGGAGAGGCCCAGCGTCTGAAGCTGGCCAGTGAGCTTGGGAAAACCCAGTCTGATTCCGTGTTTGTGTTCGATGAGCCCACCATTGGTCTCCATCCGCTGGATGTACAGACTCTTCTGGGAGTATTTCAGATGCTGATAGAGAAGGGAGCAACAGTGATCGTCATTGAGCATGATCTGGATGTGATGCGAAATGCAGATTACATCATAGATATGGGCCCCGGAGGCGGAGAAGCCGGAGGCCGGATCGTGACAGCAGGGACTTTGGAAGAGGTTAAGAATACTCCCGAGAGTGCTACGGGAAGATTTCTGTAGAGAATTATGAAAAAGGAATGCTGCAAAATACGAATTCCGGTGGAGGTTCGGTGTGTTTTTCTGAAAAGATGTTATTTCCCGGAGAAAAATCACCCGAAAGAGTACCGCTGGAGGTATTGGCAGCATCCCCTAAAAGATGTAAAAAAGGGAAATAGAGAACTCGGCTACTGCTCCATCTGTCGTCCCATAAACCCGGCGGCGCATTTGGCCAGGATCCGTTCTGTCTCACCCATACGTCCCTTTCCATCCTTACTGCGCAGAATCACAGAGCCGATCACATCTCCCTCACAGAGAATGGGGCTGATTACCTGAGGGTATTCGTTGTCCGAATCCTCATTGGTAATCTTTACCGGAGCTTTGCTGCCGGCATTTGTGCTTACATACTCTCGGTCATTCATGACGGCTTCCAGCTGACCGGTGACCGGATGGCCGATGGTATCTTTTCGGATCCCTCCTGCGGCAGCGATCACCTGATCCCGGTCTGTGATACATACGCTGTGGCCGGAAGCGGAGGCCAGGGCTTCCGCATATTCTTTTGCAAAGCTTCCCAGCTCTCCGATGGGAGAATATTTTTTCAGAATGATTTCTCCCTCCCGGTCTGTAAAAATTTCTAACGGGTCTGCTTCCCGGATCCGCAGAGTG
>CAJLNC010000062.1 GCA_905207905.1 uncultured Lachnospiraceae bacterium | reverse complement strand
ACTGGAGCTTAAGGGTGTTTGCAAATCTTTCCCTGGTGTAAAAGCGTTGGATAATGTACAGCTTTCATTAAGACCAGGAACAGTTCATGCACTGATGGGCGAAAACGGTGCAGGTAAATCTACCTTCATTAAAGTAATTACCGGTGTACATAAAGCAGAAGAAGGTGAGATGTTCCTGAACGGACAGAAGGTTGACTTCAAGGGTCCGAAGGATGCCCAGGAGGCAGGTATTGCAGCCGTATATCAGCATCCGACATCATATCCGCACCTTACAGTTGCAGAAAATATTTTTATGGGAAACTTCAAAAAGAAAGGGATTATGATTGACCGAAAGGCCATGTACCTGGAAGCAGAGAAGATTTTTGAACGGATGGGGATTAAGTTGGATCCCAGGTCTCATGTAAAAGATCTTACCACAGGCTATCAGCAGATCGTGGAAATTGCAAAAGCAATTTCCACCAATGCTAAAATTTTAATTATGGATGAACCTTCCGCTCCTCTGACCACAAATGAGGTGTCAGCTATGATGGAGATTGTAAGGACTTTGAAAAAAGAGGGAGTTACCATCATCTATATCTCTCACCGTATGGAAGAGATTTTTGAGCTGGCAGACCGGGTTTCTGTTCTCAGGGACGGAGAGTACATAGGGACCAAGGATATTCAGGACACAGATAAGGATGACCTGATCAAAATGATGGTGGGACGTACCTTAAGCCAGACCTATCCCAAGAGGAACTGCAAGACAGATGAGGTAGTTTTGGAGGTGAAGAATCTCTGCGGAAATGGAGTGAAGAATATTTCCTTTGAGCTTCACAAAGGAGAAATTCTGGGCCTTGGAGGTCTGATCGGAGCCGGGCGTACAGAGCTTTGTGAAATGCTGTTTGGTTATTATCCGATCCAGAGCGGTGAAATTTATCTGAAAGGGAAACCTATGAAACCTGCCTCCTGTGCAGATGCAGTGAAGCAGGGGATTGCCCTGGTTCCAGAGGACCGGAAACGCCATGGCATTATCGGAGGAATGACCGTTTTGGATAACCTGACCCTTTCGACGATAAAGAAACTGACAAAAGGTGTTGCCATTGACCGGAAAGCCCAGAAAGATTATGCCCAGAGTCAGGTGGATGCCTTGGAGATCAAGACGCCAAACCTGGCCCAGAAGGTGAAAAATCTTTCCGGAGGAAATCAGCAAAAGGTAATTTTGGGAAGATGGCTGGGAGCGAACCCGGATATTCTGATTTTTGACGAGCCTACCCGCGGTATTGATGTGGGGGCAAAAGCAGAGATCTATAAGCTGATGACGCAGCTGGTGGAAGAAGGAAAGTCTATTATTATGATTTCTTCTGAAATGAGTGAATTGCTGGGCATGTCAGACCGTCTGATCATTTTGGCCAAGGGCCGGTATACGGGAACCCTGAGTGCAGAAGAGTTTAATCAGGAGACCGTACTGAAATATTCCTCTGGGGGTGGAGAGAAATGAGCGAAAAGAAAAGTGTATCTGCAATCATAAGTAAATATGGAGTGCTGATGGTATTCGTACTGATGTTTATCGTATTCAGCTTCACAGCTCCGAACTTTACAAACGTAAAAAATCTGTTGAATGTCAGCCGTCAGATCAATACTCTGGGTATCTGTTCTGTGGGTATGACGCTTCTGCTGATCGCAGGAAGTATTGACTTGTCTCAGGGCTATCAGCTGTCATTGATCAATGTATTGTGTGCATTTTTGATGGCAAAGCAGGGAGTACCTATGGTGCTGGCAATCTGCATCAGTCTTTTAGTAGGTGTTTTGATCGGCTTTATTAACGGCGTGATTATTGTAAAATCCGGCGTACATCCTATGATCATTACCTTGGGCGTATCTCAGGCATTAAATGGAATCAGTTTCCTGTTTTCCAATGGAATTCCGATCTACGGTTTTCCGGAGAGCTTCAGCGTCCTGGGGCAGGGAAGCATCGGGCCGATTCCGATTTCTCTGATTATTATGGTAATTATTATGATTGTAGGCCATTTCGTTCTTTCCAGACTGCCCTACGGACGGTATCTGTATGCAGTGGGAAGCAACGAGGAGGCAGCAAAGCTGGCGGGAGTGAACACAGGAACTATTAAAATTATTGCTCACACGCTTTCTGCATTCCTTACAGCTATCGCAGCAATTCTGCTGTTATCCAGAACCAATTCTGGACTTTCCACCAACGGCGCTGGATTTGAGTTCAATGTAATCACTGCTTGCGTATTGGGCGGTGTCAGCAACCTGGGCGGCAGAGGGACTATGTATCAGGCTATTTTAGGGGTCCTGATTATGGGATTTTTGGAAAACGGCATGCTTCTGATGAATGTAAACGCTTACTGGCAGTGGGTGGTAAAAGGCGTACTGCTTCTGATTGCCGTGGTCTATGATGCAAGCATGAGCCGCAGCGCTGAGCGGGTTAAAAAACTGAAAGCCATCAACTCAGAGAATGCTTAATTTGGAATGATGAATTTAGAGAATGCGTGATTTTTTGGAAAAGGTAATTTATGGGGTATTTAGCATCTTCCTGAGCGGAAGGTGATAGATAAAATTATTTTTTTAAAGGAGGAAGCAACATGAACAAAAAAAGAATGGGTCTTCTGGCGGCAGCAATGCTGGGGAGCCTGACACTGGGAACGACTGCTTTTGCAGAGGAGTCAGAGAGTTACAAGATCGGTTTCTCTTTCTACAATCTGTCGAATGCCGTATGGGCAGAGTTGGTTGAGGAGGCAGTGGCATATGGTAAGGAGCTGGGGTGCGATGTTACCTATGTAGATTGCGGACAGGATGCGCAGAAACAGATCTCTCAGATTGAGAACTTTATCATGAGTGACTGCGATGCCATTGTTATTCTTCCCATTGATGCCAAGGCGGTGGAAAATGTAGTGCAGGATGCATTGGATGAGGGAATCCGTGTGGTTTCCTACTCCACAGACTTTGAGGGTGCAGAGACCAACCTGGCTTTGGATCCGGATGCTACAGGCCGCGCTTTGGTAGAGATGGCAAAGCCTTATATTGATGAAAAATATCCGGAAGGTGAATTTACCTGGGTATTTGAGAATATCCCCAGCATTGAGCTTGGAGTTTTGGAAGGGGATGCAGTGGAGGCCGCTATGCTGGAGCTTTATCCAAACAGTAAGCTGCTGGGAAGCCAGGAAGTGCTTTCCACAGAGGAAGGTGTGGCAGTGACGGAAAACTTCATGCAGGCAAATCCAGATAACAGGGTGATCTTGGGTATTTCCGCAGGCGTGGGAGTTGGCGGCAATGAGGCCATTAAGACGGCTGTTCCGGAAGAAGAGTGGGACGATTATCTGCTGTTTTCCGTGGACGCTACAGAGCAAGAGTGTGCAAATATTAAGAATGGCGATCCTTTGAAGGGCTCTATTGGCCTTGGCGGCGGAAAAGAGCATGCGCGCCTTCTGGTTGACTGCTGTATCGATCTGCTAAAGGGCGAAACCGTAGAAAGATACACTCCCCTTCCGCCTACAGCAGTAACTGCTGATACTGTGGAAGAGTATATGGCAAATACCTACGGCAAATAAGGGGCATTACATGACCTTGTGTAGAGGCTGTTGATGAATAAAGAATCCGGCGGGGCTGTGGCAGACTGCAGCAGCCCCAGATATCGGCGTTTTTCAACGGTCTCTATTTTTTATACTCATTTTTATACTCAATTTCTGAAAAAGGATGTGAATTTGCAATGAATCAGACAGCAAGAACAGTTTTGGAATGGGTGCTTGCCCAGTTTCGATTTGAAGGAAAACCAGTGAGCTGCCAGCCCTATGGATGCGGCCATATCAATCAGACCTATCTGGTGGAAACAGAACAGGGGCACCGGTATATTATGCAGAAAATCAGTGAAAATATGGCAAAGGATCCCAGTCCGCTTATGAGAAATATTTCCATGGTCACAGAGCATCTTTCCAAACGGTCCAAAGAGGGGGAGCAGGTACTGACGCTGATTCCAACTCTGGAGGGAAAGACCTACCTGGCAGATCCTTCCGGAAACTGGAGAGTTTATGACTACGTAGAGCATTCGCTTTGTCTGCAGATGCCGGAGAGCAATGAGGATTTTTATGAAAGCGCAGTGGCGTTTGGGCGGTTTGAGGAAACGCTGAAGGATTTTCCGGCAGAGGAGCTGACAGAGGTGATCCCCAATTTTCATAATACCCCGGATCGATATCGGATTTTTCATGAGGTTTTGGAGAAGGATCCTTTGGGCAGAGCCCCGGAAGTACAGAAGGAGATCGAGTTCGTACTTCAAAGAGAGAAGGAGATGGGAATCCTGCAGAAGCTGCGGGAGATGGGAGAGCTGCCGGTGCGGGTTACACACAATGACACCAAGCTGAACAATGTTCTGTTGGATCAGGACAGCAGAAAGGCTCTTTGCGTGATTGATCTGGATACGGTGATGCCTGGGCTGAGTCTGTATGATTTTGGGGATTCCATCCGCTATGGAGCGTCCACTGCAGAGGAAGATGAGCAGGATTTATCGAAGGTAGAACTTGATCTGGGAAAATTCCGAATTTATACCAGAGGCTTTGTGAAAGCCTGTCCTGGCTTGACTGAAAAAGAGCTGGAGCTGCTGCCTATGGGGGCTAAGACCATGACTTTAGAGTGCGGGATGCGGTTTCTTACAGATTATCTGGATGGAGATCATTATTTTGCAATTCACAGAGAAAGGCAGAACCTGGATCGAAGCCGTACTCAGTTTAAACTGGTGGCAGACATGGAGCGCAAGTGGGAACAGATGAGGCAGATTGTAGAAGAAGAGCGCAATAGAAGCGCTTATTAAGGCGTTGCCACTTCCGAAAATAAGGTTTCCGGACATGAAATTTAAGAAAATACGGGAAATAAAGAAGAATAAGTAGAAATGTAAAAAAAAATGTGTTATAGTAGTCTGTACGCAGTAAGATGGTTTTAATTGAAAGGCTGAAGTATAGGATATTATGGCAAGAAGTGCAGACAGAGTAAGGCGGCAGGAGCGTGCCGCCTTACAGAAAATACAGGGAAAGAAAAAGACTGGCGTTGGACGGGATTATTATGATTATAATCTTCTGGCGGCAGTTATTCTGCTGACTTGCTTTGGCCTGGTGATGCTTTACAGCACCAGCGCCTATGAGGCGGCAGTGAACTATAATGGGAATGATGCTTTCTATTTTAATAAGCAGGCGGTGATCAGTATTGGATCCTTTGTGCTGCTGCTGGTGTTTTCTCAGTTTGATTATCATTTTTATGCAAGGTTTGCGCCTTACATTTATGGTATCTCCATAGTGCTGCTGGTGGCCACTAAGTTTGTGGGAAGGACGGTCAATGGAGCCAGAAGGTGGATCTATATCGGCCCCATCTCCTTTCAGCCTGCGGAGCTTGCCAAGCTGGCTGTTATTTTGTTTCTGCCCTGCCTGATTGTAAAGATGGGAAATAAGATGCAGGAGAGGAAGGCGTCCCTGACAGTGTTGGGATTTGGAGCCTTGGCCTCTTTCTGTACTTATGTATTCACGGAGAACTTAAGTACCGCAGTGATCATTGCGGGCATCACGGTTCTTATGATTTTTATTGTACATCCAAAGACGGCTCCATTTTTATGGATGTTTTTGGGGGGAGCGGTGCTGATTGGTCTGGTGGTGTTTGTTATCGCAGGCACGGTGTCAAGTTCCAGCGACAGTTTCCGTTTGCGAAGAATCATGGTATGGCTGGATCCGGAGGCTCATGCCAGTGAAGGCGGCTATCAGGTCATGCAGGCGCTGTACGCCATCGGTTCCGGAGGATTTTTTGGAAAGGGCCTGGGAAACAGCACTCAGAAGCTGGGCGCTGTGCCGGAGGCGCAGAATGACATGATTTTTTCAATTATCTGTGAGGAGCTGGGGATTTTCGGAGCTGGTATTGTGATGCTGCTGTTTATTTTTTTGCTTTACCGTCTGTTTTTTATTGCGAGAAATGCTCCGGATCTTTTGGGTTCTCTGATTGCCACAGGGATCTTTATCCACATTGCTCTGCAGGTGGTATTGAATATTGCGGTGGTGATTAATCTGATACCGACTACGGGAATTACGCTTCCCTTTGTCAGTTACGGAGGCACCTCCATCTTGTTTTTGATGGCGGAGATGACTTTGGCGCTGAGTATTTCTAAGCGGATTGAATTTCGATAGGTGTTTGCCGCGCAGACGCATATCGGGAAGCAAGGATCTTCCCCTGGCAGAACTGCGCATTAATCATAGAAAATAGAAGGAGAATGAGAAAATGTCTAAGGTAAAAACAAGATTTGCACCCAGCCCCACCGGGCGGATGCATGTGGGAAATCTGAGAACAGCACTGTATGCGTATCTGATTGCCAAACATGAGGATGGCTGCTTTATGTTGAGAATTGAGGATACGGATCAGGAGCGCTATGTGGAGGGCGCAGTAGATATTATTTACCGCACTCTGGCAAAGACAGGCTTGATTCACGATGAAGGGCCGGATAAGGACGGGGGCGTAGGACCCTACGTTCAGAGTGAGCGCCAGGCTGCCGGAATCTATCTGGAGTATGCCAAGAAGCTGATTGAAAAAGGGGAGGCTTATTACTGCTTCTGTGATAAGGAGCGTCTGGAGTCTCTGCGCCAGAATGTGGCCGGCAAGGAGATTGTGGTGTATGATAAGCATTGCCTTCATCTGTCTAAGGAGGAGATTGAAGCAAAACTGGAGGCAGGTGTTCCCTATGTGATCCGTCAGAATGTGCCGAGAGAGGGCACGACCAGATTTGTGGATGAGATCTACGGGGAGATTGAAGTGCCGAACTCTGAGCTGGACGATATGATTCTTATTAAGTCTGACGGCTATCCTACCTACAATTTTGCCAATGTGGTGGATGACCATCTTATGGGCATCACCCATGTGGTAAGGGGAAATGAATATCTGTCCTCTGCGCCTAAGTATAATCGTCTCTATGAGGCCTTTGGCTGGGAGGTGCCGGTGTATATTCACTGTCCTTTGATCACAGACGAGGAGAAAAAGAAGCTGAGCAAGCGCTGCGGCCATTCTTCCTTTGAAGATCTGTTGGAGCAGGGCTTTGTGACAGAGGCTATTGTCAATTATGTGGCGTTGCTTGGCTGGTGCCCCCAGGATAACCGGGAGATTTTCTCTCTGGAGGAACTGGTGAAGGAATTTGATTACCACCACATTAGCAAGTCTCCGGCGGTATTTGATATCCAGAAGCTGAAATGGATGAATGGAGAATATCTAAAGGCCATGGATCCGGACGTATTTTATGAGATGGCAGAGCCTTATTTAAAACAGTCCATTCAAAAGGATCTGGATTTAAAGAAAATTGCTCAGATGGTAAAGACAAGAATTGAAGTATTCCCGGAGATCCCGGAGATGGTGGAATTTTTTGAAACTTTGCCGGACTACGATATTTCGCTGTATACCAGTAAAAAATGGAAAACCAATGGAGAGAAGTCTTTGGCTGTGTTACAGGATCTTCTTCCAAGGCTGGAGGCGCAGGAGGTTTATACCAACGACAGTCTCTATGAGGTGCTGAAATCCTATGCGGATGAGAAGGGTTATAAGGCCGGTTTTGTGATCTGGCCGGTACGGACGGCTGTCTCCGGCAAGCAGGTAACCCCGGCAGGAGCCACAGAGATTATGGAGATCATTGGAAAAGAGGAGACCATCGCCCGTTTTCAGAAAGGCATTCAGCTTTTGGAGAATGCGGCGGAGTAAGTTCTATCAAGATTTGACAATTCAGGAGAACTATGCACATTAGTGAAGCACAATCCCGGGCAATCGCCCATGGAGAGGGGCCTGCTATGGTTTTAGCAGGCCCTGGCTCCGGAAAAACCCTTGTTATTACGAATCGAACAAAATATTTAATTGAACAGCTTGGAGTTCGGCCGGAAGAAATTTTGGTGATCACTTTCACAAAAGCGGCTGCTCAGGAGATGCGCCAGCGGTTTGAACGGCTGATGGGAGGCGGTCATTACCGTGTTACCTTCGGTACATTTCATGCTGTCTTTTTTCAGATTCTGAAATACGCCTATCACTATACCGCTGCCAATATTCTGAGGGAAGAACAGAAATACAGCTTTCTTCAGGAGATTGCAGATGCTATGAAGCTGGATATGGAGGATGAGAAGGAATTTCTTTCGGATCTGGCAGGTGAGATCAGCCTGGTAAAAAATGAGCAGGTTTCTTTGGAGCATTATTATTCGTCCAGTTGTCCGGAAGACACGTTTCGCAGTGTGTTTCAGAAATACCAGCAACGGCTCTCCAGGGCAAATCTCATTGATTTTGACGATATGCTGGTTTACTGCTATCAGCTTTTTTTGCAGCGCCCGGATATTTTGGCTCAGTGGCAGAATCATTACCACTACATTTTGGTGGATGAGTTTCAGGATATTAACAAGCTGCAGTACCAGGTAGTGCGGATGCTTGCAGAGCCAAGACAGAATTTGTTTATTGTGGGAGACGATGACCAGTCGATTTACCGGTTTCGGGGAGCTAAACCGGAGATTATGCTGAATTTCCAGAAGGATTATCCTGGGGCGGCGGTGATGCTGCTGGATGAAAATTTTCGTTCGTCCGGTTCGGTGGTAAAGGCTTCCTGTCGTCTCATTCGGGAGAATAAGAAGCGCTTTGATAAACAGATCCGGTGCCTGAAAGAACCGGGACCTCCGGTGGAACTGAGAGATTTTAAAAATCAGGAGCAGGAGGCGCTGTATCTGATCCAGTGTATCCGAAACAGTTTGAAAAAGGGTTATTCCTATGAAGATATAGCGGTGCTTACAAGAACCAACACTGGAGGCCGGTATGCGGCGGAAAAACTTATGGAGTTTCAGCTTCCTTTTCAAATGCGGGATCGGCTGCCGAATCTGTATGAACACTGGATTGCCAGGGATGTCCTGGCTTACATCCGTTTGGCTCTGGGGATCCGTCAGCGAAAGGATTTTTTGCAGATTATGAATCGGCCCAAACGGTATATCAGCCGGGAATGCGTGGATACGGAACAGGTTTCTTTTGACCGGCTTTGCACCTGGTATGAGGATAAGCCCTGGATGGTAAAGCGAATTGATAAGCTGGAGGAAGACCTGAAGCGAATGCAGTCTATGACGCCCTTTGCAGCGGTGAATTATATCCGCTATGGCGTTGAATATGAAGAATTTCTGAAGGAATATGCGCAGTTTCGCCGTATGAAACTGGAGGAACTCACAGAGGTGCTGGAGGAATTGCAGCAAAGTGCAAAGGGCTTTAAGACGCATCTGCAGTGGCTGGAGCACATCCAGGAGTACGGAAAGACTCTGGAAAAGCAGCAGCGCAGTCTGGACAAGGAAGAGAACCGGGGGATAACGTTGTCTACCCTTCACAGCTCTAAGGGGCTGGAGTTTCGGGAGGTATTTATCCTGGATGTGAATGAGACGGTGATTCCCCACCGAAAGGCCTTGTTGGAAGCGGATTTAGAGGAGGAACGGCGTCTTCTTTATGTGGGTATGACCAGGGCGAAGGAGAAGCTGCATCTGTTCTGTGTAAGGGAGCGGTACAGTAAGCGCATAGAGCCGTCCCATTTTTTGGAGGTGTTTGGGGCATTTTGGTCCGACGGCACGGGAGAAAGTTCATATAGATAAACGCAGATGGCGGTTTCGGCGGAAAACAAGCAGGGCAATATCTTGCAAAAAGCTCTGGGATATGAGATATTAATAAAAAAGTAGATCCTGTCAATTCAGGTGTTGATGATCTGGGAGGAGAGGTATTATGGATTTGTTGGTTATTATAGTTTTGGCGGTAATAGGTTGGGGATTTTGGAAATTTATTAAGTGGCTGACTTCTCCGGTGGAGTATCAAATACATTTACCGAAAGACTACGAGATTAGAAAGAAAAAGAAGAAATGGTATGAATGAATAAAGCGCCTGTCATAAATGACAGGCGTTTTTCTATATAAAAACGGAGGGCGGCGGTATGACGGCAAGAAGATTGGAATGGTACTTGCGCGCGATGGAGAAAAACAGTTTTTTCAGTCTGTGTCATATCGTGTCATATTTTATTGGTTTTGGAATAAAATATAGTTTTATCAACAAATATCCGAACAACAAAAAACCGCGTAAATACAAGCTTTTTGTATATGCGCGGTTTTTTCGCTAGAGCCAGAAATGGGACTCGAACCCACGACCTACGCATTACGAATGCGTTGCTCTACCGGCTGAGCTAATCTGGCCTGACAGAACTGTCAACGTGTCTATTATACAGAATATCTCAAAATTTTGCAAGTATTTTTTTGAGGAATATGAGAAATTGTGGAGAGGTGCAGGCGGAGGGAAAATACAGGTGAAGATTGCAGGAAAGAAAAAGGAGAGAAACTGGTGCTGGGATTTTGTATGGTGTATAAGGAAAACTTGACAAAGTGATATCATAATGATATCATTAAGAAATAAAGAGGCGGAAAATGATAGGGAAGTTAGAGGAAGGAAATAAGATGGAAACTTCTCGGTCAAAGATGCAATGGAGAGGAGAAGAAATATATGAAGATGCTGGAAATACAAAATCTGACAAAGATATATAAAGGCGGAAAAAAGGCAGTGGACTCTTTGAGCCTTACGGTGGAAGCCGGGGAGATCTGCGGCTTTATCGGTCATAATGGAGCAGGAAAAACCACTACTATTAAGTGTATGACCGGAATATTGGATTTTGAGGAGGGAGAGATTTTTATTGATGGAAAGTCTATCCGCAAGGAACCTTTGGCGTGCAAATCCCGATTTGCCTACATCCCGGACAATCCGGATCTGTATGAATATCTCACAGGGATTCAGTATCTTAATTTTATGGCGGATGTGTTTGATATTTCTGCGGCAGACCGGGAAAAACGGATTCTGAGAGAGGCAGAAGAGTTTGAAATGACCCAGGCGCTGGGAGATCTGATCTCCTCTTATTCTCATGGCATGAAGCAGAAGCTGGCTATGATAGGAGCTCTGATTCATAAACCAAGGCTCCTGATTTTAGACGAACCCTTTGTGGGACTGGATCCCAGGGCTGTACTGGTGCTGAAAGAAAAGATGCATCGGCTTTGCAGCGAGGGAGCTGCCATTTTCTTTTCTACCCATGTGCTGGATGTGGCGGAACGGCTTTGCACCAGAGTGGCTATGATCCGGGAGGGCAGGCTGGTGGCAAAGGGGACGATGGAGGAGCTTACCAGAGGAGGTACTTTGGAGGAAGCATTTATGGAGGTGGAACAATATGGCAAGACAGATTTTGCTGTTAAGTAAACTTTCCCTGATCAATCTGTTTGGAAACAATGAACTGCGCCATACGAAAAATCCGGCAAAAAAGTGGAAGTATCTGGGCATGGGACTGGCCTATATGATTGTCATGATTTTTTTGGGAGGGTATCTGGCCCTGTTTTCTTATGGGATGATACAGATTGGGATGGGGGAAATGCTGCCTATGTATCTGTATACTGTGGTGAGCCTGGTGATCTTGTTTTTTACTTTTTTAAAGGCGGGAAGCATGATATTTGAACCAAGACTGTTTGAGCGTCAAATTTCTCTTCCGGTGTCCTCTTTAGCGATCATTATCAGTCGATTTGCAGCTTCCTACTTGATAAATGTTTTGCTGGGAATTTTTGTGATGCTGCCCGGAACGATTGTCTATGGAATTTTCCTGCCCGTTTCTCTTTCCTTTTACGGGAGCCTGTTTTTGGGAATGCTGGTGCTTCCGCTGCTTCCTATGACGCTCGCCTCTGTGGCAGGAGCTGCTATCAGTGCAGTGACTGCAAAGATGAAGTATAAGAGCCTGGGACAAGCAGGGCTGATGCTGCTGTTTCTCCTGGCAATTTGTTTCCTTCCATTTTTGCTGCCAAAAAATCAGGATTTTTCGGTGGATTTCCTGAAACCGCTGCTTCTTCAGGCGACAGAGTGGATAGGAAGAATCTACCCTCCATCTCTGCTTTTTCATCAGGCGGTATGTGGAAACTGGCTCTCCCTGTTCTGGCTTATGGCCGGCTCTGTACTTATATTTTTTTTGTTCCTTTTCGGTCTGCAGCGGGTGTATCCTGGCATCTGCCGGGCATTGGCTGTGACAGGTGCAAAAAATAAGTTTCGCATGAAAAAAATGAAGCACAGCAGTCTAAGGACAGCTTTTTGGAGGCGGGAGCTCCGGCGGTATTTTGCTTCTGGAATTTATCTGGTGAATACGGTGACCGGATATGTGATGATGGCTTTGATGGCGCTGTTTCTATTGATAGCCGGTTCGGAGAAGATGGATGCGTATCTGCCTATAGCGGGAGGCACCGCTGTTGTGATGCCTTATATTATGTCCTTTTTTGCATCCGTGATGACAACAACTGCCTGTTCCATTTCCATGGAAGGGAAAAACTGGTGGATGATGCAGACACTTCCGGTGCAGGCAAAAGATGTGATGCAGGGGAAATTTCTGTTAAATCTCACTGTTGCGGCCCCTTTTTATGTGGTGGCTGGGATATGTACCTGGATTGCGGTAAAACCGGGGCCGGTGCAGGGGATTTTGATGCTTCTGGTTCCGGCAGCGTATATTTTGTTTACCACAGTGGCCGGATTGTCTGTGAATCTGTTGTTTCCGGTGTTTAACTGGGAGAGTGAGACTCAGGTGGTAAAGCAGAGTGCTTCGACCATGGTCACTATGATAGTAGGGATGGTCAGTGTAGCCGTTCCTGTGATCTGCCTTTTTGCGGTGAAAAATACGGTGCCGGAAATCATAATGGGAATCAATGTGGTAGTACTGCTGATTCTGACTGTGATCCTGTATATCAGAAACAGCCGGATAAATTTACAGAAAATACAATGAGGACGGAAAAATTCCTTGCTATACCCTTGGAGATGTAGTATGATAGATAAGATATTACACAATAGGTAGCTGCCGGTTTCTGGCAGTTCTTATTGTTTTAAAGTGGGTGAAAGTGAAAATGATAAGCAGGAAAGTAGTTGTCTCCAATGCTACCGGGCTTCATGTGAGACCGGCAGGTATTTTGGCTATGGCGGCGGAACAGTGTCAATCCCGGGTAGAACTGATTGTGGGAAATAATATTGTGAACTGCAGCAGTATTCTCAATATTTTGTCTATGGCGGTCAGAAGTGGAGATGAGGTGGAGATTCGCTGTACAGGGGAGACGGAGAAAGAAGATTTAGAACACATGGTTTATGTGATGGAACATAAGCTGGATGGCTGAGCAGAAGGGTGGGGGCCTGACTGCAAGAAGGAGAGGGAAATATAAATGAAAAAAACAGCGTTAGTGATCATGGCAGCCGGTATTGGCAGCCGGTTTGGCGGAGGGATTAAGCAGCTCACTGCCTTTGGACCTGGAGGGGAGATCATTATGGATTATTCTATTTATGATGCTCTCGAGGCCGGATTTAACAAGATTGTGTTTGTGATCCGCAGGGATCTGGAAAAGGATTTCCGGGAGATTATCGGAAACCGTATTGAGAAGGTTGCTGAGGTGGCCTATGCGTTTCAGGAACTTTCAGATTTGCCGGAAGGATTTTCGGTTCCACAGGGAAGAACTAAGCCATGGGGAACCGGACAGGCGATCCTTGCCTGCCGGGATGTGATTAAAGAGCCCTTTGCGGTGATTAATGCAGATGATTACTACGGAAAAGAAGCGTTCCGTTTGGTACATGATTATTTGCTTAAGGAGGAAAAACCGAAGCAGAACCGATTCCATATTTGCATGGCCGGATTTATTCTGAAAAATACTCTGTCAGAGAATGGCGGCGTTACCCGCGGCATCTGCCGCCTGAATGAGCATCAGGAACTGATTGGAGTGGACGAGACTAAGAATATTGTCAAAACTCCCAAGGGAGCTGCGGTTATGACAGAAGAAGGGAAGGAACTTCCCGTGGATTCGTCTGCACTGGTATCCATGAATTTCTGGGGATTTACACCGGAGTTTTTGGAAGAGCTGGATACTGATTTTCAGAAATTCCTTAGGGAGCTTCCAGGAGATGGGACAAAGGCAGAGTATCTGCTGCCAACCATTGTGGATCAGCTTTTAAAGGAAAACAGAGCGGACGTTTCTGTTTTGAAATCAAGAGATCGCTGGTTCGGCATTACCTATAAAGAGGATGTACCGTCTGTAAAGGCGGATTTCCAGAGGCTGCTGGAGGAGGGAGTTTATCCGGCGAAGCTTTGGCAATAGGGAACGGCTCAGACAGGGGCAAATAAGGGGACTGTCGAAAAGGTTAAGGGCATCATGAGAAGAAATGAGGAGAAGACAGTTTATGAATGAACAGGAATTAGAGGAACAGTATACAGAAGAGGAGATGCTGGCTTACACAGAATGAGAAGGTGTTCTGCCGGAAGCAGTAAAGGCACATTTTCTTCAGTGCTGTAAGATGGATACCCCGTTAGCTTGCTGCGGGGTATTTGATTTTATACTGTGGGAATGCGAAAGCTTCCCTACCGCATAAAATCATGATGCGCGGCTGTCTGGGCTCATTGCCCGCAGAAATCAAGAAAGGATGCAGGGAAGAGATGAAGATTGGATTTGATAATGAAAAGTATCTGAAGATACAGTCAGAACACATTAAGGAACGTATCAGCCAGTTTGATGATAAGCTGTATTTGGAATTCGGAGGAAAGCTGTTTGATGATTTTCACGCGTCCCGGGTTCTTCCGGGTTTTGCGCCGGACAGCAAGCTGAAAATGCTGCTGCAGATGGCAGATATGGCAGAGATTGTGATCGTGATCAGTGCAGGGGACATTGAGAAAAACAAGGTTCGGGGGGATCTGGGGATTACCTACGATGTGGATGTGCTTCGGTTGATCGGAGAGTATGAGAAGGCAGGTTTGTATGTGGGTAGTATTGTGATCACTCAATATGAGGGACAGACTGGAGCCAGAATCTTTAAGGAAAAGCTGGAAAAAAAGAATATCAAAGTATATCTTCATTATAAAATAGAGGGATATCCTGCCAACATCCCACTGATTGTCAGCAGCGAAGGATTTGGGAAAAATGATTACATTGAGACAAAACGGCCCTTGGTGGTGGTTACGGCCCCGGGACCGGGAAGCGGCAAGATGGCGACCTGTCTTTCCCAGTTGTATCACGATCATCTCAGAGGTATTAAGGCAGGGTACGCCAAATTTGAGACCTTCCCTATCTGGAATATTCCGCTCAAGCATCCGGTAAACCTGGCCTACGAGGCGGCTACCGCTGATCTGAACGACGTCAACATGATCGATCCCTTCCACCTGGAGGCTTACGGCGTCACCAC
>CAJLNC010000061.1 GCA_905207905.1 uncultured Lachnospiraceae bacterium | reverse complement strand
ATTTTAGGGAAAAAAACATATACTATACATATAAAGGCAAACCTGTTGAAAGACAGGGACGCAAAGCCATGGGTCTAAGGTCCGAAGGATGACTATGACAGCCGGTTGCCGCATTAAATTCCGATTTAATGACGTATTCAGATAACATCTATGAACAAGAATCTGTGTGTTAATGCGGCCGTTTATTTCGTTAGAATAAGCGGCTTTTTTGATGCCTAAAATCCGGTTTAGGTTGGAAACTGAAACGTCGGCTTTCAGAAAGGTGTGAATGATATGAAAAGAACAGATATCCATAAAATTTTTACAGGCAGGAAAAAAGCTTTAGCAGGATGCCTTGCAGCTGTTATTGTACTGGCAGGTGGCTTTAATGTCTGGCAGTCGTCACAGGTTCCGGAATTTCCGGATTTTACAGATCCGGTAGTGGAGACTACCATCACAGAGGACGACACTCCACTTGCTTCAAAACCGAAGGTGACTACCAAAACGACTTCAAATACCAAGACAACCAGAAAAAAAGTTAAGCTGAAAAAAGCGGCGACCAAGACTTATACCAAGAAGCTTCCGACTACCAATAAGAAGAGTACGACCACAAAGAAAACAAACAGAAATACAACCGTAAAAACATTAAAGACAGTTAAGACTGCAACAACACAGAAATACACAAAGAAATCAAAAACAGCCGTTCAGACACGGAAAGTAACTACAACCATTCAGACGACCACAACAGTCATGGCGGCTTCAGCTACTGCCGGCAAAGCGAATGCAGCTTCCACAAAAAAAGTAGAAAGCATCAACATGGACAGCAAATATTCAGTAAGCAATATTGCTTCCATTGCACCGAAGATGGACAGCAGGGTGCTCAAAGCCTACAAGAAGCTTGGATTTACTGTAACGATCGATCCGTCTGTTAACTACGGAGGCTGCTTTAACGCACATTCAAGAAGCATCATCCTTCGTTTTGAGAATGAGACAATCTACCATGAACTGGGACATTTCCTTGCTTTTGTTGCGGGAAACGTAGACAGAACAAGTGATTTTGCCGCAGTTTATAACAGCGAAAAATCCAAATTTACAGGTATCAACAGAAGCTATGCAACGCAGAACAGTTCAGAATATTTTGCAGAATCAGTGCTTGAGTATGTAACAAGTCCGTCAACACTTAAGAGACAGAGACCAAAAACGTATGCAGCGATCGTGGCGGCTCTGAATAAAATTACTGATGAACGTATCCAGAGGGTCATGGATATATACGGACCGTTCTGGAGCTAAAAAAGAAGCATACAGGAACGTTGGATCTGTCCGGGAAGAGATCTCCCGGGCAGATTTTTTCTTTTTTGTGAGAAAAGTATAAAAAAAATGTCGATAAATATTTCTTGCAATAGACTCTATAAGGTGTGTATAATGAAACATAAGCTGAAAACACGCTTTCATTCAAAAAAAGTGCAGCCATGTCAGGTTGTATCTGATTCCATAAACAACAAATATATAATTTATCAGATTTAAGAATAGAGGATTTAATATGAGAGAAAAGTATGAATCATTATCTCTGGCGGTGCTGAAGGATCTGGCAAAGGCGAGAGGGATGAAGGGAATTTCTACTCTGAGAAAACCGGCACTGATTGAGCGGATGCTGGAGGAGGACGCCAAAGAGTCCGACAGAGGAAATCCCGAAGAAGTACACAAAAGTACACCGGCAGAAAATACTGTAAAAGAAAAAAGCTATGATTCGGAAAAAACAGAATATCGTACCCGTCCGGCAGGGGAAGGACTTCAGGAGCAGCGGAAGGAATATCGTAGTGATAAGAATGAGCAGGAACACAGAAGCACAAATATCCGCAGAGAGTACAACCGTGAATATAACCGGGAAGCTACAAGGGAGAACGGGAATGTTCCGTCAGAATCCACCCAGCTGGACAGTGGTGAAAAGGCTAACGGGATCCTGGAGGTCCTTCCGGATGGATATGGCTTTATCCGATGTGAGAATTATATGCCGGGTGAGAACGACATTTATGTTTCTCCTTCCCAGATCCGCCGCTTTAATTTAAAGACAGGTGATATCATCCAGGGAAATATCCGCATCAAGACCCAGGGAGAGAAGTTCAGTGCCCTTCTCTACGTATCTTCCATTAACGGTTTCCATCCGAGTGAGGGACAGAGACGGTATAATTTTGAAGATATGACACCGATCTTTCCGAATGAGAGACTTGTCATGGAGCGTGCAGGCGGTACAACGGCCATGCGTATCGTGGATCTGATCAGTCCTATCGGAAAGGGCCAGCGAGGAATGATCGTATCTCCGCCAAAGGCAGGTAAGACAACCCTTCTGAAAGACGTTGCCAAGTCTATCCTCAGGAATAACAGAGATATGCATCTGATCATTCTTCTGATCGATGAGCGTCCTGAGGAGGTTACCGATATCAGAGAGGCGATCCAGGGACCGAATGTGGAAGTGATCTATTCTACATTTGATGAACTTCCGGAACATCATAAGAGAGTTTCCGAGATGGTTGTGGAGCGTGCGCGCCGTCTTGTAGAGCATAAACAGGATGTGATTATTCTTCTGGATTCGATCACACGACTTGCCAGAGCCTATAATCTGATCATCCCGCCAAGCGGAAGAACCTTATCCGGTGGTCTTGACCCGGCGGCTCTCCATATGCCCAAAAGATTTTTTGGCGCAGCCCGTAATATGCGCGAGGGCGGAAGCCTGACGATTCTGGCAACCGCACTTGTGGATACTGGAAGCAAGATGGACGATGTTATTTATGAGGAGTTCAAGGGAACCGGTAATATGGAGCTTGTCCTGGATCGTAAATTACAGGAGAAACGGGTATTCCCGGCCATTGATATCCAGAAATCCGGAACCAGAAGAGAGGATCTGCTTCTCAGCAAGGATGAACAGGAAGCGGTTTATATTATGCGAAAAGCTCTTAACGGAATGAAAGCGGATGAGGCAGTAGAACAGATCCTGAATACCTTTGCCAGAACCAGGAACAATGCAGAACTGGTACAGACTGTAAAGAAACAGAAATTTTTATAAAGTCCTTGCATTTTACGGAAAGCTATGTTATACTTAGCAAGCTGTTTAAAATGGAATTCGTCAATTGAATACGAATAATATTAAATATATAGAGAGGTGAAAATCATGAGAGAAGGAATCCATCCGAACTACTATCAGGCAACTGTAACCTGCAACTGCGGAAACACTTTCGTAACAGGTTCTACTAAAGAGGACATCCATGTTGAGATCTGTTCCAAATGCCATCCGTTCTACACAGGACAGCAGAAGGCTACACAGGCTCGTGGACGTATCGATAAGTTCAACAAGAAATACGGCCTGAATAAGTAATTATTGCGAATACAGGAAATGAGAAGGTTGAGGTTGGGAAATCTCAACCTTTCTTTAACTGAAAAATTTTTAATTTGCACAGGAGAGAATGAATGAGATCATCGAATATCGGCGGACAGGCGGTCATGGAAGGCATCATGATGCGCCACAAGGACAAATATTCTATCGCAGTGCGCCGCCCGGACCAGGAGATCGAGCTGAAGGTAGAGGATTATAAATGTATCTTCGGAAATCACGCATTTCTGAAGAAACCGATCATCCGTGGTGTGGTAAGCTTTGTGGATTCTCTTGTGGTAGGCACGAAATGCCTGATGTATTCTGCGGAGATCGCAGGAGACGAGGAAGATGAGGAAACAGTCAGGAAGAATGAGCAGCTTACAGAAGAAGAGCGTTCTGCAAAGAAAGCCAAAGAGGATAAGCAGTTCAAGTGGCTTCTTTACATTACGGTAGCTATCTCCATGGTGGTTTCTGTGGCTGCTTTTATGTTTCTTCCGTATGTACTGGCCAGTCTGATCCGAGAGGTAGGTGCTTCGGAATTTCTGGTCACCATAGTGGAAGCCTTTGTGAAGCTGGCATTGTTTATAGGATATATGTTCCTGATCTCCAGAATGAAGGATATCCAGAGGACATTTATGTATCACGGTGCGGAGCACAAATGTATCAACTGTGTGGAGCATGGTCTGCCTCTGACGGTAGAGAATGTGTTAAAGAGCTCCAGGCTTCATAAGCGCTGTGGAACAAGCTTTCTGTTTCTGGTCATGCTGGTAAGTATTGTGCTGCATTTTGTGTTTGTGGCGGTGCCGTTTTACTGGGTGAGACTGCTGGGAAGACTTCTCATGGTGCCGGTAGTTGCGGGGATTTCCTTTGAGATCATCCAGTGGGCAGGAAGAACAGACAGTAAATTTGCGAACATTATGAGTAAACCAGGTCTTGCCATGCAGAAATTCACAACAAAGGAGCCTACAGCAGATATGGCAGAGGTAGCCATCAAAGCAGTTGAGGCTGTTTTTGACTGGCGCGCCTATCTGAAAGAGGAATTTGACCTGGACATCCCATATGAGACAGAGGAGACAGAAAATGCAGACTCTTGAGTCCCTTCTGAAAAAAGGTACAACAATACTGAAAGATAACGGATTGGAAGAAGCCGGGCTGGATGCCTGGCTCCTTCTGGAATTTAAGACCGGAAAGAATCGGGCATATTATTTTGCGCATGGAGATGAACCGGTGTCTGATGAGACCGCAGCAGAGTATCTTACGCTGATCGACAGGCGGGCAGGACATATTCCTGTACAGCAGCTGACTCATCAGGCTTTTTTTATGGGCTATGAGTTTTATGTAAACGAAAACGTGCTGATCCCGAGACAGGATACGGAGACTCTGGTGGAAGAGGCATTGAAACACCTTGGGGATGTGGAAAAACCGGAGATCCTGGATATGTGTACCGGCTCCGGCTGCATTCTGCTCAGCCTTCTTCTGGAACGGCAGGATGCCTGTGGGATCGGTGTGGATGTTTCACCGGAAGCATTGGAAGTGGCAAAAAAGAATGCAGGTATTCTAAAGGTGGAGAACCGGGCGGATTTTGTGGAAAGCGATCTGTTCTCGGCACCGTATTTTTGTGAAAAAGGTGGAAAAGATAGTGGGAAATATGATATCCTTATTTCAAACCCGCCTTATATCGCAACAGAAGAAATTGAAACACTGATGGAAGAAGTCCGCCTTCATGATCCGAGGAAGGCTCTTGACGGAATGGAAGACGGGCTTTATTTTTACAGAAAGATCACAGCAGAGGCCGGAAGGTACCTGAAACCAGGCGGATGGCTTCTGTATGAGATTGGCTGCACCCAGGGGGAGGCGGTCAGTACAATGATGAAAGCAGCCGGTTTTACCGGGGTTCAGATCGTAAAGGATCTGCCGGGCCTTGACCGTGTGGTGCTTGGACAGAAACAGGAGGAAATACATGTTTGATAAACTGGATGATCTGCTGGTACGTTTTGAAGAGCTTCTCAATGAGCTGGGAGAACCGGGAGTAACCGACGATCCGGCACATTTTCAGAAGCTGATGAAGGAGCAGAGCGACCTGCAGCCAATCGTTGACGCATATAAAGAATATAAGAAAAATAAGGAAACCATCGAGGACAGTCTTTCCATGCTGGAGAGCGAGAAGGACGAAGAGATGCGTGAAATGCTTAAGGAAGAGCTTTCCGATGCAAAAAAGAGAGTGGAGGAGCTGGAGCATGAGCTGAAGATCCTTCTTCTTCCGAAGGACCCTAACGACAGCAAGAACGTTATCGTTGAGATCCGTGGAGGTGCAGGCGGTGATGAGGCAGCACTTTTTGCAGCAGAGATTTATCGTATGTATGTGAAATACGCGGAGTCCCGCCGCTGGAAAACCGAGATGCTCAGCCTCAATGAGAACGGCATCGGCGGCTTCAAGGAAGTTACTTTCATGATCAAGGGTGAGGGTGCATATTCCAGACTGAAATACGAAAGCGGTGTTCACCGTGTACAGCGAGTACCGGAGACAGAGTCCGGCGGAAGGATCCATACCTCTACCTGTACGGTAGCGATCATGCCGGAGGCAGAAGAAATTGATTTCCATCTGGATCTCAATGAGTGTAAATTCGATGTGTTCCGTGCATCCGGAAACGGTGGTCAGTGTGTCAACACCACAGACTCCGCAGTACGTCTTACTCATATCCCTACAGGAATCGTGATTTCCTGCCAGGATGAGAAGTCTCAGCTTAAGAACAAGGATAAAGCACTTCGTGTGCTCCGTTCCCGTCTGTATGAGATGGAGCTTGCCAAGCAGCATGACGCTGAGGCAGAGGCAAGGAGAAGCCAGATCGGTACAGGTGACCGCTCCGAGAAGATCCGTACCTACAACTTCCCTCAGGGACGTGTAACAGACCACAGGATCAAGCTTACCCTTCACCGTTTGGAAAATATCCTTAACGGAGACCTAGATGAGATCATTGACAGTCTGATCGCAGCGGACCAGGCAGTAAAGCTGACAAAGCTGAATGAACAGGAGTAAGCGCTGATTACAGCTACAGAGTTCAAAAAATTATAATAAATCAGGAGGAAACGAAAATGAAAAAGACAGCACTGGTGATTATGGCAGCCGGTATCGGCAGCCGTTTTGGAAAAGGAATCAAGCAGCTTGCACCGGTAGGCCCGAAGGGCGAGATCATTATGGACTATTCCATCCATGATGCACTGGAGGCAGGATTCAACAAGGTCGTATTTATCATCCGCAAAGACCTTGAAGATGAATTCAAAAAAGTGATCGGAGACCGTATCTCCAACATTACAGAAGTTGCTTATGCATTCCAGGAGATCGACGATCTTCCGGGCAATTTTACAAAACCGGCGGACCGTACCAAGCCATGGGGAACCGGACACGCTGTACTGGCAGCAAAGAAAGTCCTTTCCGAGCCATTCGCTGTGATCAATGCAGATGACTACTACGGAAAAGAAGCCTACGTAAAGGTGCATGACTACCTGGTACAGGATCATCCGCAGGATGGCCCGATGCACATCTGCATGGCAGGTTTCCGCCTTGGAAATACATTAAGTGACAACGGAAGCGTCACAAGAGGAGTGTGCCATATTGAGGACGGCAAGCTTGTGGGCGTTACAGAGACACATAACATCTTCAAGACAGCAGACGGCGCAGAGACAAGAAATGACGATGGTACAGCAGAAACACTGGATACAAAGAGCCTTGTTTCCATGAATATGTGGGGACTGACACCGGAATTTATGGAGATCCTTGAGAAAGGCTTCGTTGAGTTCCTTGGCGGGATCAAAGAGGGAGACATCAAAAAAGAGTATCTTCTTCCTGAGCTTATCGACCAGCTGATCCATTCCGGAAAAGCAGCGGTAGATGTTCTTGAGACAAAGGACGAGTGGTTCGGTGTTACCTATCAGGAGGATAAGGCATCTGTACAGGCTGCATTCAAAAAACTTACAGATGACGGCGTTTATCCGGAAGGACTGTATCAGTAATAAAGGAGAACATTATGGGTAAATATTTCGGAACAGATGGTTTTCGTGGTGAAGCAAATGTAAAACTTACAGCAGATCATGCATTTCGTGTGGGACGTTATCTCGGCTGGTATTACGGCAGAGATCACAAGGCGAAGATCGTGATCGGCAAGGATACAAGAAGAAGCAGTTACATGTTTGAGTATGCCCTTGCGGCAGGACTTACCGCATCCGGAGCAGATGCCTATCTGCTTCATGTAACCACAACTCCAAGTGTATCCTATGTGGTACGTACAGAAGATTTTGACTGCGGTATCATGATTTCCGCAAGCCATAATCCGTTTAATGATAATGGGATCAAGGTCCTTAATGAGAACGGACAGAAGATTTCCGCAGATATTGAAGCACGTATCGAGGCATATCTGGACGGCGAGATCGAGGAGCTTCCGCTGGCAACCGGAGAAGATATCGGCTGTACTGTGGATTTTGCATCCGGAAGAAACCGTTATATCGGACATCTGATCTCTATCCCATGCCATGATTTCAAAAATATCAAGGTTGGGCTGGATTGCTCCAACGGAAGCTCATCCGCCATTGCCAAGAGTGTTTTTGACGCACTTCGTGCAAAAACCTATGTGATCAACAATGAGCCGGACGGAACCAATATCAACAGAGACTGCGGTTCCACGCACATTGATAAGCTGCAGCGGTTTGTGACAGAAAAAGGGCTGGACATGGGGTTTGCCTATGACGGAGATGCGGATCGCTGTATCGCTGTGGATGAGAATGGAAATGTGGTGGACGGAGACCTGATCCTTTATATTTGCGGAAAGTACCTGAAGGAAGAGGGAAAACTGAAAAACAACACCATTGTCACTACCATTATGTCCAATCTTGGACTGTACAAGGCTCTGGACAAGATCGGCATCAAATATGAAAAGACTGCAGTGGGAGATAAGTATGTGTATGAGAATATGCTGGCCAATGGCAACTGTCTGGGAGGCGAGCAGTCCGGTCACATTATTTTCAGCAAGCATGCCACCACAGGAGACGGTATCCTCACCTCCCTGATGATCATGGAGGCGGTGATCAACAAAAAATCCACTCTGGGCACGCTGGCTTCTGAGGTGAAGATTTATCCCCAGCTTCTGAAAAATGTGAAGGTGGCGGATAAGAAAGAAGCCAGGGAGAATCCGGCAGTGGTGGAAGCAATTGAGAAAGCGGCTTCTGAGCTGGGAAATGACGGACGGATCTTAGTGCGGGAGAGCGGCACGGAGCCGGTGATCCGGGTGATGGTGGAGGCAGAGAGCGATGAGCTTTGCGCCAAGTATGTGTACGATGTGATCGCAGTGATGAAGCAGCAGGATCTGATTGCAGAGTGATAAAATAAAATGAACCATAAGTGGAAAAAATTAATTTCATATTATAAACCATACAAAGGTTTGTTCTTTGCGGATCTGCTGTTTGCAATAACGGGAGCCGGCATTACGCTGGTGATCCCGTTGATTGTGCGCTATATTACCAATAAGGTAGTGTATCTTCCCGGGAACGAACCTTTCCGTATGATTGTAAGGCTGGGGCTTTTGATGATCGTACTGGCGCTGACAGAGTGCTTCTGTAACTTTTTCATTACCTATTATGGACATATGATGGGAGCAAAGATGGAGCATGATATGCGCCGGGATGTGTTCTCCCATTATCAGAAGCTTTCCTTTCATTTTTATGATAACCAGAAGGTGGGACAGCTTCTTTCCCGGGTGACTACCGATTTGTTTGATATCAGCGAGCTGCTTCACCACGGACCGGAGGATCTGGTGATCTCAGTGATCAAGCTGGTGGGCTCTTTCGTGATTCTGGTGAGAATCAATGGGCCTTTGACTTTGATTACGTTTGCCTTTGTGCCCATTATGCTGGCCTACGCCCTGTTTTTTAATACCAGGCTGCGCCGCGCCTACCGGGCCAACAAGGCCAGAATTGCAGATGTGAATGCCCAGATTGAGGATACCTTAAGCGGAATCCGCACAGTAAAGTCCTTTGGAAATGAAGCAAAGGAGATGGAAAAGTTTGGCAGGGGCAATCAGCTTTTTGTGGAGAGCAAGAAAAAAAGCTACTGGTATATGTCCTGGTTTCATTCGATTCTCTCTGCCATGACCACTATGGTAACCATTGTGGTGCTGGTGGCAGGCGCTTACTTTATTGTATCGGACTGGGTGGAAGTTACGGATCTTGTGACCTACCTGCTTTACATCAACAATTTTACAGAGCCGGTAAAGAAGCTGATGAATTTTATGGAGCAGTTCCAGAACGGCTGGAGCGGCTACGTCCGTTTCCTGGAAGTTCTGGATATTGAACCGGATATTGCAGATGCCCCCAATGCAGTGGATTTAAAGGATGTGAAGGGGGAAGTTCAGTTTGAGGATGTGTCTTTCCGGTATGAGGACAATCTTGAGAAGGTTTTGAATCATGTGAACCTGACAGTGAAGGCCGGAGAATACCTGGCCATTGTGGGAAATTCCGGAGGAGGAAAAACCACCCTTTGCAGCCTGATCCCCCGTTTTTATGATGTGGAGGAGGGAAGAATCCTCATTGATGGAACCGATATCCGCCAGGTGCGCCAGGCGAGCCTGAGAAGTCAGATCGGGATCGTGCAGCAGGATGTATACCTGTTTATGGAAAATGTGATGGAAAATATCCGGTACGGAAGGCCGGAAGCCACGGATGAGGAAGTGATCGCTGCGGCAAAAATGGCCAATGCCCATGAATTTATCATGCAGCTTCCCCATGGCTATCAGACCGATATCGGGCAGAGGGGCGTGAAGCTGTCGGGAGGTCAGAAGCAAAGAATTTCCATTGCCAGAGTATTTCTGAAGAATCCGGCGATCCTGATTTTCGACGAGGCCACTTCCGCACTGGACAATGAGAGTGAGAAGATTGTGCAGCAGTCTATGGAAACCCTGGCAAAGGGCCGTACCACTTTCGTGATTGCCCACCGTCTGACGACCATCCAGAATGCCCAGCGGATTCTGGTGCTCACGGAACATGGGATTGAGGAGGAAGGGACTCATGAGGAACTTCTGGCAAAGAATGGAGCGTATGCTCATCTGTACCATTCTTAGCCGGACACTTTCCGAGAAAATCCTGAAAATGGCAAAGGAGGCGCTGCAAAATCTCTGCGGTAATACCCTTTCGGGGGCTTTTCACCGAAAACGAATTTGTTTTTTGCGAAAAACACACCGAAAATCTGCCGGGAGCAGCAGCTTGCAGCTGTCTCATATTTTAGAAATTAGGAGGAACTATGGAACTGGTGTTTAGAAAACCAACTCTGGAGGATCAAGAACAGATCGATCATTATTATCGTCAGGCAAACTCCAGAAGCTGTGAAGATACCTTTGCAAATTTGTATCTGTGGAATCGGATGTATCCAACAGAATTTGCTATTGTAAAAGATATGCTGGTGTTAAAATCTGCGGGAAAGGATTTCTTTTTCCGCTTTCCCAAAGGCTCTCCGGAACATGTGAAGGAAGTGGTAGAGATCATGGCGGATTATGCCAGAGAACAGAACTGCCCGTTCAAGATGGGAGTGGTGACGCCCAAGCAGTTTGAACTGCTGGAGGAGCTGTTTCCGGGAAGATTTCAAGTGGAGTATAACCGGGATGATGCAGATTACGTCTATGAGAGAGAAAAGCTTGCAAATTTGTCCGGAAAAAAGTATCATGGAAAGAAAAATCATGTAAATAAATTTCTCAGAACCTATCCGGACTGGAAATTTGAACCCATTACGGATGAGAATGTGGAAGAATGCTTCCAAATGGCTCTGATCTGGCGAAATGAGAACGGCTGTGACGAGGAAGGGGGGAAACTGGCAGAAATGTGCGTGACCCTCAATTCTCTGCGGCTGATGAAGGAGCTGAAACTGACGGGTGCCTGCCTGCGGGTGAACGGTAAAGTGGTGGCCTTTACGGTGGGAGAACCGCTGTGCGATGATACCTTTGTGGTGCATATTGAGAAAGCACTCACTCAGATAGAAGGGGCCTATCCTATGATTAATCAGCAGTTTGTAAAGATGGCTATGGAGGATTTTCTCTACGTCAACCGGGAGGAGGATACAGGAGACGAAGGGCTTCGTCAGGCGAAGCTGTCTTACCGTCCGGCTTTTCTGGTAGAGAAAGGCGTAGTCAGGGAGAGGGCGGAACTCTGCGGTTTCTAAAGAGAGGCCAGAACGATCGGATTCATGTTCTGTGAGAGAAGAACGGAATCGTTTGTCTTAAGACTTTAGATAGAGAAAGCGGAGACCATCCGCTTGAGAAAAAGATTGGGAGAAAAGCTTCAAGAAATCAGGTATAAGAGAAGTCATGATCCAGAAGAAGGAGGATACGGCAATGATTGCAGAGAAGATGAAAGGATTTGTGAAAAACAGTTCCGCTATCCGGGCTATGTTTGAGGAGGGCAAGAAGCTGGCGGATCAGTATGGCGCTGAGAACGTCTATGATTTTAGCCTGGGGAATCCCAATGTACCGGCGCCGGAGGCGGTAGAGCAGGCCATCTGTGAGATCCTGAGAGAAAAAAATTCGGTGGAGATCCACGGGTATATGAACAATTCCGGCTATGAGAGTGTGCGCAGCGCCATTGCAGACTCTTTAAATCGGCGGTTTGGAGTCAACTTCAGCGAGAAAAATATTGTGATGACCGTGGGAGCTGCGGGAGGTCTGAATGTGATCTTAAAAACTTTGCTAAATCCGGGAGATGAGGTGATCACCTTTGCCCCATTTTTTGGAGAGTATCGCTCCTATGTGGGAAATTATGACGGCGTTTTAAAGGTGGTTCCTGCCAACACAGAGACTTTTCAGCCGGATCTTGCCACCTTTGAGGCCATGATTACGGAAAAGACAAAGGCAGTGATCATCAACTCTCCCAACAATCCCACCGGTGTGATCTATTCGGAGGAGACGATCAGGGCGCTGACAAAGATTCTCTGCCAAAAGGAGCAGGAACTGGGGATCAGCATTTATCTCATTTCCGATGAACCATACCGGGAGTTGGCTTATGACGGCGCTTTTGTGCCCTACCTGACCAAATATTATCACAATACTGTTGTGGGGTATTCCTACAGCAAGTCCCTTTCTCTCCCGGGAGAGCGGATTGGCTATCTGGTTCTCCCTCAGGAGCTGGATGATGCGGAGGATATCCAGTCCGCCGCCAATGCGGCAAACCGGATTCTGGGATTTGTGAATGCTCCGTCTTTGATGCAGCTGGCGGTGTCCCGCTGTCTGGATGAAAAAACAGATGTGGCCTATTATGACCGGAACCGGAAGTTCCTGTGTGAGGGCCTGAGAAAGTGCGGTTTTTCTTTTGTGCAGCCAGAGGGGGCGTTTTATCTGTTTATGAAATCCCCGGAGGAGGACGAGGTGAGCTTTTGCGATAAAGCCAAGAAGCACCGCATCTTGATGGTGCCGGGAAGTTCCTTTGCCTGCCCTGGATATGTCAGGGTGGCTTACTGCGTAGCCTATGAGACGATTCAAAAGGCTATGCCGGGCTTTGAGGCTCTGGCGCAGGAGTACGGTTTATGAGAGCCTGGGAGAAAAATGTCCGGAAAACCCTTCCCTATGTGCCGGGAGAGCAGCCCAGGGATCTGGACATCATTAAGCTGAACACCAATGAGAATCCCTATCCGCCTTCTCCAAAAGTCCAGAAGACACTGGAGAAGATGGAGATGAGAACTCTGCGGAAATATCCGGATCCTGCAGCCGGGGATCTGGTATCTGCCATTGCCAGGCGGTATCAGGTAAAGGAGAGCCAGGTGTTTGTGGGAGTTGGCTCTGACGATGTGCTGGCCATGTGCTTTCTCACCTTTTTTAATGGGGAGAAGCCGATTTTGTTTCCTGATATTACCTATTCCTTTTATGAGGTGTGGGCGCAGGTATTTCGGATTCCTTTTGAGCGCCAGCCTTTGGATGAGAATTTTCGGATCGATCCGGAAGATTACCGAAAGGAGAACGGGGGAGTGATTTTTCCAAATCCCAATGCACCCACAGGGGAGCTGCTTGCCCTGGAGACGGTGGAGGAGATGATTGCAGCCAATCAGGATTCGGTGGTGATCGTAGATGAGGCGTACATTGATTTTGGCGGAAAATCTGCCTTGCCTTTCATCGAAAAATATGATAATCTGCTGGTGGTTCAGACCTTTTCCAAATCCCGCTCCATGGCAGGGGCCCGCTTGGGCTTTGCCCTGGGCAGCCGGGAACTGATTGCGGATTTGGAGCGGCTGAAGTATGCCACCAATCCCTATAATGTGAACCGGCTGACCTTGCGGCTGGGAGAGGCTGCGGTGGATTCCGATCCTTACTTCCGGGCCAACGCCCGGCGGATCATGGCCACCCGGGACAAGACCGCCCGGGCCCTGCGGGAGATGGGCTTTCGCCTCCCGGATTCCCAGGCCAATTTTCTGTTTGTAACCCACCCCCGGATAGACGGGGCCCGGCTGTATCAGAAGTGCAGGGAGCGGGGCATTCTGATCCGGCATTTTTCCGACCCGGCCATTGCACAGTATAACCGGGTGACCATCGGCGCGGAGGAGGAAATGGAGACCTTCCTGACGGTGGTGAGAGACATTCTGCGAGAGGAGGGCCTTTGATGCGGAAGAGCGAGATTGCCCGGAAGACCGGGGAGACAGAGATTACCCTTCAGCTGAACCTGGACGGCACGGGGCAGTATCAGATTCAAACCGGCGTGGGCTTTTTGGACCACATGCTGACCGGGTTTGCCCGCCATGGTTCCTTTGACCTCGCCGTGCAGTGCCAGGGGGATACCTGGGTGGACGACCACCACACCGTGGAGGACGTGGGGATCTGCCTGGGACAGGCCTTTGCCCAGGCCCTGGGGGACCTGCGGGGGGTGGAGCGGTTTGGACACAGTGTTCTGCCCATGGACGAGGCACTGATCCTGGCGGCAGTGGACCTGTCCGGCCGGGGGATGCTCTGCTGGGATGTGCCCATGCCCACGGAAAAGGTGGGGACCTTTGACACGGAACTGGTCAAGGAGTTCTGGCTGGCCTTTACCCGCAAGGCCGGCTGCACCCTCCACCTGCGCAAGCTGGCGGGGGAGAACAGCCACCACCTCATTGAAGGGGTGTTCAAAGCCGCCGGACGGAGCCTGAAGCAGGCGGTGGCCCGGACCGGACGGGATGAAATCCCGTCCACGAAAGGAAGTCTTGTATGATTGCAGTCATTGATTATGGCGTGGGGAACCTCTTCTCCCTCTGCCGTTCCCTGGAGGCCGTCGGGCAGACGCCGGTGGTCACCGGGGACCCGGCGGTGCTCCGCCGGGCCGATAAACTCTTTCTCCCCGGGGTGGGGGCCTTTGCCGACGCGGCGGAGAAGCTCCGCCGGACCGGGCTGGACCGGGTGATCCGGGAGGAAGCGGCCCAGGGCAAGCCCATTCTGGGCATCTGCCTGGGCATGCAGCTTTTGTTTGAGGAGAGCCGGGAGTTTGTCACTTGGCAGGGGCTTGGCCTGCTCCCCGGCAAGGAGGGGGTTGTTCCCCAGGCGTATAAAATTCCCCACATCGGCTGGAACGGCCTTCATTTTCCCGCCGGCCGGCGGCATCCCCTGCTGGCCGGGGTGGAGGAGGGGGACTGTGTGTATTTTGTCCACTCCTTTTATGCGGCTGAATGTGACGACGTGGTCATCGCCACGGCGGAATACGGAGCCCAGCTCACCGCCGCGGTGGCCCGGGGCAATGTCATGGGCTGTCAGTTTCACCCGGAGAAGAGTGGCACGGTTGGGCTGACGATCCTGAAAACCTTCTGTGAGGGGGAATGGTGATATGATACTCTTGCCTGCCATTGACCTTTTCGGCGGCCAGGCGGTCCGCCTGTACCAGGGGGATTACAACCAGATGACGGTATACGACCCGGACCCCCTGCACACCGTCCGCCAGTTTGAGCGGGCGGGGGCCACCCGGTGGACCTGGAGGGGGCCAAAACCGGCCGGACCACCAACCTGCCTGTCATCCAGCGCATCGCCGCCCAAACCAATTTGTTGATTGAGGTGGGGGGCGGCATTCGCACCATGGACACCGTCCGGCGCTACCTGGAGGCCGGGGCCAGCCGGGTGATTTTGGGCACCGCCGCGGTCACCGACCCGGCGTTCACCGCCCAGGCAGTGGCCCAATATGGGGAGAAAATCGCCGTGGGCGCCGACCTGAAG
>CAJLNC010000060.1 GCA_905207905.1 uncultured Lachnospiraceae bacterium | reverse complement strand
TGAAGCGACCCGCCGCAGGCGGAGAAGTCTGCGAGCAGACTTCTTTTTTACATAGGAAATAGCTTCCTATGTTGTTCTATTTAAAAAGATATCAGGGGGGAAACGATGAAGTTTACCAAGATGCAGGGTATTGGAAATGACTATGTGTATGTGAATTGTTTTACAGAAACCGTGGAAGATCCATCTAAGACCGCCCGTTTCGTCAGCGACCGCCATTTTGGCATCGGCTCAGATGGACTGATTTTGATCAAGCCTTCCAAGATCGCAGATTTTGAGATGGATATGTACAATGCAGACGGTTCCCAGGCAGGGATGTGCGGCAATGGGATTCGCTGTGTGGCCAAATATGTATATGACTACGGCCTTACAGACAAAACCAGCCTCGCCATCAGCACCGGAAGCGGAGTGAAGCAGCTGGAGCTGACGGTGGAGGAGGGAAAGGTGTCTGAAGTTCAGGTGGATATGGGAGCTCCTATTCTGGAGGCGGCCAAAATCCCGGCGGATTTTGGAAAGAGTCCCATAGTGGACATGCCCATTGTCGTGCAGGGAAAGACCTACCAGGCCACCTGTGTGTCCATGGGGAATCCTCACTGCGTTGTTCCTGTGGAGGATGTTGAAGGGCTGGATATTGAAAAGATCGGCCCGGATTTTGAGCGTCATGTGTGTTTTCCCCAGCGGGTGAATACAGAGTTTATCCGGGTGTTGGATGAGAATACGGTTCAGATGCGGGTCTGGGAGCGTGGAGCCGGGGAGACCTGGGCCTGCGGTACTGGGGCCTGCGCAGTGGCGGTGGCCTGCGTGTTGAACGGTTGGACAAAAGAGAAGGTGTTGGTTAAGCTTCGGGGAGGGGATTTGCAGATCCATTGGAAGCGGGAAGAGAACCGGGTTTATATGACCGGACCGGCGGCAGTGGTCTTTGACGGTGAGATTTCACTGCCGGAATAAACAAAGATACTGGCAGCCGTGTACATCGGGAAACACGGATGCTAAGATTAATGCAAACGCAGAGATGAAACAGAAAGGGAGAATCAGTATGTTTAAGATCAATGAAAACTATTTAAAGCTGCAGGGAAGCTATCTGTTTTCCACCATTGCCAAAAAAGTGGCAGCTTATCAGGGCGCAAACCCGGAAAAGTCCATAATTCGTCTGGGTATCGGCGATGTGACGCAGCCTCTGGCTCCGGCTATTATCGAAGCTCTCCACAAAGCGGTGGACGAGATGGGAAGGGCAGAGACTTTCCATGGCTATGCACCGGATCTGGGCTACGAATTTCTGCGCAGCGCCATTGCCAAAAATGATTTCCAGGACAGAGGCTGTGATATTCAGGCTGATGAGATCTTTATTTCCGACGGCGCTAAGTGTGATTCCGGGAATATTCAGGAGATTTTCGGGCCGGACAATCGGATTGCCGTGTGCGACCCGGTGTATCCGGTGTATGTGGATACGAACGTGATGGCAGGAAGAACGGGAACTTATGATCCAAAAACTGAGATGTGGAGCGATGTGATCTATATGCCCTGCATAGCAGAGAACAACTTTGCGCCGGAGCTTCCTAAGGAGACACCGGATCTGATCTATTTGTGTTTCCCCAACAACCCCACCGGCGCAGCAATTACAAAGGATGAGCTTCAGGTGTGGGTGGATTATGCCAATAAGGTGGGCGCTGTGATTATCTACGATGCAGCCTATGAGGCTTATATCTGTGAGGATAACATCCCACATTCCATTTTTGAGTGTGAGGGCGCAAGAACTTGTGCCATTGAGCTGAGATCTTTCTCCAAGAATGCAGGTTTTACCGGAACCCGTCTGGGCTTTACGGTGATTCCGAAGGATCTGAAGGCGGGCGATGTGATGCTTCACGCTCTGTGGGCAAGACGTCACGGAACCAAGTACAATGGGGCGCCTTACATTCAGCAGAAAGCAGGGGAGGCGGTTTACTCGGAGGCCGGGAAGGCTCAGGTGAAGCAGCAGGTAGCTTATTATATGAATAATGCCCGAACGATTGTACAGGGGCTTAAGGAGGCAGGCTATACGGTTTCCGGCGGCGTAAATTCTCCCTACGTTTGGCTGAAAACACCGGAGAAGATGAATTCCTGGGAATTTTTTGACTATTTGCTGGAGCATGCCAATGTGGTGGGAACTCCTGGATCAGGCTTTGGCCCCAGCGGAGAAGGGTATTTTCGCCTTACTGGTTTCGGTACCTATGAAAATACCGTTGCAGCGCTGGAGCGAATCAGAAAACTGTAAATTCAGGGAAGAGAACGTGAAAAACTGTACGGAGGGTGATTATGAGGAAATCAGAAGGCTGCTGTGGGAAGAAACTTCTGGTATTGACAGCGTTGCTGTTGTTTTTATTGTTTCCAGGGACTTTATCCCAAGGGGCGACGGCCAACGAGACTACAGTCTTTAACTACCTGACGGATAAGATGGATTTCAATCCTGCCGCTGCCTGCGGTGTTATGAGCAACATTAAAAATGAATCCGGTTTCATTGCGGATATTTACGGCCCAGGCGGATCCTACGGGATCTGCCAGTGGCTGGGAGTAAGGAAGAACCGGCTGTTCTCCTGGTGTGCAAGCCATGGATACAGCGCTTCTTCTCTCAATGGACAGCTGGCATTTTTGGATTATGAGCTGAAAGCTTATTTCCCATCTGTCCAACATTATATGAAATCGGTAAGCAATACAGCTTCCGGTGCCTACGATGCGGGTTATTACTGGTGCTATTACTTTGAGCGTCCCGCCAATACCCACAGCACTTCTGTGTATCGGGGAAATGTGGCGAAGAATACGTACTGGCCTGCTCTGGGAGCTTCTAAGACGTATCTGACGGTTTCCCAGGAGGAAGGCCAGGGACTGAAGCTTACCTGGAATGGAAACAGCAAGTATGGATATGTGGTGCGCCGCAGTACCAGTTCCACATCCGGCTTTAAGACAATCGCCAAAATAAAAGCAGGGGCAAAGCGTCAGTATCAGGACAGCACTGCGGTGGTGGGAAAGACTTATTATTATTACATACAGCCTTTAAATTCCAAAGGGAAACCGGATAAAAAGTCTAATATTGTATCCAAGAAAAGAATGCCCTCTTTGGGAGATGAAGACTGCAAAATCACCATTGCCGGGAAGGTCTGTACCTACAATGGCAAGCAGCAGATGCCAAGGGTGACGGTAAAGTATAAGAATAAGGCCTTAAAGCAGAACACTCACTATCAGGTGGTTTATAAAAATAATGTGAACGCAGGGACGGCTCAGGTGCAGATCACCGGAAAAGGAGCGTATACCGGTACGCAAAAGCTGACCTTTAAGATTCACAAAGCAGCTCAGAAGATTCAGGCTTCTTCTATAAAGACGGTGCGCTACACTCCGGCCAAAGCACTGAAAGTGTCTGCCAGCGGTAAGGGAAAGCTCACGTATCTTGTGGAAAATCCCAAGGTGGCAGGGGTGAAAGGTGGAAAACTTTATCTGAGAGGTCCCGGAGTCACAAAAATCACGATTCAGGCAGGAGCTACGAAAAATTATAAGGCAGCCTCCAGAACCATTAAGGTCACCATTGCACCGGCTAAGCCTACGGTGACAGGGATCTCGAATCCCAGCAAGGGAAATGTAGTGCTGCGCTGGAAAAAAGAGACAAAGTTAAACGGATTTGAGATTCAGTATTCTACCAACCAGAAATTTTCCAGCGGAGTGAAGAAAGTTTTCATCCCCTCCGGGAAAGCGGCTACCCTGCGAGTCAAGCAGTTAAAAAAGGGAAAAACTTATTATTTCCGCATGAGAAGCTACTGTATGGCAGAAGGGGAAAGGCTGTATAGCAGCTGGAGCAGCGTAAGGAGCATAAAAGTAAAAAAGTAAAGGTTTGTCGGCAGCCGGAAGTTTTTATACAGCAGGCGCAGGGCAGAGACAGGTTTGGAGCGGATTCATGAAGTTAAAAAAAATAAAGAGAGCAGGGATCTTGGCAGGGCTTTTGGGCAGTATTGCCCTTTTGGCAGGCTGCAGCAGAAGTACCATTAATTATCAGATCGCAGAGAGTATCGGTACCCTGGGCAAGTATGAAAACAATGAGCCCGTGGAGACGCCTCAGATGAAGGTGGAGCGGGAGCAGAAGGAGTCGGAGGATGCTAAGGCCCAGGCTCTTCAGGAGAAGTTAGATCAGGCAGAGCAGCTGGCTGGCGGCTACTGGTATGAGGAGGCGCTGGGGATCCTGGAGGGGATTTCCGGAGAAGAGGCAGAGGATGAGCGGGTGGTTGCCGCTATTGCAGACTGTCAGGAAGGGCAGAAGAATATGACAGTCTTTGAAGGGGATATTCCCCATCTTTGCTTTCCGGGACTGATCGAGGATACCATGCGGGCTTTTGACGGGGATGAGATGTCTTATACTTACTCCGGAGCCATGGTGACCACCAGCGAATTTAAAAAGATTCTGGAGAGCCTTTATGAGGATGGCTATATTTTGATTGATATCCATCAGATTGCAGGGCTGGAGACAGATTCCGGCCGGGCGGTCACCACTATGGAGACAAAGGAGCTGCGGTTGCCCAAGGGCAAAAAGCCTTTGATCCTTTCCCAGGATAATTTGAATTATGGAGGCATCAAAAACGGAGACGGCATTGCGACCAAACTGACTTTGGATGAGGAAGGAAAGGTGAAAGCGCTCTATACGGATGAGGAAGGCCATGATTTGGCGGGAGACTATGATTTCGTTCCCATTCTGGACGCCTTTGTAGAGGAGCATCCGGATTTTTCCTTTAAGGGTGCGAAGGGAATTGTGTCCGTGTCCGGTTCCAACGGTGTGTTTGGTTACCCGGTGGCGGACACGGCCATAGCAGATTATGAGGAAAACCGTACTACGGTAAAAACCATTGCGGATACCATGAAGGAGAATGGATGGAGCATTGCCTGCGCCGGATATTCCCACTCCAAGATGGATGCAGCCAGCATGAGTCTGGAGACTTTTCAGGAAGAGATTGACAGCTGGATGGAGGAAATCAGCCCTCTGGTAGGCAAGGCGGACATTATGTTTATGCCCTACGGCGCTTTTCCTGAGGAACCCAGCGATCAGCTGGAGTATCTGCTGGATGAAGGGCTGGTGTACCTTTGCAGCCTCTGGGGGAATCAGGATTACCGGGAGGTAAGGGACGGATATCTTTACCAGACCAGACGATTTGTGGACGGATATACTCTGTTAAATGCTCCAGATTATTTTACCGGCTTCTTTAACGTGGCCGGGATTTTGGATGAGAACCGATAGAAAATAGTCCTTTACAAACAGGGACAAGTAGGATATACTTGAGTTCAGCATTTAGTGCTGAATTCAAGTATATTTTTGTTTTACATACCAGATATTGTATGTATAAGATCGTTTGGAGGACGTTTTTATGTATGTGATCAAAAAAGACGGAACCAGGGAAGAGTTCAATGTCCAGAAAATCATTGTAGCTGTGAATAAATCCGCAGGCCGTATTTTATATGAATTTAAGCCCCGGGAGCTGGATTTTATCTGTGAGTTTGCGAAAGAAAAAGCAGAGGCCATGGGAAAGCCGGGAATTACCATCCAGGAGATGCATAACATCGTGGAGGGAGCTTTGGAGGCCGTGAATCCGGCTGTGGCTAAGAGTTACCGGGATTACCGGAACTATAAGCTGGATTTCATTCATATGATGGATGAAGTGTACACGAAGAGCCAGTCCATCCGCTACATAGGCGATAAGAGCAATGCCAACACAGACAGCGCACTGGTGGCTACCAAGAGGAGCCTGATCTTTAACGAGCTGAATAAGGAATTGTATCGGAAATTTTTTATGAACCGGGATGAACTTCAGGCCTGCAAGGACGGCTATATTTATATTCATGACCAGTCGGCCAGACTGGATACCATGAACTGCTGTCTCTTTGATGTGGCCTCTGTGCTCCGGGGCGGCTTTGAGATGGGGAATGTGTGGTACAATGAGCCAAAGACTCTGGATACAGCCTTTGACGTGATGGGCGATATTATTTTAAGCACAGCGGCTCAGCAGTACGGCGGTTTTACGGTGCCGGAGGTAGATAAGATTCTGGGTGTGTATGCTGAGAAGAGTTATGAAAAGTATCTGAAAGAATTTAAAAAATATGTGGATCCATCCTGGCCCGGAATCGAGGAGCAGGCTGTGCGCTATGCAGAAGATAAGGTGCAGCGGGAGTGCGACCAGGGATGGCAGGGGATTGAGTACAAGTTAAATACCGTAGGATCCTCCAGAGGAGATTATCCTTTTGTGACCGTGACGCTGGGGCTTGGCACCACCAAGTTTGAGAAGCTGATCGCCACTTCTTTGCTGCGGGTTCACAGAGAGGGACAGGGAAAGCCGGGCAATAAGAAGCCGGTACTGTTCCCGAAGATCGTATTCTTATATGATGAGAATCTTCATGGACCGGGGAAATCCTGTGAGGATGTGTTTGAGGCAGGTATCGAGTGTTCCTCCAAGACCATGTATCCGGATTGGCTGTCTATGACCGGTGAGGGCTATATTTCCAGTATGTACAAAAAGTACGGTAAGGTGATCAGTCCCATGGGCTGCCGGGCTTTCTTAAGTCCCTGGTATGAGCGGGGAGGGATGAATCCGGCAGACGAGAAGGATGTTCCGGTGTTTGTGGGAAGATTTAATATCGGCGCCGTAAGTCTTCATCTGCCCATGATTCTGGCAAAGTCCCGGGCAGAGAGCACAGATTTTTATGAGGTGCTGGACTACTATCTGGAGATGATCCGCAGGCTTCATATCCGAACGTACGATTATCTGGGAGAGATGCGGGCTTCCACCAATCCTCTGGCCTACTGCGAGGGCGGTTTCTATGGTGGTCATTTAAGACCCAAGGATAAGATCAAGCCTCTTTTGAAGGCAGCCACTGCCTCTTTTGGCATCACGGCTCTTAATGAACTCCAGGAATTGTACAATGGAAAATCCATCGCGGAGGACGGCGCCTTTGCCCTGGAGGTATTGGAATATATCAACAAAAAAATTGCCAAATTTAAGGAGGAGGATGGCAATCTCTACGCGATCTACGGAACTCCGGCGGAGAGCCTCTGCGGCCTGCAGGTGGAACAGTTCCGCAAGCAGTATGGATTGGTGGAGAATGTGTCTGACCGTCCATACGTGAGCAACAGTTTCCACTGCCATGTGACAGAGGACATTACCCCCATTGAGAAGCAGGATCTGGAGGGGCGGTTCTGGGAGCTTTGCAATGGCGGAAAGATCCAGTATGTGCGCTATCCCATTGATTACAACATCGAGGCCATCAAGAGCCTGATCCGAAGAGCCATGGCGCTTGGATATTATGAAGGCGTCAATCTGTCCCTGGCTTACTGTGATGACTGCGGCCATCAGGAGCTGGAGATGGATGTGTGTCCCGTGTGCGGTTCCAGGAACCTTACGAAAATTGACCGGATGAACGGCTATCTGTCCTACAGCCGGGTGCATGGAGATACCAGACTCAATGAAGCCAAGATGGCGGAGATTGCAGAGCGTAAGAGTATGTAAGGCAGGTGCCGAAGGGTTATAAAAATAGTAACAGTTCAGCCATAACAGCTCGAATTGGCTGTTTCACAGCCATTTTCGCTGCTATCGCAGCTAAAATTCTCGCTTATGGCAGAGCGCCATATACAAAGTACACAAATATCTTCGTTTTTAAACCAGTTTGAACTCAGATTTTTGTGTACTTTGCTATGGCTGAACTGTTACTCAAAATAATACTTGAAGAAAATCTCTTTTCCTATTATACTAGTAACTAGTGTCACGAAAATTTTGGGAGTTCAGGAAAAAAACACCTCCTTTTCGCCAGAATGATTACTATGACAGAAATGATTTTGACAGGAGAAGAGAAATGGAAAAAAAGAGTAAAAGAAGTAAATTTACGGGATCTCTGGGTTTTGTGCTGGCAGCAGCGGGAAGTGCTGTGGGTCTGGGCAATATCTGGAGATTTCCCTATCTTGCGGCAAAGGACGGGGGAGGGGTATTCATCCTCTGTTACATTGTGCTGGCTCTGACCTTTGGCTTTGCGCTGCTGACTACGGAGATTGCCATTGGGCGTAAAACCAGACAGAGTCCACTGACTGCATACGGAAAGATCCATCCCAAGTGGAAGGGGCTGGGGGTGATGGCCTGCCTGGTACCGGCATTGATTTTGCCCTATTACTGTTCAATCGGGGGCTGGGTGCTGAAGTATCTTACAGTATTTCTGACCGGTCAGGGTTCTGCGGCAGCTTCAGACGGCTATTTTACAGGCTATATCTCCGGACTGTGGCAGCCTATTTTCTGGATGGCAGTGTATCTGCTGCTGACTGCTTATGTGGTATACAATGGGGTAAATCAGGGAATTGAGAAGTATAGCAAGATCCTGATGCCGATTCTTCTGGTTCTGATCATGGGGATTTCTCTGTTTTCCCTTACGCTGCATCACACAGATGCAAACGGAGTTACCAGAACCGGTTGGGAGGGATTTAAGATCTATTTGATCCCCAACTTTTCCGGTATGACTTTTTCCAGATTTTTTCAGATTTTGACTGATGCGCTGGGACAGCTGTTTTATTCTATCAGCGTGGCCATGGGAATTATGGTGGCCTACGGATCCTATGCGAAAAAAGAAACCAATCTGATTAAATCTATCAATCACATAGAAATCTTTGATACTCTGGTAGCTGTGCTGGCTGGTCTGATGATTGTTCCAGCTGTGTTTATCTTTATGGGTGTGGAAGGAATGTCCGCAGGCCCAGGGCTGATGTTTGTCTCCCTTCCCAAGGTGTTTGAGGCCATGGGCCCGGCGGGAACGGTGATCGGAGCCATGTTCTTTTTGATGGTAAGTTTTGCTGCCGTAACCTCTTCGGTGTCCATCATGGAGGCAGTGGTGTCCAGCATTATGGACAAGTTTCACTGGAGCAGAAAAAAGAGCACCATCGCAGTGACTGCTTACGGAATTTTGGCAGGGGTGATTGTGTGTCTGGGCTACAACCTGCTGTATTTTGACCTGACGCTTCCGAATGGTACGGTGGGACAGATTCTGGATCTGCTGGATTATATCAGCAATGCCTGCCTGATGCCTCTGGTTGCGCTGCTCACCTGCATTCTCATTGGCTGGGTGGTAAAACCTAAGACTGTGATTGATGAGGTAACGAGAGGCGGAGAGGTATTTCGCAGAAAGACGCTGTACATTGCGATGACTAAGGTAGTGGCGCCTGTTCTGTTGTTTGTGCTGCTGATTCAGGCGTTCGGAATCATATAGAGACCACGGGCCAAATTTGTGGTTTCTTCTCAGCCATGATTGTGATATACTGAGAAAGAAGTCATTCACAGAGTGGGGGAGTGTGTGAGGAACACAAAGAGTAAGGGGGGATACCAATGAACAAATTCAAAGAATGGCTGTCGGATTATCTTCGCTATATTATTTTGCTGGTGGCGCTTCTGCTGGCAGTGGGAGCGATTGTATTGGGAGTAAAGCTGTATCAGAGTACCAAAAAGGCAGAGGGAGATCCCAACAGCGTACAGATTGTGGAAAATACCCAGTCGGAAAGTGACGAGACAGAAACCAGGAAGGAAGAAACGGACAAGGAGTCGAAGGAGACAGAAACGGAAACAGAAAAACCTTCCGAGAAGGAAACAGAGAGTGAGAAAACCACGAAAAAAGTGACCGAGAAGGCTGATGAGGAACATGCGGCATCTGAGAAGGAAACTACGAAAACAGATTCCACATCATCAGAGGCAGCTGTTTCCGATCAGAACCGTGTGGGAACCTCTCAGGGGGCAGTGACGGTACATCAAAACCAGAGTGAAGAGACTGTGCCGGAAGCATCTTCTTCTCAGGTAATACCGATCACTCAGCCGAAGGAGACGGAAGCGGCGGATATTATAATAGAAGAAACGGATCCGCCCCAGACCGATCCGCCTCAAACAGACCCGCCTGAAACGGATCCGCCGGAACCGATTTACGCCACTTTGAATCATGCCTGCTACATCCGCAGTTATTCAGACTACGGGGATAATATTCTGGCAGAGTATCCCCAGGGGACCGTAGTGGAGATCCTGGAGTATGACGGAGGCTGGACCAAGGTACAGGTGGACGGTATTGTGGGATATCTGGGAACTAAGTTTGTATCCTGAGGGATAAGAAAAAGATAAAATAGGGATTGAATGAATAAAAGTAAGCGATACTTGGTCTGATAACCGAGTATCGCTTCTTTTATGGGTCTAATATCATTCTTTGAAATAGGTGTTATAGTTCTTGTAACCTGTACCTGTTTTTTACGAATAATAGAGTGAGAAGATGATAACCTGCAGGAAAGATCATATTCTACTACAGCAGCAAAGGAGGTACATAGTGGAGGATCGAGGGATTATCGAACTGTTCTGGAACAGGGATGAAGCGGCAATCTGTGAATTGAGCAGGAAGTATTCCGGCTATTGCTATAAAATTGCGTGGAATCTTTTGAAGAATCATGAAGACGCAGAGGAATGTCTCAATGATACCTGGTTTGCAGCATGGGGGTATATACCGCCGAAAAGACCGGCGGTATTGTCCGCATTTGTGGGCAGGATAACAAGAGGACTTGCGATTGATTGTTTTAGGAGGAAACAGGCTGCAAAACGTGTGGACGGACATATTTCTGATGTATTCGGGGAGATGGAGGAGCTGTGTTTTTCTTATGCGGTAGAGGAAAAGATGGCGGAAAAGGAGCTGATCCATACGATAGAGACGTTCCTTAGAAAGCTTTCAGATGCAGACCGGGATATCTTTATCAGACGATACTGGTATCTGGATTCCATAAAGGATATTGCAGCAAGGCACGGCGTATCACAAGGCTGCATCAAGACAAACCTGTGCAGGAACCGCAAAAAATTATATCGTATTTTGAAGCAGGAGGTGCAGATATGAGGCAGAAATTTGATTTTGCAGAAGAATTTGGAAAGATAGATGAAACAATGATTGCAGAAGCTGATGAGCCATGGACGGTGAAAAAAGGAACTATCATAAAACTGTATCGGAGGAAAATCCTTCAGGCGGCAGCATTTCTTCTGATTTTTGGCATAGCGGCGGGTAATTCTAACGTTCAGGCGGCAGTGAAAAAGTTTGCTGCGACGATATCGGAGGCGCTGGGGTTTTCAAAGGATCTGTCCGATTATACAGAAAACATCAAGCAGACACAGACAAAGGACGGGGTGTCGCTTACGGTTAATGAGGTGATTCTTGATGATTATAACCTGCTCGTATCACTGACCGCAGACTATGGGAAGCGAAAGGATACAGCCTATGTATGGATTGATGAAGAAAAGACGCAGATCAACGGTAAGAGTTATCAAAGCTATGGCAGTTCTGTACTGGGCTGCGAGATGAACCCTGAATTAGATGCTCAGTACGGTGAAGAAAATAATAAGGTTTTGATACAGGAGTACAGCAATCTCAAGCTGCCTGCCGAAGACGTCCCGGTACATCTTGTTCTGGGGGTGGGAGAAAAGCAGATCGTTTCGGAAAACGAGCCGGAGCGTGTCACGGAATTTGTCTATGATTTCAACATCACACCGGAGCGGATAAAAGCGCAGACGGTTAAAAAAGAGCTTGATATAGAGATTGCGTTGGACACTGGCAATCCTGTGACGCTGAAGGAGCTTATGATAAACGATCTGTGTGCCCGAATTTCTGTGGACGGCGTAAAATGGAGCGATCCATGGTTTTTACAATACCAGGTGAAGCTAAAGGGAGAGGACAGCTTTGGCAATCCGGTAAGTTTTCAGGGGCTCGGTTCTCCCAATGGAGATGAAATGCGGTTTGCCACAAGCTTTTACGGTGATTATGAGTCCGGCACTATAATAGACGAAGATCAGTTCCAGATGTCGATTCCGGATAAGGACTGCGAATATCTTGATCTGCAGCTGTACAAAAGGAAAATGGTCTGGGATGATACTTCTATAGAAGGACTTGATGAGGACTATGTTATGCAGGAAAGTCTTGATCCGGTACAGCTATATGGAGAAGATGAAAATTACGGGTGGGAGCCTGTTGGCGGTTTGATTCGGATTCAGATAAAGTAATCTCTCGCCTCTGCCCTGAAAAGTGATTTTTGTTTAAAAGGATAGCACTCCATCTGTCAATGAAAATCTTTTGGCAGGGAGGATACGTAATTGCAGAATTCTTTCACCTGAGTAGTGAGATGGGTGGAACGGTTATAACAAATATAGAAAAAGCGTTCCAGAGTAAAATCCTGCACAGGACAACAGCAGATCAGACCGGCCGCTGCCTGGGAATAGACACATCGTTCAGAAAGAAAGCCAAGCCCCAGATTTCTGGAGACAGCGTCAATGATGGCAGGAGTGCTGTTGCTTTCCCACTTCACCTGGTAAGGGATATCCTGCATCCGCATAAAAGATTCAAAGATGGCTCTGGTGCCGCTGCCCTTTTCCCGGAGAATAAAATTCTGATTTCGGAGATCTTCTGCCCGGAGGCAGGTGCTGCCTGCAAAGGGATGATCCTTTCCGCAGATCAGGCACAGTTTGTCTAATAGAACGGGTTTGGCCATTAGCTTGCTGTGAGTGATGACACCTTCCACCAGAGCCACATCCAGCTCATTTTCCAGGAGCAGCTGTTCGATAGTCTCTGTATTGGTGACATTCACAGTGATGTCAATATCCGGATACAACTCGTTCATCCGGGAAACAATCTTTCCCATGATGTTGGCCCCCACTGTCATGGTTGCGCCTACCCGGAGGGGACGGATGGAACTGATGGTCTTCATTTCCTGCTTTAAGGTTTTATGAATGGAAATGATCTCCCGGGCGCGTTTTAAGAGAAGCATTCCAGCGGGGGTGATTCGCAGCTCCTTTGTGTGGCGTTCAAACAGTTTGGTATCATATTCTTTTTCCAGCTCTGCAATGATCTGGCTGATGGTGGGCTGGGAGATGTACAAATGCTTGGCAGCCTCACTCATTTTTTTAAATTCTGCAGTGGCAATGAATGCCTCCAGTTGTCGGATGGTAGCCATAAAACCTCCCTCTAGTAAAATAAGGAAATACCTATAGTATACATTAAATATTACTATTTTACTTATAAAATGACAAGTGTTATTATGTTCCTATAAGAAGAAACCAATAGGAGGCCAGGAGACTTTGGCAGTTCATGACAGATCGAAAAAAATAGGAGGAAACGAATGAAGGTACTTGTGCTGGGCGGTGTTGCTGCCGGAACGAAAATTGCTGCAAAATTGATGAGAGAAAACCGGGCAAATGAAGTTCTGGTTTTGAACAAGGGAAAAGATATTTCCTATGCAGGATGCGGACTTCCCTATTATGTGGGCCATGTGATCCAAGAGCAGGAAGAGCTGATCGTTAATACGCCGGAAAAATACGAGAAACTTACTGGTGTTCAGGTTCTCACAGAGACAGAGGCAATCAAAGTAGATCCCCAGGAGAAAAGAGTAACGGCAGTGGATCTGAAAACCGGAGAAGAGCGGGGATATGAGTACGATAAGCTGGTGATTGCTGTGGGAGCCAGCCCGGCCAAACCTCCTGTTCCAGGCTGTGATTTGAAAAACGTATTTTTCATGAGGACTCCGGAAGATGCCATCGGTCTTAGAAGCCTGATTGATGAGGGCAATATAAAAAAGGCAGTGGTGATAGGTGCCGGTTATATCGGTTTGGAGATCGCAGAGAATCTAAAAACGCTTGGCGTTCGTCCCTTTGTGCTGGATATGGCACCCCAGATCTTGGCACCTGGATTTGATAAAGAGATGGCAGATTATGCAGAAGGGAAACTTTCGGAAAACGGTATTCCTGTGGTCACCGGTGTGGCAGTCACTGCCATTGAGGGAGACGGAAAAGTAGAGAAAGTGGTCACCAGCAAAAGGGCTTATAAAGCAGATCTGGTGGTTTTGAGTGCAGGAATTCGGCCCAATACGGAATTTTTGAAGGATACCGGACTGGAGATGTTTCAGGGAACCATTCTGACTAACCAGTACGGAGAGACCAATCTCGCCGATATCTATGCGGCAGGCGACTGCGCGATGGTTCACAATGCAATCACCGGAAAGGCAGTCTGGTCGCCTATGGGTTCCACTGCAAATATTGCAGGGCGGATCATTGCCCAGAATATTATGGGAGCGAAAATTCCTTACCGGGGAGTTTTGGGAACTGCGGTGTGCAAGCTTCCAGGGCTGAATGTGGGAAGAACAGGACTGACAGAGGCTCAGGCCAGAGCAGAAGGCTTTGATCCGGTGAGTGTTGTAGTGCTTGTGGACGATAAGGCTCATTACTATCCGGGAGCCGGGACACTGGTGGTGAAGATGATCGCAGACCGGTCTACAGAGCGTCTGATCGGACTGCAGGTGATGGGATCCGGTGCGGTAGATAAGATGGTAGATATTGCGGTGACCGGCATTATGCTTAAGGGCACTCTTAACGATCTTTCCGATCTGGACTTTGCTTATGCGCCGCCTTTCTCAACGGCCATTCATCCTTTTACCAATGCGCTGAATGTGCTGAAAAATAAGATCAGAGGTACCTTTGAGACCTTCACTCCCGCAGAGTATGCCAAAGGGGAGGCGGAAGGATACCGCCTTGTGGATGCCTCTCTTCGTCCTACCACAGAGGGTGCTCCCTATGTGGATCTTACCACGGTAAACGGAGTGATCGACGGCCTGGATCCAAAGGAGAAACTTCTCCTGGTGTGCAATAAGGGAAAGCGGGCCTATCTGCTGCAGAACCGGATGAAATATTACGGCTATGAGCACACAAGAGTGCTGGAAGGCGGAAACATGTTCACAGATGTGGAAGCAGAGGAACCGTAAAAGACAGCAGGGTCTGAAGGGGCAGGGACTCTGGAGAAAAGCAGAGCCTGAAGGAGCAGAGACTCTGGAGAAAAACAAAGTTTGGAGAAAACAGAGACTGTAGAATAAGAAGGAGAGGGAATGATTATGGCTTGTACCATCAGTGCAGAGGATATCAGAAAAGTAAAGGCGTTGGGTTTTTTAAACAACAAGGGAACCGATCTTTTTAATGGGCGTGTGATCACAGTCAATGGAAAGATTACAGCAGCTCAGGCGAAGGTTATCGCAGAGGCGGCAGAAAAGTTCGGAAACGGAGAGGTGGAATTTACCACTCGCCTTACTGTGGAGGTGAGAGGAATCCATTTTGACAATATTGAGCCGTTCCAGGAATATATTGCCAAGGCGGGACTTCAGACTGGAGGAACGGGATCATTGGTGAGACCGGTAGTTTCCTGTAAGGGAACCACCTGTCAGTATGGATTGTATGATACCTTTGCTCTTTCAGAGAAGATCCATCAGCGGTTTTATCTGGGATACCGGAATGTAAGGCTGCCCCACAAATTTAAAATTGCCACAGGAGGATGTCCGAATAACTGTGTAAAGCCGGATCTGAATGATCTGGGAATTGTGGGTCAGCGGATCCCCAATTTTGACGAAACTCTGTGCAATGGCTGCAAAAAGTGCAAAATTGAGAAAGTCTGTCCCATGAAGGCTGCGAAGGTGGAGGATGGTATTCTTACTGTGGATCAGGAACTGTGCAATAACTGCGGCCGCTGCGTAGGCCAGTGCCCCTTTGATGCCATTGAGGATGGAATGGCCGGATATAAGATTTATATCGGAGGCCGCTGGGGCAAGAAGATTGCTCAGGGTCAGGCGCTCTCCAGGATTTTTACATCAGAAGAGGAGGTTCTGGATGTGGTAGAAAAGGCCATTCTTTTGTTCCGGGAACAGGGAAAGACCGGAGAGCGTTTTGCAGATACCATTGCCAGAATCGGTTTCGGAGAGGTAGAACGTCAGCTCCTTTCCAATGAGCTTTTGGAGAGAAAGCAGGAGATTCTGGATGCCAGGCTTCATCTGGTGGGAGGAGCCAGCTGCTGATCCAAAGGATTTAATTTGAGGAAATGTGTGAAAACAGAGGGTGGATGTTGGTTTTAGGCCTGCAGGAATGCCGGGCGGTCAGGTAGTCCCATCCCTCCAAGGCAATTTGCTTCAGTTCCTTTGAGAAGACAGGGCGCTGCAAGATTCATGGTTCCGTGGGGGAATCTGCAGCGCCCTGTCTTTTTGTGTATGGGCTTTAGCCTGTTGAAGGCATTGGAGTTTTTCGTGTTCCGAAAAATGGA
>CAJLNC010000059.1 GCA_905207905.1 uncultured Lachnospiraceae bacterium | reverse complement strand
GGTTCTTCTTCCGTACCGGCTCATGTTGAGATGATGGGTCTGATCGGAGCAGGTAACAACCCCATGGTTGGTATGACTGTAGCAGTTGCAGTTTCGATTGAGGAAGCAGCGAAGGAAGGCAGATTCTAGTAAACAACCGTATTGAGCGGTTTTTAGAAGTAATTAAGAGTATTTGGGAGTGACTTTTTATGGCAAATAAGGGGTCACTCCTACACTATTTATACATTAATCCTATATGATATTCCTACATTTTGCTGTGCGAATAATTGGTTTACATAACTGTGGTGTTTTGACAAAAGTTATTGACTTTGCGCATATACTAATGTATATTAAAATTAGAAAAAGGGATAATGTTAAAGAGGGTGTCCCACTACCCATTACAAAGGTGGAGCATTAAAGAAGGTGTCCCGCTACCTATATCCAAAAGGTGGAACATTAAAGCTTAGTGGAGGAGAGAAATCTTCTCCACTTTTTGACTAAGGAGAACTATGGCCGAATTTGAAAATTTTGGTTTCTATACCATTGATGCTGATTATTTGGAATATCTAAACAACAAGAATTCAGAAGTATATTATAATGCTTCTTATAGGAATGCGATAAAACCTTTTGTTGGTATTATCATAGACATGATAGAATGTAAATATTTTATTCCTTTAACATCGGCAAAGGAAAAACATAAAAAGTGGAAAAATAGTTGTGACGAACATTTTTTAATATATGAAGTGATAGATAAGTCTGTAAATATTTCGGGTGATGTATATAAAGAATATTCCAAAGATAAAAAAATGCATGTGCTGTCTGTCTTGGATATCAAAAAAATGATACCCGTTCCGGATGACGCTTACAAAAGAGTTGTATTTGATGAGTTGAGCGATGAACGTTATCAGGACTTATTTGAAAAGGAATATGCTTTTTGCTTAACCATTAAGGATAAAATACTGACAAAAGCAGAAAAAATTTATAAGCATCAAAAAGAAACACAAAATGTAAGGCGTACATACTGTGATTTTTCATGTTGTGAGAACGCAATGAGGGAATGGCTGAAAATCAAGGTTTCCTGTTTCTATCGAGGAAGCAGCGAAGGCAGGTAAGTTCTAAGGTTTAGACAACTGAATTTCTAAAAAATAGAGTTAGACACATTATTTTGAGCAAAATGCCCATGATGTGTCTAACTTTTTTCTTTTAAAAGAGAGGAAAATTCAGATGGCTGAAATCAAAATGACAGTTGCAAATGACATTATTACATTTCTTTTATGAAGGTTTCTATTTCCGTAATATTCCTCAGCCATGTCCTCTGCGTTTGAACGTACTTTAGGAATTTCATGCAAATATTTTTCATAACAAGAGACCAAAATTTTCATGACATCTTCTTGTGGCAATGGCATTTTCCTGTTTTCTTTTTCCATACATATTACCCATATACCCATAAGGTATGTTTTATTTTCTGTTGGTTAAGCATAATGGTTAGACCCTGGAAAGTTTCCAAAAGTTAGGGTAGGAAAATCCGATGAAAAATGATATACTTTATTCATATTGGATTTTTAAGAGTGATGAATGAGGAGAACGGATTATGAAATTAATTTCCTGGAATGTGAATGGCATCAGAGCGTGCCTGCAGAAGGGGTTTCTGGATTTTATGAATGAGGCGGATGCGGATATTTTCTGTATCCAGGAGAGTAAGCTTCAAGCCGGACAGTTGGATTTGCAGACACCGGGATATGAGCAGTATTGGAATTATGCGGTAAAGAAGGGGTATTCCGGAACAGCAGTTTTTACGAAGCGTCATCCCCTGTCCGTATCTTATGGGATCGGGATGGAGGAACATGACCAGGAGGGGCGCGTTATTACGCTGGAGTATCGAGATTTTTATCTGGTGACGGTGTATACTCCCAATTCCCAGAGCGAGCTGGCAAGACTTGACTATCGGATGAAGTGGGAGGATGATTTTTTGTCCTACCTTAAGGGATTGGAAGAGAAAAAGCCGGTGGTGTTTTGTGGTGACCTGAATGTGGCTCATGAGGAGATTGATTTAAAGAACCCTAAGACAAACCGAAAGAATGCAGGGTTTACAGATGAGGAACGGTCAAAATGTACAGCGATGCTGGATGCCGGATTTATTGATACGTACCGCTATTTTTATCCGGATCAGGAAGGGGTTTACAGCTGGTGGTCTTACCGCTTTCGGGCCAGAGAGAAAAATGCAGGATGGAGAATCGACTATTTCTGTGTCTCAGAGTGCCTGAAGGATCGACTGAAAGGAGCCGGGATCCATACGGAAGTTTTTGGCTCTGATCACTGTCCGGTGGAGCTTGAGATCGATTTGTGATCCGGCTGCGCGGTGCCGAGAGAGTGATTTGTGATTCGGTTACACGGTGCTGAGAGATCAATTTATGATCAGATCATAAGTGTACCTGGAAAATGGAATGAGGGAGGGAAGTAATCAATGACAGATAAGAGATGCAAACAGTTTTCGGCTGCGGAGGGCGCAGGCAGAACCTTGGGCGCCCAGATCGAACAGGATGGGATTACCTTCTCCGCTGTAGTACCCCGGGGAGAGCGTGCCAGCTTGATTCTGTATCCAAAGGGGTGTCAGGAGCCGGTACAGGAGATCCCCTTTCCCGGGGAAAGTGTGACAGGGATGGTGAGAAGCCTGAAAGTTTTGGGGCTGACACCGGATGGGTATGAATATAATTTTCGTATTGGGAATCAGATTAAAAAGGATCCAGCCGCCAGATTAGTGAGCGGGACAGAAGATTTTGGCAATCTGACGCCAGGAGAAGAACACCAGACAAGATGCGGATTTTTAACAAAGTCCTTTGATTGGGGAGGGGATCAGTTTCCGGCGCTTCCCTATCAGGATCTGATTCTATATCAGCTTCATGTCAGGGGCTTTACGAAGCAGAAAAATTCCAGGGTGCGCCATAAAGGGACTTTTTTGGGGCTTCAGGAAAAGATACCCTATTTAAAGGATTTGGGAATCAATCAGGTTCTTCTGCTTCCGGCTTATGAGTTTCAGGAGGCTATGAAGTACTCTGCTATCGGAGCGGAGAGCCGGCAGGAGTGGAAATTAAATTACTGGGGATTTACCGGGGATTGCTGCTATTACGCGCCAAAGAGCGCGTACTGTGCGGGGAAATTTCCGGACTTGGAGTTTAAGTCTATGGTAAAAGCGTTCCATGAAAATGGTATGGAAGTGGCCATGGAATTTTGTTTTCCGGATCCTGTGGATGTCTCCATGGTGTGCGACTGTCTGGCCTGGTGGGTACGGGAATATCATGTGGACGGTTTTAGGCTGTTTATGAACCAGGAGGCGGCTAATACAGTGGCAAGAAGCCCGTTTCTTACGGGGGTGAAGCTGATCTCCTGGTATTTTCCTGCTGAGCAGATTTATGGTATGGAGACCGGCTTTCCGGAGAAATTTCTGGCGGAGTGCAATGAGAACTTTCAGGTAACTGCCAGACGGCTTCTGAAAGGGGACGAAAATCAGCTGGAGCAGTTTGTGAGCCGGGTTCGCCACAATCCTAAGAACAGCGGCGTGATCAATTACATTACCGGGCATGACGGCTTTACGCTGATGGATCTGGTTTCCTATGACAGGAAGTATAATGAGACGAATGGAGAGCAGGGAAGGGACGGTTCCGAGTGCAATTACAGCTGGAACTGCGGCGTTGAAGGACCCTCCAGAAAGAAAAAGATTGCCCGACTGCGGATGCAGCAGATGAAAAATGCTTTTGCCATGGTGCTGCTGTCTCAGGGAACGCCTATGCTGTTAGCTGGAGATGAATTTGGAAATTCCCAGGAGGGGAATAATAATCCCTACTGTCATGACAGTGAATTGACATGGGTGGATTGGAGCAGGGAGAGAGCCTATGGAGAGCTGAGAGAGTTTGTGAAGGAGCTGATTGCTTTCCGAAAGGCTCACAGGATCCTGCATATGGATCAGGAATTGGCCGGATCGGATCTTCGGTCTTTGGGATACCCGGATTTTTCCTGCCATGGAACCAGGGCCTGGTATGGAGATTTTGAATATTCCAGCCGCCATGTGGGGCTGTTATACTGCGGCCTGTATGCAGGAGAAGAAGAATTTATCTACATTGCCTACAATTTCCACTGGGAGCCTAAGGAGATGGCTCTGCCTTTCCTTCCGGAGGGAATGGGCTGGAAGATAGTTTTGGATACAGCGGACAGAGACGAGAAAGATGGGTCACTGCCAAAAACTTTGGAGGCGCAGGCAAAGTTTTTCCGAATGCCTCCCCGTTGTGTTCAGATTTTAATTGGCAGCAAAGAAATGGAAAAGGTGAGTGGTGAGAATAAATGAGTGAAGCAGTATATGGAAAGATGACTGACAGAAGTCCGGCTCAGAGAAGAATGGATAGAAGCGCAGCGTTTGTCTGGAAAGGCTGTGGGAAGCGCGCCGGGAGCCGCTGCAAAGATGCAGTCGGGGAGTCGGTTTGGGAGAGCCAGATTACGCCGGAGAAGGTGGCCGGACACTTTCGCACGGTTACGGAACACAAGCTGCTGGTGATGAAGCACTGTTTTGCCATTGGACTTTATTATCAGGGCATCATGCATGATATGTCCAAGTATAGTTTGGCGGAGTTTGTGCCAGGATGCCGCTATTACCAGAATGGAACGCGCAGTCCTAATAACGGAGAGCGGGAGAATAAAGGGTATTCTTATGCCTGGATGCACCACAAGGGGAGGAACCGCCATCATTTTGAATTCTGGACGGATTATTCTCTGAAGCCGGTGCAGGGGGAACCGCCTATGCAGGCAGTGCAGATGCCAAGAAAATATGTGGCGGAGATGCTGATGGACCGCATAGCAGCCTCGAAGATTTATTTGAAGGAAAAGTATAATCGCCATGAACCTTTGAAGTATTATCAGAGGGGGCGGGGGCATCGTTTGATGCATCCCCAGACAGCCCGGGAGCTGGAACGGATGCTGCGGATTCTGGATAAAGAGGGGGAGCAGGCGTTGTTTCGTTTTGTGAGGCAGTATTATCTAAAGGGATATCCCATGTAAAATATAGGATTTTGGAGGAATGAGGAAATGATTAACGGAAATAAAGTGCTGTTCAGCGGAATGCAGGCTACGGGGAATCTTACCCTGGGAAATTATTTGGGGGCGCTGAAAAACTGGGTGACTCTCTCTGATGAGTATGAGTGCTATTACAGCGTGGTGGATATGCATTCCATCACTGTGCGTCAGGATCCGGCGGTGCTGCGCAAACGGGCCAGAGCTTTGCTGACTCTTTATATTGCAGCAGGGATTGATCCGGTAAAAAACTGCATCTATTATCAGTCCCATGTGTCCGGTCATGCTGAATTGGCCTGGATCTTAAATTGTTTTACCTATATGGGAGAGTTAAACCGTATGACTCAGTTTAAGGATAAAGCGGCAAAGCATGCGGACAACATCAATGCCGGCCTGTTCACTTATCCGGTTCTGATGGCGGCGGATATTCTGCTGTATCAGGCAGATGTGGTTCCTGTGGGCATTGACCAGATGCAGCATCTGGAGATTACCAGGGATATTGCCCAGAGGTTCAATGGAGTCTATGGAGAGGTGTTTACTATCCCAGAGGCCTATGTGGGCAAGGTGGGAGCGAAGATTATGAGTCTTCAGGATCCTAGCAGGAAAATGAGCAAATCTGATGAGAATCCCAATGCTAGTATCTATTTGATGGATGATCCGGATACGATTCGCAGAAAATGCAAGCGGGCAGTGACCGATTCTGAAGGCGTGATCCTTTATCGGGAGGAACAGCCGGGCGTGAAGAATCTTCTGGATATTTACTGTGCCTGCACTGGAAAGACACCGGATGAGGCTGTGAAAGAATTTGAGGGCTGTGGTTATGGCCAGTTAAAGGAAGCTGTTGGAGATGCGGTGGTTGGCGTGCTGGAGCCGCTTCAGACCAGATGCAAAGAGCTGGAAAAGGACAAGGCTTACATTGACAGTATCATTAAGGCCAATGCAGAGCGGGCGGCCTACACAGCAAACAAGACACTGCGCAAGGTACAGAAAAAGATTGGTTTTCCGGAACGGATCCGTTAAGGAACCGCAGGGATTGCAGCTCAAAAAATGGGTTGTCGGTTAATCCTGTAAAATTTGCCAGGTGAGCCAATGACTGTGGCGAAAACTTCCGTAAAAGGGCGGCCAGGGCAGCTCTTTTACGGGAGATGGGGAAACAGGGCGGCCATATCTTCTGGCAGGGGAGCCTGGAACTGCAGTGGTTTCCCGGTGATGGGATGAGAGAAGGACAGCTGCCAGGAGTGGAGAGCCTGGCGGGAGATATGACGCCTGTCCGGATGATAGAGAAAATCTCCGATGATAGGATGCCCCAAATGCTTCATGTGGACTCGAATCTGATGGGTTCGTCCTGTTTCAAGGCGAAGAGAGAGAAGGGTAAGATTCAGGTCCGGACGAAAGGCTACGGGCGCATAGTGGGTGAGCGCAGGTTCTCCCTTCTCAAAATCTACGCAGCGTTCAAGCACAGATCCCTCCCGCCTTGCAATGGGGGCGTTGACGATGCCGGGGCGGGGGACACGGCCTTCCACAATGGCCAGATAGGTGCGCAGGATGGGCTTTCCAGGCAGCTTGGGCAGGAAGTTTTCTTCCCAAGCGGGCGGGATCGAGGTTTGGTGGGAGGCGCTGCCCAGGGATAGGGAAGTTTGGGCATTGAATGCCAGTGTGTGCTGTTTCATGACGGAGGTAAGGATGGAGGCGCTGAGCATATTTTTTGCCACTACAAGGAGACCGCTGGTGTCCCGATCCAGGCGGCTGATACAGCGAAATACCAAAGGCAGATTTTTTTGCTGATAATACCAGAGAACGCCGTTGGCCAGAGTGTGTTCACGGTTATTTATGGAGGGATGGATGGGCGTATCGGCCGGCTTGTTGATTACCAGAAGATCCTCATCTTCGTAAACTACAGAGAAATCTACAAAAGCAGGAGTGATGTTCTGGGAGGGTTCTTCCTCAGGCAGAGTGACCAAAAGACAGTCGCCGCTGTTTAGAATTTTGCCTGCAGGCACCGGAAGGCTGTTTAGAACAAGGCCGGAGGGGGAACGCTTCAAAAGGGCCAGGAGATGATGGGAGTATCCCTTTTTTCGCAAAAAATCTCCAACAGTCTGTAAGGCGTCTCCCTGGGCAATGAGATATTGTAAGCTTCGTTTCATGTTTTTTCCTTTCCCGGTTTTTCTGTAATCATACCTTAAAACGATGGGAAAGGGAAGAGGAAAACGGTCCGTGGAGGGCGATTAATATTCACGATCACAGGAGGAATTCCAAGATGGATAAGAAGAAATATGTGGCTTATGTTGGGACTTATACCCATGGCAGCAGTATTGGAATACATGTATATGATATTGATATGGAAAATGGAACGCTGACGGAACGGAATGTGGTTCCGGTACACAACGCTTCCTACCTTACGAAATCCTGCAATGGCCGTTATCTGTACTCCATCGCTGATGAAGGGGTGGAGGTACTGAAGATCGAACCAAATGGGGATTTGACTCCCATCAATAAGGTGGGTATCGACGGGATGAGAGGTTGCTACCTTTCTACGGACGCTTCTGGAAAGTTCCTTTTTGTGGGCGGTTATCATGACGGAAAGGTGACCGTGGTGCACACCCATCGGAACGGCCGGCTGGGCAGCGTGATGGATGGGATTTTCCATAAGGGTCTTGGCAGCGTGGCGGAGCGGAATTTCAGACCCCATGTAAGCTGCGTCATTCCCACACCGGATGGAAAGTATTTGTGTGCAGTAGACAATGGGGTGGATCAGGTGAAAATCTATAAAGTGCATCCCACTACAGGTAAATTAAAACTGTATGATATTCTCCGCTGTGAGCTGGAGTCCGGCCCCAGGCTTATGTGCTTCAGCAAGGACGGACGCTTTGCTTACATTAACTGTGAGCTGACCAACAAGATACGGGTGTATTCCTACGATGGAAGCGGGAAATCTCCGGAGTTCGAACTTCTTCAGGAAGTGAAAAGTTTGATGGACGAGCATGAGGTGAGCAGCGCCTGCTGTGCCTTAAAGATTTCTCCCAGCGGCAGGTATCTTTACTGTTCCAGTGCAGGAGAGAATACGGTAGGGATTTTTGAAATCAATCAGGAGACCGGGCTTTTGAGAAAGATCTGTATATTGCCCATCAGCGGCGGTTATCCCAAGGATATTGATGTGCTGCCGGATGAGAAAACCCTGATTGTGCTGTGTCATGAATCCAACTATATGCGGTTTTTCACAGTGGATTATGAGAAAGGAACCATTGTCATGAAAGGAAAGCAGTTAAAGGTGGAAACTCCAAACTGCATTCTGATTTCTGAGGCGGAAGAATAAGATAACAGAGGAATCCTGCTATTGGTTTGGAAAGGATCAGCCAGGAAGCAGGACATGGGATAGATATTGGCAGGTCTGAAAAAAGGGCTGCTGCAAAGAAAGAAGATTTCGGATCGACAGAAAACATGGTAAAGATCCGGTCATTTTACTTTGCAGCAGCCTTTTTAATTAATAGATTTTTTTCAGCTTATCCATGGTGGATCCCATGTTCTGGAGGAGAAGATCCAGCAGCGTAATGGCAGTCATACTTTCTACCACCACCACTGCTCTGGGCACAATAATGGGATCATGGCGGCCATGGATCACAATTTCTTCACAGTGTCCGTCCTGGAACAGGGCAGTCTGAGGCTGGGCGATGGAGGGAGTGGGTTTGAAAGCTGCCCGGATGGTGATGTGGCTGCCATCACTCATGCCTCCTAAGATGCCTCCAGCATGGTTGGTGAGCTTTTGCACCGTCCCGTCTATCAGACCAAACTGGTCGTTGTTTTCGTGTCCCATGGACTGAGCGGCAAGGAAACCGTCTCCAATTTCCACGCCTTTGACAGCTCCGATGGAGAACAGAGCCTTGCTCAGGCAGGCATCCAGTTTGTCAAACACGGGTTCGCCAATACCGGCAGGGACGTTTTTTATAAGGCATTCTACCACGCCTCCGGAGGAAGTCTGATGGGCTTTGCATTCATCCAAATAGGCCAGAGCCAGCCCTTCGGCCTGTTCATCCGGCATAAACAGCGGACTTCTCCGAATCCGGTCAGGATCCATCCGTTCCGGTGCGCAGCTGATGGGGCCGATGGCTTTTGTGTAAGCAGTGAGAGAAATGTTTAACTGCCCCAATACTTTGGAGGCGATAGCTCCGGCCGCTACACGGCCGATGGTTTCGCGACCGGAGGAGCGGCCGCCGCCCCGGTAGTCACGAAAGCCATATTTCTGGTCAAAAGTAAAGTCTGCATGTCCGGGGCGGTAGCAGACAGCCAGATTTCCGTAATCTTTTGAGCGCTGATCCTGGTTATGCACCACCATGGAGATGGGAGTTCCAGTGGTTTTTCCCTGGAAGGTACCGGACAGGATCTCTACGGAGTCACTTTCTTTTCGGGCAGTGGTATATTGATTTTGTCCCGGTTTTCTTCGATTTAAAAAGCTTTGTATATCCGCCTCTGTCAGGGGAAGCCCTGCGGGGCAGCCGTCAACCACAGCACCCACAGCCTTTCCGTGAGATTCCCCCCAGGTGGTGACGCGAAATAAGGTTCCAAATGATGAACCAGCCATGACAGATCTCCTTTCTGATCGTGATTTTTCTGATCTCAAAAATTCTTTTGTTTTATATAGCATCAGTGTAGCATCAGTTTACAGGGGATAATACACCTCAAGCCATGAGATTTGCTGAATTTTCTGCGTTGTCCTCAATCAGCGTATGTCCAATACGCTTCTATCGTCCGCCTTGCAAATTCAGCAAATCGCTATGGCTGAGGTCTTGGAGTCAGAAAGAACTTTCCAGGGTGCAAAAAGGAGGCCGCCACAGCGTACCTTCCGGCATCTGCGACGGCCCCATTCTTTTTACCATATATGCGACAATATTTTCTTTTCCACCTGATTTGAAAGTTGCTGTTCCAGAGATTTTTCCTTAAAATTATTTATTAAAACCAAATGATGATCTTCTTCATTATTCCATTAAAATCCAATCCGTCTCCCAATTCCCAGTAGAACAATTATACAGCCGCTTGTAAAGATGTCCATTCTCTACCTTAAATCTCCACTCCTTAATATCTGTTCTTGCCTGAACGTCCTCCTGGCTGACTTCTGTCACCGGAACTACTTGCATCTCCTGAGCAGAAGCAAAGGGAGCTGACAATACAGTCATCCCCATCACTGCCATTGCACACAATATCTGTTTCTTTTTCATTTTAATTCCTCCTCTGTATAAATCGGCAAATCCTGAAATTCTTCAAATATAGTAGAAACCGAAAATACAAATTCACCCGCTACATATAAGTCATACTTCTCGCCATTTTCTATTAAATATGTATCTTCACCCAAAACACCAAATGTCTTTTCTTGCACTTCTTCATCCACCCGATATGCCTCTGGCACAAAGAACACCGCGACCACACCTACAGCAATTACAAACAAGTATCTCAAAACCATCGTTCTCTTCTTTACTTTGTTCTTCTTTGCTGAATAGGAAGTTATAAATCTCATTCTGGTCTTAATATTCTCCGGACGGATTTTCACAAAAGAAAGGCCAAAAGCACTGTCTTCATTTCTTCGGGCATTTTTAATCAGGCAAGAAGCATATTCATTCCAAGCCTCATCTCCATGTTTCTCCAGAACTGCCTGATCTGTAGACAACTCAAACGCCAATGTCAATTCCCGATCTAAAAGATACGCCAAGGGATTGAACCATTGAGCGCAGGTCACCAACTTCAAGAAAAACTTCAACCACAGATCATGCCGTTTATAATGCTCTATCTCATGTTCACAAATATAGCGGAGCTCCTGATTTTCAAACTCTTTCACCGGCAATATCAACACCGGACGCAAAAGACCTACAATACTGGGAGTGATATCTCCTGGTATCAGTGCTATCCGAACCTTATCCGCATGTAAATCTGTCAAAATTTCACGTATCTTTAGGGTGTTTTCCCTCTCTCCACAGATAAAAGGCAATAAATAGTTACGGAAACTGCTCTGCCTGTAAAACAAATAAACTAACTTTATCACCGTCACTGCCAGCCAAACCACAAATATGATTTTTGCAAGATTTACTTTGGTATTTCCAAAATATCCAAACAAAAACCTGGAAATCGGCGGCAAAATCACCCGGGAGCTAACCGTGATGGTGAAAGGAAAATTCACCGGTATCAGCATTCTCACTAAGACCAATGCTATCACCCAAAACAGGAAGCGCATTCCCCTGTCAAAGGGTTCCCGCTTTACATAAATGATGTAATATGTAAACAGCAATAAGCAAAACACTGTAAGAAAGCATATCAAAAACGCTCCCAGTGAAAAAGACATTTTACTCTCCTCTTTCTATCTCTTTTTTCCTTTGTTTGATCATTTCTTCCAATTCGTCCAGCAGTTTTCCGTCTTTTTCTTCATTAATTAAGTTAGCCATCACCACGGAAGATGAGGAAAATTCTACCAGTTTCTGGCAGGAAAGTTCCAAATATTCCTCCCGGCTCACAAGCGGCACATAGCTTCTGGACAACACCGTTCCGCTGTAAACAATTTCACCGATTTTAATATATTTTTTGGATATCAGACTTCTTAAAGATGCCTGCACTGTATTGATCTGCAACGTCTTATCTGCCTTCACGATTGCGGACGCAGTCATGCCCTCTTCCGCCCGCCATAAAATTTCCATTACCTGCAGTTGCCGGGGACTAAGTGCCTGTCTGTTCATGTAAAAATTCCTCCCTAAAATACGACCACTACTTTTTAAATAAGTATTCATTATTTCTTTAAAGATGGTAGCATTCCTTGTCTGAATTGTCAATCATTATGTTAAAATATTACTGTTATATTATTCCATTGATAAATGGTAGAATGCATCGTAAAATTTTCAGTACATGCAGCCACAGATTGCCACCTTTACAGCAGCCATTTATCGTGTTAAAATAATGGTCATATTATTATATTTTACAGAGAAATTTTGTATACTGACGCTGCTTTTTCAGCATAATCATACAGATGCAAAAACTGCAGGGAAATGCTATGAATAGAAAAAAAACTGTAAAAACCAAAACAAATTCCCAATACCCCCTCTTTACAAAAGAGGACTGCGGAAAAGCCATGACCACACAGGAAGCCAGACAAAAACAGCTGGCCATGCTGGATGCCCTGGCAGACTGCTGCGACGGACTGGGGCTTCGCTATTACCTCTCCGGAGGCACCCTTCTTGGGGCGATCCGGCACAAGGGCTTTATTCCCTGGGACGATGATATTGATATCAATATGCCAAGGCCGGACTGTGAAAAACTTCTCTCCCTCACCGGTGGGAAAATAGGACCTTATGTTCTTATGGGGCCTGATATGAACAAATTTGCACGTTACTGCGGCTTTTATCGTCTCTATGATTTTGGCGGAGTAATTGAAAACTGCAACAGCGGGACAAAAGAAAAAAACATCGTATACCAGCCCTTTTTCCTGGATATTTTTCCCATTGAGGGACTTCCCGAAAGTGATAAAGAAACAAAAAAGCACTACAGAAAAATGGTAAATCTGCGGCGAATGCAGCGTGTGGCTGCACTCCGGCACATGGAAGCCAGCAGCCTGGCTGCTCATCTGTTTCATATCGTGATGTTTCTTCCAGCCAGACTAGCAGGCTACCGTTTCTGGAGTCAGCAGATCCAAAAACTGGCAAAAAAATATTCCTTTGACCAGGAGGCTTATGTGGGCGTGATGACTGCTCCGGTGCATACCACAGAGGAAAAAGTGGTAAAGGAAGAATATCTTCCCACTGTGGAGGTTTCCTTTGAAGGGAAAACTTATCATGCACCACAAAATTATCATACCTACCTGACTCAGCTTTACGGTGATTATGGGAAGCTGCCGCCCAAAGAAAAACGGCAGTCGGACCACACCTTTCATATGTATTGGAGGAACGAATCATGATTACAGCACTGCTGACAGCGGCAGGCTCCGGTTCCCGCATGGGACAGGACATTCCAAAGCAGTTTATCCATATTGACAACAAACCTTTGATCATCCATACCATGGAGGCATTTCAGCGTCATCCCAGCATCGACGCCATCCTGGTGGTCACCCTTCCCTCTTGGATTGATGTCCTAAAGGCCTACGCCAGCCAGTTTAATATTACCAAGCTTCGCTGGGTAGTGCCCGGCGGAGACACCGGACAAGAATCGATTCGCCTGGGATTGGAAACTCTGGAAAAAGAGCTATCCCCGGAGGATATTGTAATGATTCACGATGGCAACCGCTGCCTGGTCTCCAGCGAAATTATTTCCAACTGTCTGGCCACCTATCAAAAATACGGCAGCGCAGTGGCCGCTATTCCCTGTGTGGAGGCTGTCATGCAAAGCCGCGATGGAATTTCCTCCACCGTATCCATTCCAAGGGAGGAACTGCTGCGCACTCAGACGCCTCACGCCTACTCTCTGGGCAAACTTTTATGGGCACATCGGGAAGCCCAGAAGCGGGGGATCACCGGAACTGCCGCCACCTGTGTACTGATGCAGAAGCTGGGGGAAACCATTTATTTTTCCAAAGGTTCCGAGGAAAATCTGAAAATTACCACCCTTGATGACATGATGATCTTTAAAGCGCTGCTTCACACGAAAAAGGATACGTGGTTAAAATAATGACTATGAATTATACCGAACATTACTGGGCAGATACAGCCAAAGCGGCCGCACAGATTCCCAATCTGGAACAGCTTTTCGGCTGCTCTCTGTTAATTACAGGCGCCACCGGGATGATTGGATCTGCCATAGCAGATCTGATTTTTTATCTAAATACGCAGAAACAGGCCAATATTCATCTTCTTCTGGCCGGACGCAGCAGAGAAAAAATACAGCGTCGCTTCTCACTCTTCCGGTTGGATCAGGACTATGAATTTGTTTTTTATGAAGCCACGGATTCCGCAATCATCAACTTGAATACAGACTATATCATCCATGCCGCCAGCAATGCCTCTCCGGCCTCCTACACAAAACAGCCCGCTGAGACTATGTTAGCCAATCTGGTAGGATTAAATGCCCTGCTAGATCTCATGCGCCGCAGTTCCACCAGACGTCTTCTCTATGTGTCCTCCAGCGAGGTTTACGGCACGCGCATGGGCGGCAACGCCAATAAAGCGCCTTATCGTGAGGACGAATACGGCTATGTAGATCTGTTAAATCCAAGAGCCTGTTATCCCTGTGCCAAGCGCGCTGCGGAGACACTCTGCATCTCGTACAATGCGGAATACAACACGGACACGGTAATTGTGCGGCCCGGTCATATCTACGGACCCTCCATCACGGTTTCCGATTCCAGAGCCTCCGCACAGTTCACCCGAAATGCTGTACTTGGGCAGGATATTATCATGAAAAGCGCTGGCACACAGCTTCGCTCCTACTGCTATACCCTGGACTGCGCTTCTGCCATCCTTGCGGTACTGTTAAACGGTGAGCGAAGTACTGCCTACAATATTTCCAATCCGGATTCCATTGTCACCATCCGGGATCTGGCCGACGCTCTGGCCAAAGCTGCCGGAACGAAAGTAATTTGTCAGGAAGCCACAGCACTTGAGAAAAGGGGCTATAACCTGATGGACAATTCTGCTCTGGATTCCCGCCGTCTGGAAAGCCTGGGCTGGCGCCCCTGCTTTTCCCTGGAGAAAGGCGCTGCCAGAACCATAGAATGTCTGAGGAATACTTAAACCTGGCTGCCGTCTTCCAGCGCTTTGGGTAGTGTTCATACCAGGGGCATCGTTTCTGTCCGCCACAGTGTGATCCTGCAGAGCATTTTTGTTTCACAGGAAAAATTTTCTATGAAGCAAAAATGCCGCAAGACAAAACTTTCGGAATGAACTGACTCTGCTTCCTACCCCTTCGGGCCAGCCCAATCCTTCTGTTTTTCTCTTACGGCTTTTTTATGATACTCTTCTTTGGAATCGATTTCTGAAATGTCTGGGATCACAGTCTTCTATATAATTCCTTAACATGGTCATACAGATCATCGAACAATCCCTGGCGCTCTCTGTAATACTCTGCATTTTCTCTAATGGGTTCTGTCACCGTATCATTTACAGTCACCATTTCTCTGCAGGCTTCGTATACATCCTGATACTGTCCGGTTCCCACTGCCGCCAGTATCGCAGCGCCAAGACAAGCCTCTTCCTCTGTATTGGTGGTATAGACCGGCATGTCCAGCATATCCGCCTGTATCTGTTTCCAGGCTTTTCCTTTTGCTCCTCCTCCGGAAGAAATCAGCTTCTTCTGAGGAATTTTCATCTGATCAAAAATCGTTTTACACTCTCTAAGATTGTAAAGTACTCCTTCCATGGTCGCTCTCACCACATAGGCCTGATCATGGCGCATCGTCATTCCAAAATAAACGCCTCTGGCCATTGGATCGTTAAAGGGCGTCCTCTCTCCTGCCAGATAGGGCAAAAACAGTAATCCTTCACTGCCAGCCGGAATCTTTGCCACCTCCTGATCCAATTGAGCAAAGGGCCGCTTATCCCGAAGCACCTTATTTTTCAGCCAGCTTAAAGTGTTTCCTCCATTCAGTGCGCCTCCCTGGTAGATCCAGGCTCCCGGAAGCGCATGACACCACAGCTGGCACCGCATTCCTTCATCAAACACCGGCTTATCGGTAATCACTGCAATCTGAGATGCCGTTCCGATATTGCAGGTCATGATGCCTTTCTCAATCACTGCATTTCCAATCATTGCAGCCGCACAGTCCCCAGCGCCAGCCACCACAGGAATTCCCTCCGGCAAACCTGTCTCAGCCGCTGCCGACGCTGTGATTTTTCCTGCTATTTCACTGGATTCGTATACTTGCGGCCAGATGTCTTCCTTCAATCCCAGTCTTTGTATCAATTCCATACACCATCTGCGATGCTTTACGGAAAATGCAAGCGTTGCCCCTGCATCACTGTAGTCGGTTCCTACGCAGCCTGTGAGAAGATACCGGATGTAGTCTTTGGGCGACATCACATATCGGATTTTCTCATAACATTCTGGTTTCTGATTTTTCGTCCACAGCAAAGAACAGATCAGCATCCCAGTACTTGGCTGATTTAGAAGTTCTGTCTTCATCAAGTCTCCAGCAAGCTCAAAAATGGTTTCTTTTTCTTTCAATGACCGGGCATCCAAATGGATAATCGCCTCATCCACAGGCTGCATCTGATCATCCAAAGCGACCATCCCATGCATTTGTCCAGAAAAACCAACGCCAGCAATCTGCCCAGGCAAAATTTCTGAAAACTGCAGTGCCTGGGCAACTGCCGCTTTTGCGTCAGTCTGAGCTTTCTGCATCTGCTGCTGAGC
>CAJLNC010000058.1 GCA_905207905.1 uncultured Lachnospiraceae bacterium | reverse complement strand
ATACTTGCAGATGAACCAACGGGGAATCTGGATCGGAAAACCGGAGCGGAAATTATTGAGATGATGAAGCGGGCTAATCGAAAACTGCGCCAGACCCAGATCCTTATCACGCACGATGAGAGTATTGCGCTTCAGGCGGACCGGATGATCTGGATCGAGGACGGCAGGATCCTTCGGGATGAGAGAATTCGCATACTGGGAGGTGAAAAACAGTGAGAAAAAATATTGTTTTTCAGGTTACCAGGAAATATATGAAAAAAAATAAGAAGCGCACCCTCACCACCTTTGTGGGGATTTTGCTGATGGTGCTTCTTATGACTTGTGTGTTTGTGGGAAAGGATACCGGGATTGAGTATCTGGAAACAGTGGCTGCCAGAAAGGATGGAAAATGGCATGCTTCTGTCTACGGCATTTCTAAGAACCAGTACCAGGAGCTAAAGAGCCTTTCTTATGTGAAGGAGACGGCCGGTTCTGCTGCCTTGGGCTGCACTGAGTTTTTAGAATCCGGGAATCCGGATCGTCCCTATCTGAATGTGAAAGGCTATACCGGAGACTGTTTTGACTGGATGAATATTTCCCTGGAGGAAGGGCGGCTCCCGGAAAATGAGCAGGAGCTGGTGATCTCCAGAAGCGCTCTGGAGGATGGCGCCATGCTAAAGCTGGGGGATACGGTGGAAGCAGAATTTTTTCATCGGTCTGTGACCGGGATCCAGGAGGACGGAGGAAAAACCTATTTTCCATTTTTTCAGATAGAGGTATCCTCTGGGGAGACGGTGGATGTGCCGGAAAATTTCCCTTATTATGGAAGCAACGACAGTTTTTTGGAGAATCGGGAATATACCGGAGAGAAGCAGACGTACCAGGTGGTGGGGATCATAAAGACTCCTGCCTATGAAGATTTGGCGGCAGCGGGATATACGGCGCTTACGGCGCTGACAGAAGAACAGCTGCTTGGCAGGCCTGAGTTTAATCTGTCTATGATCTTTGATCAGAAACTGCTGACAGATTCTTATGTAGTCTCCCTTCGGGAGATGATGGAAGGACGGGAACTGGAGTTTAATGATTTTCTTCTGGGCTTTTCTGGGGATTCTTCCAATGAAACCATCAACAGGATGGTAAAGTATATGAGTATTCTGTTCGTGGCTCTGATTATGGCAGTGTCTGTAGCACTCATTGACAATGTGTTCCAGATGTCCTTTCGGGAACGAAGCCAATATCTGGGAATGCTCTGTTCTGTAGGAGCCACTGGGCGGCAGAAGCGCAGCAGCATTTTCTATGAGGCTTTTTATCTGCTGCTGTTTGCGCTGCCTCTTGGGATCCTTTCCGGTATCGTGGTGGTCTGGGCAGCAGTTACGGGAGTGCGGCCTCTGATCGCTCAGTTTATGGGGCTGGGATTTGGGGCGGATACGGCTGCAGTGTCCCTGAAGGTTTCCTGGGAAAATCTGACGGCGGTGGGAGCCTTGAGTATGGTCACCGTGCTGATCTCGGCCTGGCGTCCTGCCGGAATGATGGGGAAAATCGGTCCCATTGAAAGTATTCGGGGAAATGAAGGAACGAAAAACCGCAGATATCCAACGAATTTTGGAGCCATAAAAGCTCTGGGGCCAGAGGGGATGGTGGCGGGCAATACTTTGAAACGTCGGGGGAGAAAGCTGCGGGGGACTGCCAGAGCAGCAGCGGTCTTTCTGATCCTGCTGGCAGTGACTTCCTTCGGCTCCAGAACCCTTCATACGGTAATGGAGAAAAAAATGGGAAATACCGGAATGGGAGCAAATCCAAAGATCTACGATTATATGCTGTATTATATGCCTGATTCCGACACAGAAGGGATGCTTGAGACGCTGAAAGAAGAGATCCGGCAGGATCCGGGGGTGGAGACGGTTCGGGAATGGCGGGATGGTATGTTCGCAGGTCAGGTGGATTGGACTGTCTACAGTGAAGAATACTGGCAGGCCAATTATGAGCTCTTCAATGAGTATCACCATGGAACGTTGTCCAGAGAAGCCTTTGAGAAAAAGTGGAGAGATGAAAAGGAGACGGTAAATTTCCTTTCGGTAGACCAGGAGACGTTTCAGGAAATTGCAAAGGCAGCAGGAGCCGACCTGGAAAGTCTTAAGGAAAATTCAGCGGTGGTGCTGAACGAAGGGGAATTTTCTACAGACAATGTGGGGATAGGAGAGATGGAGCCGGATTGCTATCGGTATTACCATGTGGAGCCTATGACCCGTTTAAGGCCTGGGGAGGAGTTTGCGGTAAGCTTTTATTCGGAAGAGGAAGAGGAGTATGTGAAAAAGTCCTTTCACACAGCAGCCCTGGCAGATAGTAAGGTGCTGGAGCCTTATGTGAAGGGAATGGGGGATTATTATATCTGGATTATTACCGGGCCCCAGGCTGGAGAGGAGATCACCCGCTTAACTTCAGGGGCGGATGGCCGTCCTTATGTTTCACCCTATCTGCTGATCTCTTTAAATGGAGAGGAGACGGATCTGATCCGGCGGCTCACACAGCTTTCAAAGGGAGGGGATGGAGGATTTGCTCTGATGGAGGCAGGATATCTGGAGAATGTGGAACAAGCGGTAATGGTGATCACAGATGGGCTTTTAGTGTGTTTTGTGCTTCTGACCTCCCTGATCTGCCTTTTGAATCTGTTTAATTCTATTCAAAGCTGGATCCAGGAAAGCACCAGGGAATACGGAGTGCTGCAGGCCGTGGGCATGACGAAGGCTCAGATGAAAAAGATGGTTCTATTCCAGTGCGGCGGGATTTTTTTTCGCAGCATCCTTATGGCGGCGGCAGGAACAGGGCTTTTGGTGTTCCTGATCTACAGGGGAAGTACGCTGATCTTCGGCAATCTGATCCTTCCGCTGCCTATTGGATTGTTTTTGCTGGCAGCAGCTTTAGTGGCAGTGCTTCTTGCCGCTTTTGCGGTCCGGAGTTTAAAAAAGGAGCTGAAAAAGGAATTATTCAGTGGTATTCGGGGAGAAAATCTTTTATAATATTGGTACAGGAAATGAAATCAAACAGGTTTTTTGTCAGGTTGAAGGATATGCTGATTTCCCGCCTTTTGGATGCAGGGATTCATTGCGTGGGGGTCTTTTTGATGCCGGAGGTTTTTGACGCAGCGATCTGTGCAGGTGCGGTATATTTTGAATGCAAGTACATGAGATTTTGAAAATGCGAGGTGTGTGATGACTGTTCTGGTGGTGGAGGATGATGAGATCATTTTGGAAGGATTGAAGTTTGCCCTGGAGCAGGAAGGGTATGAGGTGCTGACAGCCAGGAGCAGGCAGGAAGCCATGATATGGATCGATACTGGGCGCCAGGTGGATTTTTATCTTCTAGACCTGATGCTTCCTGACGGAGACGGATGCCAGATCTGCCGGGAGGTGCGAAGGCAGAGTCAGGCTCCGGTACTGTTCCTGACTGCCTGCGATGATGAGGTGAGTACGGTGATGGCTCTGGAGCAGGGAGCGGATGATTATATTTCCAAGCCCTTTCGCATTCGTGAGTTGCTGGCTAGGATGAAAGCCATTCTGAGAAGAACCTCAGGCGGTCAAGAGGGGGCCTGTTTCTCCCAGACAGCAGAAGTGGGAAGGATGCAGATCAACCTTAAGACAGGGCGCATATACTGCGGTCAGGTGGAAGTGATCCTGACTGCAATGGAGTATAAGCTCTTGCTGATTCTGTTAAATCACCGGGGACAGACGCTGTCAAGAAAGCAGATTTTGGAACAAATCTGGGATGAGGCGGGAGAATTTGTCAATGATAATACCCTCAGCGTGTATGTAAAACGGCTGCGGAAAAAGATCGGTGACAGCCCGGAAGGGAATCTGATCAGAACTGTGAGAGGAATTGGTTACCGCTTGGAGGCGTAAAGGAAGTCTGTGAGAAGCAGGGGCTGCCGCTCGGAGGAATAAGCGAAGTCTGTGAGAGGAAGAGGGGGATGGAGAGAATGGATACCGCTTTTGCGTCGGCCTGGCTGTGGATCCTTGCGGCGCTCCTGGCAGTGAGTTGGCTCTTTTTGGGAGCGCTGCTCTGGCAGAGACGTCGGAGAAGCCGGGAACTGGATGAACTTATCAATTATTTTATGAGTCTGCAGGATCAGGTCCAGCTTCCCGCACTTGCCAGATGCAAAGAAGGCCAGATGGGGATTTTGCAGAATGAGCTGTATAAACTGATGGTGCAGATGAAGGAACAGTCGGATGGGGCAGTCCGGGACAAGGAGTATCTGGCTGTTATGCTTTCTGATATTTCCCATCAGATTAAAACGCCTCTTACAGCCGTCACCATTATGACGGATCTTTTAAAAACACCGAACCTTTCGGAGGAGAAACGGCTGGAATTTACAGAGCGCATTGGTATACTGGTAAACCGAATGAACTGGCTGATCCGCAATCTGCTGACCCTTTCCCAGCTGGATGCCAATATGCTGAAGTTGAAAAAGCGAAGGATGAATGCAGGAATACTGGCAGAGAATGCCTGCCAGCCGCTGGAGCTGGCGGCGGAACGGAAGGGGGTCGAGCTGAGAATTGAGTCGGAGGAAGGTTTGGAGTTAGGCTGTGATCCTCATTGGACGGCAGAGGCATTGTCTAATGTTGTGAAAAACTGTGTGGAACATACAGCCAGCGGGGGAACGGTCTGCGTAGAGGTAAGTCAGAATAATTTTTCCACCAATTTTCGTGTCAGAGACAATGGGGAAGGGATTCCCAGAGACCAGCTGTCTCATATTTTTGACCGGTTTTATAAGGGGGCAAATTCTTCGCCCGAGAGTGTGGGAATTGGGCTGGCCATGGCGAAGAAGATTATACTTTTTCAAAATGGCACCATAGATGTTTCCAGTCAGGTAGGACAGGGAACGGAATTTCTTATTAAATTTTACCGGTAATATTTTTATTTAAAATGGGAGGAAAGAAGGCTTGGGGCTGCTAAAAAAGAAAAGGCAGCCCCTTGTTTTTTCAAAATTTACGTGTTAGAATGAATCAATTTACAGAAGAATGGAAAAAGTTCTGACTGTAAATAGTAAAAAGAAGGAGGCAGAAATATGAGACTGAAAATTGACAGGACGATCGCTGCAGCCGGGCTGGCGCTGGTGCTTACCGCATCTTTTACAGCCGCAGCAGCCTACGGCACAGAGGCTGCCGGATCTTTTTTGACAGAACAAGACGCAGAGCAGCTTGCACTCACAGATGCCGGAGCTTTAAAGAATGAGGCTGAAAGATTGAGGACAAAAGCAGATTTTGAAGATGGAGATTCCGTCTATGAGGTAGAGTTTTATCTGGATCAGTTGGAGTATGATTATACCATCCGTCAGGAGACGGGACAGATCCTGCAGTGGAGTGTAGAGGGAAAGGATGCAGGCGGCGCCCGGGTGGAACAGACTCTCGCAGGAGAAAATGCCGAAGCGATCCAGCCGGAGCAGAAAGAAGAACAACAGACAGAAGTTTCCTTGAGCAATGAAGGGGCAAAGGGCGCTTCTGAGAAAGCTCCAGGGCAGACTTCGGAAGAGGCGCTGATCGGTATTGCGAAGGCAAAAGAGACCGCACTTGCGGATGTTGGGCTGACTGAGGAGGAGGTTACCTTCCAGTCCCTGAGCTTTGACAGAGAATGGGGATATGCGAAGTACGAACTGGAATTTCGTCAGGATTTCAGGGAGTATGAGTATACCGTGGATGCGACCACCGGAGAGATTCTTTCCTTTGAACAGGATTAAGAAAAGCAGCTTCATCGAAGATACACCTTGCTGGGATGAAAAAATGGCGGCATTGCGGGATAATCTTTGAACAGGATGAAAATTGCAGAAGTATAGGCCTTGGCAGGATAAAAAAGCGGCAGCGGCGCGGATGACAGGGACGCAGGACTGATAGAGCGCAGAGAAAGAAGAGGAGAAGAGGAAATGGTCGAAGTATTGTTTGGAGAGAGCGAAGCAGCTTCTATGAAAGCCGCCAAGAGTAAAGTAGTGATTTGCTCAAAATCAGATGGTCCCACTTCCGTGTGGATAGCAGGAAAGAAGAAGGCACCAGAGAGAAGGGAAAAGTTTTCCGGATGGGTGGAAGGGACGGCAGAGGAAGTGGTGTGTCTGGGATTTCATCTGGATATGGGAGATATCTTGCAGGAACCGGATTCGCACTATCGAAGCAGCCTTTTATATTCTCTGTATTTTCAAGAACAGTGGGGAGCGGAGGAAGAAGCGGAAGAACTGTCAAAACTTCTGAACCAGTATGGAGAAGAGCTGCAGCGCCTTAGGCAGTTTCTGGGCCAGGGGGAGAAAATACGGATCTGGTACAGTCAGGCTCCCTACTCCATCTGCGGTTTTTATCATCTGTGCAGCATTCTGAGTCAGTATCCCAATCTGGTGGAGGCGGTCAGGCTTCCGGAATATCGCTGCGGTTTGAATACCATTACTTCCTATCAAAGCTGGGGGGAGGTTGCGGCAGAAGAGTTTGCCGGATTTTTGCAGGATGCAAAGCCTCTCTCCAGGGAGGAGCAGCGCCTTTATACGCTGCGCTGGAGAGAACTTCAGCAGGATAACAGTCCCCTGCGGGCTGTGGTAAACGGCAGAGTGATGGGAGTTTTGGAGGACTTTTATGATTTTCTGATCTGGAGAGAGATAGGGCAAAAGCCGGAAAAGCAGGCCAGGATTATTGGAAGGATTCTGGGACATTCACAGATCGGAGTGGGGGACTGGTGGTACGCAAAGAGGATAGAGGATTTCATTGCCCAGGGAAAACTGAAAGTGGTCAAGGATTCCGACAGAAAGTATGAGCGGATGATCGCACTGGCATAAGAGGCTATTTTTGGATGGTGTTAAAACGATAAATGGAGAACAAGCAGTAAAGCAGACAGTCTGTCCCAACTTTAAAACGGATGGGGGACTGTCTGCTTTCATGGTGAGGCGGGATCTGGTTTAAGAATGAGCCAGCTGATCAGGACAGCAGTATTTTTTCATGCATGAAGCTGCGCTTTTATTCCAGGGAAAGATCACCTTGCTCGCCAAAATATAAAAAGGCTGCGCGGATATAGTCTGCGGCTCCTTTTCCATACCTTAGATCCGTCTGATCTTTTACATAGTCATTGGAATAGGTGTCTGCCATTACCTTCCAGTAGGGCAGGTCGAGGGAGACGGAGGCAGCATTTTTTTGAAACAGAGCGGCCAGCTCAATCATGATCTCCCGGTTTTGGGTAGAAGAAATTTCTCTGGACAGATCTGCGGTAAGCTGAGCAAAGAGCGCATCCGTTTGATGACCGATCTCTACCGCGTCTTCTGTAAGGGTTTCTTCCATAATTTCTGAAAAATGTTCCAGGTTATGCTTCATGGCCTCCGTGTATTTTTCGATACTCCCGTATTCCTGGATAGCCAGTCTCGCCACTTCGTCCTCATCTTCCCGGATCTTTTTAAGAAGCAGTTCAAAATGCTCCTGACCTCCGAAATACTTTTCGATGGCGTTGGTATCTCTGGTTTTGAACTGTTCCAGCGCTTCCAGATATTCGGACAGATCAAATTCTTTAAAGCTCATACAAGATTCTCCTTTCTCTAAACGATTCAGAAGCTCAATGAGCCGGTCGATCCGGTTGCGTTTTAGCAGCAGCAGATTTTTCTGGTTCCGGTAGGCGCTGATACGGTCAAAGTCCGGCTGTTTCGTCAAATCCCGGATTTGCTTCAGAGAAAACCCTAGTTCTTTGAAAAATAAGATCTGCTGCAGCAATTCCAGACTGCTTTTGTCATAGAGACGATAACCGGATTCTGTGCGCATCCTGGGTTTTAACAGTCCGATTTCATCGTAATACTGCAAGGCACGGGAGCTTATACCGGTGAGTTTGGTGATCTGTCCTACAGTATAAAGATCAGAAACTGTTTTGTGCATAGATATCTCCTCCATTTCTGGCTCACTGTGTGAAGTTTGCTTCTGTAAAAAGAGCATACAATATCACGTTGGGTGAGAGTCAAGAGATTTTTCTATTTTATTAGGAAATTGTCGCTGATGAAGCTTAGGGTGTCAAAAGCCCTATGAACGAGCGTTCTCTGTCAGAGTGCAGCTTTTTTGTGCGATTTGACCGCTGAGTTTTTCCATCAGAGCTTTTGGCACCCCAGCATTCGTGTCTATAGGGCAACACGCCGTAGGTGGCAAACTGTACAGGAAGACTTCTTTCTACTTTTATGGAGATGTCCGGGCCAGCAGGCTGCTCTTCTGCCAGGCATTTAGTTTTTTCAGAACCCCAAGTACAGGGCGGAAGAGTACCAGGGTGAGAACAAAGTTTCCGGCACAATGGAGGATATCATAGGGAATCCCAGCAACCCAGTAGGCAAAGGCTGCGCCGGGGCCTCCTGTGATCAGATAAGGAATGGAGCATAAGGCCCCGAAGAGAAGTCCGAAGGCTCCGGCAATCACAGCCCAGATTACTGTGGAGATGTTTTTTTGAAACAGAAGCACCAGCACTGCCAAAATGCTCCAGATGTACAGATAACTGAACCACCAGATACCGAAACCAAAAATCAGTCCTTCCACCAGTACAAAGGCATATATGATAGAAAAGACCTGTTTTCCATAAACCAGAGTATAGGCAATGATCAGAAAAGTAACCGGTTCGATGTTAGGAAGAAAAGCCATCCCCAGCTGTCCCAATACCAGAATTGCGCTGAGCAGCCCCATAGTAACCAGTCGGGTTATTTTTTTTGCGTTTTCAGATGATTTCATGGTTTTATTCCTCAGAGCATTCGGATAAAATGAAAGAATCCTGCAGGGTTAGTAGCCGACAGTCAAAGTCAGCTCATATTTTTCCCCATCGGCAATGGGCGTCTGGTCGGCGGAAGTATTTACCTGGCCGCCGTTTTTGGTAATGCACCACCATTCTTGGTTGGTATCATCCGCAGTTTCCTGGTCAACAGTAGTAATAAACATACCGTAAGGGCCGGTTTCGCCTTCCACCAGTTTTTCATCCGTGAGAGCCTCGCCAAGATATTCCCGGTCGGTGTGAATTTCAAAGGATTTTGAAGACTGGTCTTTGTGGACAACTTCCAAAGTGATGGTCTTTGCGCCCTGGGCAGTTTTACCCTTGGTGAAATGGTATACACACAGAAGCAGAGCAATGACAGCTGCCAGGACAATTAGAGAGAGAATGATTTTTCGCGTGTTTTTTTGTTCTTTTTTCATGTTGATTTCCTTTCTGCTGTTTCAGCCGGCATAAAGATGCAGAGGCTGCTGCTATGGAATCTATACGCCGGAGAATAAAAATATATTTATAGGATCTTGGGTGCGCATTGAGATGAATAAAAGGGGAAAGAAAGGGACAGACGGTAAAAGCCTTGTGAAAACGATTCTTCCCGAAGAGCACCTGTTTCCTTGAAGCTACTGTGCACTCTATGTTCAGCAACTCCCCAACTACTCTATCGGACTTTTCTAAAAAAATCAATAGTTTTTCGGAAAAGAGTGTGATAGAATCAGACTGATGAATTATGAGATTTACAGAGGAGAGAGGAAGAAAAGCAGTGAAAGAGAAACAGGCGGTAACAAAGAGGGAGAGAAAGGAAAAAAATAAGATTGATATGCTAAATGGCAGTTTGCTGGATAAGATTCTGCTGTTTGCTCTGCCCCTGGCGATGAGCAGCATTTTGCAGCAGCTGTTTAATTCCGTGGATGTGGCTGTGGTAGGAAGGTTTGCCAGCAGCCAGGAGCAGGCTGCGGTGGGCTGCAATGGGCCGGTGATCAATCTGCTATTAAATTTATTTGTGGGGATTTCGGTGGGAACCAATGTAGTCATAGCCGGATACATCGGCCAGGGAGAAAAAGAAAAGATACGTTCTACGGTACATACTTCCATGGTGGTGGCTTTGGTAAGCGGCGTGCTTCTGTTATTTTTGGGGCTGTTGGTGACAAAACCGATATTGCTTCTGATCAATACACCTGAGGATGTGATCGATCATGCAGTGCTGTATCTGCGAATTTATTTTATGGGAATGCCCTTTATCATGATTTACAATTTTGGGTCAGCCATCCTTAGAAGTATAGGGGATACGAGACGTCCGCTGTACTGCCTGGTGCTATCAGGTGTTGTCAATGCGGGACTGAATATGTTTCTGGTGATTGTTTTTCACATGGGAGTGGCAGGAGTCGGGATTGCCACGGTTATCTCCAATATGATCAGTGCCGGTATGGTGTGGCATTTTCTCACCCATGAGGAAGATCCTATTCGTCTCCAGGTGAGAAAACTGGCAGTTTCTGGGAGCGAGTTGAAAAAGCTTCTGAAAATTGGAGTTCCTGCGGGGCTGCAGAGTACGGTGTTTTCTTTTTCCAATGTGTGCGTTCAGAGCGTACTTAACGGTTTTGGCTCTGCCGCGGTGGCAGGCTCCGCGGTTGGGCTGAACTTTGAATATTTTACTTATTTTGTAGTGAGCGCTTTTAATCAGGCAACAGTTACCTTTACCAGCCAGAATTTTGGCGCCAATCAGCTTGACCGATGCAAAAAGGTATTTCGGCTGTGTATTACGGTGAGTATGCTGACTGCCGGAGCCATGAGCCTGACGTTTGTGCTTGGCCGCAGCTTTTTTATTTCTCTGTTTACAAAGGATCCGCAGGTGGCTCATTATGCAGCCATCAGAATGGTGATTATTCTCTCTATGAATGTGATTGTATCTACCTATGAGATCGGAGGAGCGGCTCTTCGGGGAATTGGATATTCTTTGACCCCAGCTCTTATTACCGTATTCGGCACCTGCGTTGTCCGGCTTTTGTGGGTATTTACGATTTGCCAGAAGATCAAAGATTTTCGTGTTCTGATGATCGTATACCCTATTACTTGGATTATTACCGGTGCAGGGATGCTGATCACATATTTTACCATTCGAAGAAGGGTGTTTCGAACTCATAGTCAGGAGAGGCATTAAGGGAACGCAGGTATGAAGCAAAGGGTGATAGAGAAGCAAACCAGAAAGCAGGGAGTTGCTTTGGGTATAGGATGAGTTCTGCTGCAGCTTTGAGGCAGCTGAGAAAATGAAAGGCAAGATCTTGCCAGGAGTTTCCTGGATGATATTGCAGATAAAGAAGGTTTATGATACAAAGGAGGAAACGAGTATGGGAAAGGCCGTAGATTATCTGGAAAAATACTATAAAGAGACGAACTACAATTGTGCAGAGGCGGTATTCAGTGCGGCAGTGGAGGCCTGGGGAATCCAGCTTCCACCGGAAACCGTGAAAGTAATGGCCGGATTTGGCGGGGGAATGGGATGCGGAAGCGTCTGCGGAGCCGTTACCGGGGGATGCGCGGCCCTCAGCTGCAAATTTGTGGAGGGCGTTGGGGGCCATACCAGCCCCAAGCTTATGAAAATGACAAAAGAGTTTGTGGAAAATGTGCAGCAGGAGTTTGGATCAGAGGATTGCCATCGCTTGAAGCCTCAGTTTTATACAAAGGAGGAACGCTGTTATCTTACCGTCTGTAAGGTGGCAGCTGTGCTGGATCAGGTATATGAAAAGGAACAGTGCCTGGAATAGGAACCGGATCTGCTTCTGCAGGTTTTCTTTGCCAGGGCAGGGGTGTGAAGGCAAAAAGGCGCAGGCCAAACAGAGCGGGAGGCGGTCTGAAGGGTGCAGAGAAACTGCTCAGGTTTAGGAAAGCCGTTCCAGAAGGAGTTTAAAGCCTTCTTCATAATTTCGGAAAAACTTTATGGGATTTTTATCCGGTAAATAGGCAGGCATCTTGCAGGGTTCCAGAAGGAGAGCGATGCAGGGAGCGCCGCAGCGGAACAGTTTTTGAAAGAATGCTCTCTGCTGAGGGTGGCGTTCCAGGAAGTGTACCGTGTCGGATGACAGGAAAAAGAGTACAGCATCGGCTCGGGTAAGACCCTCCTGCAGCGGCAGGGAAGCGGATGAAAGCAGGGATTCTGTCCATCCCAGAATCCAGGGCCGGTGTCCCAGACCGATGAGATCGCTGTAAATTCTGGCGGAGATCGCTCCGTTGCTTTGAGGACCAAGCAGAAGATTTTTTCCGGAACTGTTGGAAAAGGCAGAGAGCAGGGTGTATTCATAAAGCAGAGATCGGGCGTACTCTAATTCCTGGAAAAGGAGGGCCTTCTTTTTATTGGCGCTCATCCGGCCAAGCTGCTCTTCCAGAGCGAGAATCCGAAAGACCAGTTCCCTGGGAGAAATTTCATTTGTGCAGTGCTCCACTGGAAGAAAGACATATTCAGAGCAGAACGGTATCCTGCCGAAATAGACGATGGCCATAGCCGGGCAGGCACCATGTTTTTTCAGGAGATCAGTGCAGGAGCTGCAGCTTTCCCGGCTGCGTTCGCAAATTTTTACGCAGCAGATTTCCGGACAAAGGGTGCAGTCCATACCAAAATCATCCAGATAACCGATACGTCCCTGATGAGGGCCTGCAGTACACAAAATGGGACCTTTTTTGAGCGTTTTTTTCATCTGACCGTTCCTCGCTTAAAATAGTATAGTAATATTTACCATCATTATACATCTTTTTCTAAACAGAAGAAACAGAAAAAACGAAATTCTCATGAATTTTCTGTAAAGACTTTTCAGCAAAGACGTGATATAATAGGAACACTTAAGGAACACAAGCCGCCAGACGCAGCGAAAACTTCGTAGGAAACAGTACAAAACAGCACAAATTGTGTCCCGGCGCAAAGCATAATTTCATACAAAAAAGGAGAAAACACATGAAACAGGATATGATTGTAATTCTGGATCTTGGAAGTACAGAAAACACGGTTCTCGCTCGACAGATTCGGGATTTAGGGGTTTACAGTGAAATTCATCCCCACGATATTACCCAGGAAGAAATTCAGAAACTAGACAATGTGAAAGGCATTATTTTAAACGGGGGAGAAAACCGCATAGTTGACGGAGTTGCTGTTGAAGTGCGTCCGGAGCTTTATGACTGGGGATATCCAGTGATCTCTGTAGATTATCCTTCCTCCCAATGTGAAAAAAAGTACCAGCAGCTTCCAAAGGAAGAAGAACTTAGAGATTTTGTGTTCCGTCAGTGTCATGCAGAGGCAAACTGGAATATGAAGAACTTTATTGAAGACCAGGTGGAACTGATCCGAAAGCAGGTAGGAAACCGTAAGGTGCTGCTGGCCCTCTCTGGTGGAGTAGATTCCTCTGTCGTGGCAGCTTTGCTGATCAAGGCCATTGGGCAGCAGTTGGTATGCGTTCATGTCAACCATGGTCTGATGCGTAAAAATGAGTCAGAGAGTGTAGTAGAGGTATTTCGGAATCAGCTTCATGCTAACCTGATTTATGTAGATGCAACCGAACGTTTCCTTACCAAGCTGGAAAATGTGGCAGATCCGGAGCAGAAGCGAAAGATCATTGGAGGAGAGTTCATCCGGGTATTCGAAGAGGAAGCAAGAAAGCTGGAGGGAATTGATTTCCTGGGGCAGGGAACCATCTATCCGGATATTATTGAGAGTGGAACCAAGACAGCTAAAATGGTAAAATCTCATCACAACGTAGGCGGATTGCCTGAGGATCTGCAGTTTGAATTGGTGGAGCCTTTAAAACAGCTGTTTAAGGATGAAGTGCGGGCCTGCGGCCTGGAGCTGGGGCTTCCGGCGGAGATGGTCTATCGTCAGCCCTTCCCGGGACCGGGACTTGGGGTTCGTTGTCTGGGAGCCATTACCAGAGATCGTTTAGAGGCAGTGAGAGAATCCGATGCCATTTTGCGGGAAGAATTTGCGAAGGCAGGCTTGGATAAGAAGGTATGGCAGTACTTTACTGTAGTGCCGGATTTCAAGTCTGTAGGCATGAAGAATCATGCGAGATGTTTTGAATATATGGTGATCATCCGCGCCATCAATACTATTGACGCTATGAGCGCCACCATTGAGCGGGTAGATTGGGAGGTACTTCAGAAGATTACAGAGCGGATCCTTGCAGAGGTGGAGAATGTGAATCGGGTATGCTACGATATGTCACCTAAGCCGCCGGCAACCATAGAGTTTGAATAAGTTGGAGTATCGTAAAAACCCAGTGTTTATGCGGGTTTGCGGCACTTCAAGAAGTCTTTTGATAACAAATTGATAACAGTTGCATAAGAGCCATTATTCTTGTAATCCAATGGTTTTGCGGTTAAAGAATGATTGACAGGTGGTTGTGCAACAAATAAATCCATATTATAAACTAAGCCCTTAGCTGTGGGTATGAAACTCATGGCTAAGGGTTTTTTGTCGTCTTTATTTATCTGGTTTGAGTTGGTCTTTGAACATTTCAACCAAAGCGTCACTAAGTTCCTGTGAGGGTACTTTTGCCCATCTCTGTGTGGTATCGAACTTCGGATAGTGGTAACGCCAGTTATCGTATTCTTCCCTGCTGATTTCTTCGGAAGATAACTTGTCCGCCTGCTCTTTCCAAGCATAGAGCATTTTTAGTAGTTCGTGGGCGTTTTTTCCTTTTTCCTTGTTGACTTTCAGACAGATTTCTCCGTCTGCTTCGCTGACAGTCAGACCATACAGATCTTCAAGGGTAAACAAAGTGTGCATCAGTCCGATATAGCTGTCAATGTCAGGTACATCGAGGGCATGAGGGGAAACATCAAGTGCCTGTGCCAATGCAGCAGTAAGTTCCGCCTTCGGTTTTCTTGTTCCTGTTTCATATTGAGCTAAACGTACATCAGCACTTCGTTCAGGAAAACCGACAATCGTACCAAGATATTTTTGTGTCATTCCACGCAGAATGCGGAAAAAATGTATTCTTTCTCCAATAGCCATCATCATCGCTCCTTGTATATGTAGTGTAATCAGTATAGCAGATATGTTTAGGAGAAGTCAAGATAATACAAAACAAAAAAGTTTAATATTTTTCAAAAAACCGCTTGACACAAGCAAATATGCTTAGTATAATGAATTCGAAATTAAGCAAATAAGTTTAGAAAAGAAGGAGGGCAATCTATGGATAACAAATTTATTCGTGCCGGAGAAGTGGCACAGGAACTAAGCGTATCAAAGCCTTATGCCTATAAGTTAATTCGACAGTTGAATGAGGAATTGAAAGAAAAGGGCTTTATTACGATTGCGGGGCGTGTGAACCGCCAGTATTTCTATGAAAGGCTCTACGGAGCAGGAAAGGAGGAAAAATAATGCCGGTATTTAAGAATGAGGACAATGGAACATGGTATGTGATGGCAAGGTATGTGAACTGGAAAGGCGAGCGTAGGCAGAAATGTAAACGTGGTTTTGCTACCAAGAAAGAAGCACAGGAATGGGAGCGGATGTTCCAGTTACAGAATGCTTCTGACCTTGATATGAGTTTTGAAGCCTTTACCGAATTGTATATCCGGGATGTGAAAACACGTCTGAAGGAGAACACATGGCTGACAAAGGAGCATATCATCCGCACGAAGATACTTCCGTATTTCGGAAAGTTAAGGATTAGCGAGATTTCCACAAAAGAGATTATCACATGGCAGAATGAACTGCTTGCCTATCGGGATGAGAAGAAAAAGCCATACTCACAGACCTATCTAAAAACGCTGCACAATCAACTGTCAGCCATATTTAATCATGCGGTACGTTACTATGAGCTGCGTTCCAATCCTGCCGCAAAAGTAGGAAATATGGGAAGTGAGGAACACAAGGAAATGCTGTTTTGGACAAAAGAAGAATACAAGAAATTCTCTTTTGAAATGATGGACAAACCAGTTTCCTTTTACGCTTTTGAAATGCTCTATTGGTGCGGTATCCGAGAAGGAGAACTTCTTGCACTGACCGCAGCCGATTTCGATTTTGAGAAAGAAACCGTCAGAATCAATAAATCTTATCAGCGGCTACACGGAGAAGATGTGATTACCACACCGAAAACAAAGAAAAGCAACCGCATGATCAAAATGCCGAAGTTTCTTTGTGAGGAAATGCAGGAATATCTGAGTATGCTTTACGGATTAAAGAAGAAAGACCGTATCTTTACAGTCACAAAAAGTTATCTCCATCACGAGATGGACAGAGGGGCAAATGCCGCAGGGGTAAAGCGTATCCGCATTCACGATCTCCGTCACAGTCATATAAGTTTGCTCATTGATATGGGCTTTTCAGCGGTGGCGATTGCAGACCGTGTGGGGCATGAAAGCATTGACATCACTTACCAGTACGCTCATCTGTTCCCGTCAAAACAGACGGAAATGGCAGATAGATTAGATGATTTAGGGAAAGGAGAGGTTGAAAATGTCAGCTAAGAACAGGGATAACAAAAATCGTTGGAGAAACATTACGGTAGGGTTTCGGGTATCTCCCGAAGAAAATGAACTTATTAACAAGGCGGTTGCCTTATCGGGATTGCCAAAACAGGAATACTGTTACCGCCGCTGTTTGAATCAGGATGTGGTGGTACAGGGCAATCCGAGAGTGTATAAGGCACTCAAACT